>NZ_QRGQ01000033.1:0-2082 GCF_003367205.1 Arthrobacter sp. RT-1
CTTGAAGCTATTTCCGTTGGCTTTGTTTAGCCACAGTGGGACTTACGCGTATATTCCTCAAGCTGGTACTTGCTCAGCCGTTAGCGGTACTTGCAAGCGAACAGCTATTATCATCGGTCCAGTCTTGCTTGCCATTCTCGGGTATCGGACGCCACACGCTAGATAGGAGCACACGTGATGGCGAGCTTCAGTGATACCCCTAAACCTGACCACCCATGCAATTTCCTCACATAGCGGAATTGATAGTGGCTACTGGGACTTGCGTGGCGAACAAGAGATTACGGTCATTATCTTGACCCGCACAACTCGTCTTAGAATCCGTACCCGAACTCAATAAAGGCGCACACGGAACCAACAGAAGCCCCGCTTGTTTCAACCACTTGAAACTCAACCTGATCATTCGCGCCAAGTATATATTTGTAAGCGTATTCTTGGCTCGCTGAATAGGACATTCGCCAGTTTTGGTGCGCACCTGATAGTTCGTGGATAAGGGACCCGGTGGTGGCATTCCAAACCTGCAGTTTGACGCTGTTGGCCTTTCCTGCCAAAACTTTAACGCCCATATTGAGAATGATGAGCGTCCTGACTTCCGGTGGCGTGGCGGTGTGCGCGAACTTCTTCACTTGCAGCGCATTCAGCGAACCTTCCCAGTTGCGGGATTCTGGCACTTGGACAATGGGTCGGCTGTTCCTGGGCTTGATTAGCGGAACGGCGCCGTAACCAACCCGTGCGCGGAACTGGAAGGCACTATTGGTGCGGAACGGGTATTCCTGGTACGCATGTGCCCGCATCCAGAACACATCACCACCACTCCCCGGGCTCGACAAGCAAGACAAAGACCCAGCACCATAAGTGCCTTCCATTGAAACGGCGGCAATTTCGTCTACGGTCCCCCCATTGTCACTGACTGCGTAGAGGTGAGACACCCCACTATCTTCACTCCCATCTCCGCCACCAATCTCTGAAGACGATGAACAGACCCACATAGAACCGTCATTGCGCACCTTCTGAGCCCACCATGACGTGTTATCGATAGCGGCGACTTGTTCTACCACGGGATTCGCTGCACCTATTTGGTCGCGGGCCATGCGGTAAATATGATTTTGCCCACCTGCACCATCAGAACCCCACACTATATGGGTCTGAAAAAACATTATATCGATAGAACGAGCGGGTGCGATCAGCCCGAACTTGTCCCGGATCTGCTTGTTCAAAATAACCGGCTCAATATCCGTTCCTGCTGCATTGGCCCGGTATAGTCCGGCAATGTCGTTTTGGTCCCCTGCGGTAAAGTACACACGCTTAGAAATTGAATCGTAGCGGGATCCATGCCAGTGCCGGATCGTATTATTTGCACTGTTGTGCTTGGGTAGGGACTTCCAAACCGTCCACGTCACACCATCGTCCGTGGACCTAAGAATGTTTATATGCGTCAGGGTTGTCCCGCTGGAATACTCTGTGAAATACAGGTGACCCGACACGGAGTCTTGACAAATTGAGCCCGGCCCCAAGGGCATTACGTCGCCGGGCATGGTCATGACAGTTGTCCAAGCTACTCCGTCGCTTGCAGGGGCCGAGCGTTGCAGAGTCGTGACGCGCCCATCTAACTGTTCCATAAGGAGAGCTCCCGTTGAGGTGCGAAAGAACAGTCCGTGGAACGCCCACGTCTGTGTTGCGTTGCCAAACGACCGCGGTCCAGTATTGAACGCACCTACGTCCACTGATCCTGCAATTGGGTTCCATGTCTGTAGCCGGAGACCCTTGTCGGCGCCAATAGAGTAGGCACGGCCGACAGTCTCGTCTGCCCACACAATTTGGTGGTCAACTCGGGCGTTGGGGAACATGCTGTCGATGGCAAGGACCGGCCGACGCAGGTTCCTAATGTTCTGCCCGTCCGTTTTGGTTTTCCCGCCCGCCGCGGGAAAGTAAGTTGAAAGGTCGGGTAGTTGTGTGGGGGGAATTTTTGAGTTTGGGTCTAGGGTAGCAACACCTGAGGCCGCGCCCTTTTCGGCTGTGGGAATGTATCCGGCGAGTGGGTTTGTGTTGTCCGCAGCGTGGGCAACGTCCGTTTCGACAGCCGAT
>NZ_QRGQ01000034.1:0-1663 GCF_003367205.1 Arthrobacter sp. RT-1
TTTGTACCGCCTGTGAGAGTATCCCAAGTAGTACGGGGCCCGAGAAATCCCGTGCGAATCTGTCAGGACCACCTGATAAGCCTAAATACTCCCTAATGACCGATAGCGGACCAGTACCGTGAGGGAAAGGTGAAAAGTACCCCGGGAGGGGAGTGAAACAGTACCTGAAACCGTGTGCTTACAATCCGTCGGAGCCAGTCTGATTCTGGTGACGGCGTGCCTTTTGAAGAATGAGCCTGCGAGTTAGTGTTACGTCGCGAGGTTAACCCGTGTGGGGCAGCCGTAGCGAAAGCGAGTCTGAATAGGGCGTTGCAGTGGCGTGATCTAGACCCGAAGCGAAGTGATCTACCCATGGCCAGGTTGAAGCGACGGTAAGACGTCGTGGAGGACCGAACCCACTTCAGTTGAAAATGGAGGGGATGAGCTGTGGGTAGGGGTGAAAGGCCAATCAAACTTCGTGATAGCTGGTTCTCCCCGAAATGCATTTAGGTGCAGCGTTGCGTGTTTCTTGCTGGAGGTAGAGCTACTGGATGGCTAATGGGCCCTACAAGGTTACTGACGTCAGCCAAACTCCGAATGCCGGTAAGTGAGAGCGCAGCAGTGAGACTGTGGGGGATAAGCTTCATAGTCGAGAGGGAAACAGCCCAGACCACCAACTAAGGCCCCTAAGCGTGTGCTAAGTGGGAAAGGATGTGGAGTTGCTCAGACAACCAGGAGGTTGGCTTAGAAGCAGCCATCCTTAAAAGAGTGCGTAATAGCTCACTGGTCAAGTGATTCCGCGCCGACAATGTAGCGGGGCTCAAGTACACCGCCGAAGTTGTGGCATTCAAACAATGACTAAGCCTTCGTGGTTCAGGTGTTTGGATGGGTAGGGGAGCGTCGTGTGGGCGGTGAAGTCGCGGTGTAAACCAGCGGTGGAGCCTACACGAGTGAGAATGCAGGCATGAGTAGCGAAAGACGGGTGAGAAACCCGTCCGCCGAATGATCAAGGGTTCCAGGGTCAAGCTAATCTGCCCTGGGTAAGTCGGGACCTAAGGCGAGGCCGACAGGCGTAGTCGATGGACAACGGGTTGATATTCCCGTACCGGCGAAAAACCGCCCATGCTGAACAGGGGATACTAACTGCCCGAGACCTGCCCGATCACCCTTGTGGTGTGAGGGTTTTGGTGGAGCGCAGGACCTGATCCTGGGAGGCAAGCGTATTAACAGGTGTGACGCAGGAAGGTAGCCGAGCCGGGCGATGGTTGTCCCGGTCTAAGGATGTAGGGCGAACGGTAGGCAAATCCGCTGTTCATGATGCCTGAGATCTGATGGGACCCCCTTTTGGGGGGATTTGGTGATCCTATGCTGCCGAGAAAAGCATCGACGCGAGGTTTTAGCCGCCCGTACCCCAAACCGACACAGGTGATCAGGTAGAGAATACTAAGGCGATCGAGAGAATTATGGTTAAGGAACTCGGCAAAATGCCCCCGTAACTTCGGGAGAAGGGGGGCCCCAACCTTGATACACCTTCGCGGTGTGGAGGGGATCGGGGCCGCAGAGACCAGGGGGAAGCGACTGTTTACTAAAAACACAGGTCCGTGCGAAGTCGCAAGACGATGTATACGGACTGACTCCTGCCCGGTGCTGGAAGGTTAAGAGGACCGGTTAGCCTCACGGCGAA
>NZ_QRGQ01000034.1:1673-2022 GCF_003367205.1 Arthrobacter sp. RT-1
GTTTGGGGGGATTTGGTGATCCTATGCTGCCGAGAAAAGCATCGACGCGAGGTTTTAGCCGCCCGTACCCCAAACCGACACAGGTGATCAGGTAGAGAATACTAAGGCGATCGAGAGAATTATGGTTAAGGAACTCGGCAAAATGCCCCCGTAACTTCGGGAGAAGGGGGGCCCCAACCTTGATACACCCTTGCGGTGTGGAGGGGATCGGGGCCGCAGAGACCAGGGGGAAGCGACTGTTTACTAAAAACACAGGTCCGTGCGAAGTCGCAAGACGATGTATACGGACTGACTCCTGCCCGGTGCTGGAAGGTTAAGAGGACCGGTTAGCCTCACGGCGAAGCTGAGA
>NZ_QRGQ01000035.1:0-630 GCF_003367205.1 Arthrobacter sp. RT-1
GCTTGGCGGGGTTTCCCCATTCGGACACCCTGGGATCACAGTCCGGTTATCGACTCCCCCAGGCTTATCGCAGATTCCTACGTCCTTCTTCGGCTCCTAATGCCAAGGCATCCACCGTGTGCTCTTAAAAACTTGACCACAAAAGATCAATCAGTAATTTTCGAGAGAACCATGAAAACTGTTCCCCCACCCACAAGGAGTGAAGAACCAGATCCAGGTTCATATTCTTGGAAATTGCTTCTTATAAAAGATGCTCGCGTCCACTATGTAGTTCTCAAACAACAACCCCAAACCACACACCCCACACACAACCCCAAAAGGGTCAACGCGCATGATCGGTGCAGCCAGGAAACCAGAAACACACAAGTCCCGGGGTCACCCCCGGTCCTGTTGTCTCAGGACCCAACAGTGTGCCAAACACTACCCGCCAGCAACGACCCGGCCGCTTTCCAGGACACTCACATTCCCGAAGGAAAAAAGAGAGCGTCCGTACTCACAAGCCGGTCCGTGCCACCAGGCACCTATTTGTTGATATTCCACCCATGAGCACCCGCCGCAGAACAATCGTCTGCGCAACGGGCTGTACTCCTGACAAACCCCCGCCACCACATACGCGGCAGACAGTGATTT
>NZ_QRGQ01000036.1:0-86365 GCF_003367205.1 Arthrobacter sp. RT-1
CTGCCTAATACGAAAGTAGGGTGGGTTAGGCTGCGGTGGCTGGTGTGATGGTGACGTCGAAGCCGAGGCTGTTGAGTTTTTTGATGGCGTTGTTTTTGGCTTTGATCGGGTCCAGCCGGGTGAAGTGGTCCGTGCCGGGGTCGGCATAGCATTCGCCGTCGGCGAGCAGGTGCCAGGCTGCGGTGAGGATGGAGTGTTCGATCGCGACGATGGCTTTCATGGGTCCGCGCCGTGCTGAGATGCGTCGGAATTTAGCGGCCAGGTAGGTGTCCTTGCTCCGGGAAGCAGACAACGCTGCGGTGCCCAGGGCTGCCTTGAGATATTTGTTGCCGGGCAGGATATGCGCGGATTTAATCCGACCGGCGGATTCGTTGGATCCGGGACAGACGCCGGTCCAGGACGCGAGCCGGCCCGGGGTTTCGAAGCGTGACATGTCCGCCCCGGTTTCGGCGATGATCACGTCGGCGACTTTGAGGGAGACTCCGGGGATGGTGGCCAGGAATTCCCTGGCGGCACGAAAGGGTTCCATCGCTTCCTCGATCCGCCCAGTGAGCGCGTCGATGATGCGGGACTGGGCGTCGATCTGGTCCAGGTGAAGCCGGGCCATAAAGGCATGGTGGGCCTTGAACCGGCCGGTCAGCGCGTTCACGAGCTCGGGAATTTTGGAGCGGAGAGTCCCTTTGGCGAGGCCTGCGAGGACCTCCGGGTCCCGTTCACCGTTGATGAGGGCTTCGAGCATCGCCCGGGAGGAGACCCCGGTCAGGTCCGAGACTACTGAGGAGAGTTTGATGCCCGAGCCTTCGAGGAACTTCTCCAGCCGCTGGATCTCCCGGGTCCGGTCCCGGGTGGCGATGGAGCGTGCCCTGGTCAGGTCCCGCAGTTCACGGATTGGTTCGGGCGGGACGAACGAGGGCCGGAGCAGCCCGTGTGCGCCGAGTTGGGCGAGCCAGGCGGCGTCGGAAACGTCGGTTTTACGGCCCGGGATGTTCCGCGCGGCCTTGGCGTTGACCAGGATCACCGGCAAGGTGTCCTCCATCAGGTAGAAGAAGGGCTTCCAGTAATCGCTCGTTGCTTCCATCACCACCGTAGTCACGTGCTCGCGTTCCAGAACGTCCCGCAGCGCAAGGATCTGCCCAGTGGTCGCACCCCAGGTGGTGACCGTGGAGGTAAAGGTCCCGGCCCGGTGGCCTGGCAGCCGGAGACAGACCTTCGCGTCGCGTTTGGAAATGTCCAAACCGGCAGCCCGTTCATGCACGATATCCATCGCTGTTCCTCCTGACACCCCGATTCGGCTTTGTTGGCGTCTGCCGCGGGGAGGACAGGGAAATTCAGGAATCTAACACTCGTGCTTCAAACGCAACAATCCACGGTTCCCGTGGAAGTCCTCCGCGCCACGCTAGCGGGCAGGCTCAACTACAGCACCATAGGCAAACCGGCGTCCACCGTGGCAGACACCACCATGATCAACCCAAACCCATAGCCCAAGCCAGAGCTCCGGTGAGGCGAGGGCATACTTTCTCCCATCACGGAGCGACAGCGACGCGGCATCGCTAGCGGCCGGTTCTGCCTGGCGGCTCTGCCTAGCGGTTATGCGGGGGGCTAACGGTTCTGCCGCGGGCGGACGTTTCTAAGCTGCACCGGACACAACGTCTGAGAAGAGGCACGCCCTGGGTGTCAGACTTTCCCCGCGCCCATCGGTCCAGCTAGATTCATCAGCACAATGACTAACGCGCAGAATCCCGTCCACGCCACCGCTTACTGGACCACCGAACGTGAACACGGCGAGCTCCGGTCCGAGGAACTGCCGGCCCCCGGCCCCGGCGAGGCCCTCGTCCGCGCCCTCTACTCCGGCATCAGCAAGGGCACCGAAATGGTGGTCCACCACGGTGCTGTCCCGCCACGGGTCGCCAAGGAAATGCGGGCTCCGCACCAGGAGGGGCAGTTCCCCGGGCCGGTGAAATTCGGATACCTGTCGGTAGGTGTGGTTGAGGAGGGGCCGGAGGACTGGAAGGGCCAGCGCGTGTTCTGCCTGAACCCGCACCAGGACCGCTACATCGTTCCGGTTGGCGACCTGACAAGGATTCCTGAGAGCGTCCCCGCCCGGCGCGCCGTCCTCACGGGAACGGTGGAAACCGCAGTCAACGCGCTCTGGGAAGCCGGACCTCGGCTGGGGGATCGGGTTGCAGTGGTAGGGGCAGGCCTTGTGGGCGGCATGGTGGCCACGCTCCTGCGCACCTTCCCCCTGGACCGCCTGCAACTCGTGGACCTGGACCCCGGCAGGAAACAGTTGGCGGATGCGTTGGAGGTTGATTTCGCCCACCCCGATGACGCCTTGGCCGACTGTGACATTGTGTTCCACTGCTCCGCCTCACAGGAGGGCCTGGAACGCAGCCTGCAGCTGGCGGGCGACGAAGGGGACGTTATCGAGATGTCCTGGTACGCGAACCGTGAGGTCACCCTGCCGCTGGGGGAGGACTTCCACGCCCGCCGCCTGTCCATCAGGGCCAGCCAGGTAGGGGTGGTGGCACGCGCCCGCCGCCACCGCCGGACCAATGCGGACCGCCTGGACCTGGCCGTCTCCCTGCTGGCCGACCCGGTGTTCGACGCCTTCCTCACCGGTTTGTCGCCGTTCGACGAGCTGCCCGAGGTGGTGCAGGGCCTGGCCGACGGAACCCTGGAGGCGCTCTGCCACGTCATCGAGTACCCGCAGGACAGCAGCCAGGCCGCCAGCGAGGGCACCAGCCAGGACGCCTGAAACAGCCAGGACACCAATAAGCCCACCCCGCCCACCGACTCCCAACCCACGAGGTAATCCATGTTCAGCCTGACCGTCCGCCGCCACTTCATGATCGCCCACAGCCTGCCCCGGGAGGCCTTCGGTCCAGCCCAGGCCCTGCACGGCGCAACCTTCGTCGCGGAAGTGGCGTTCCGCCGTCGTGCCCTCAATGATGACGCCATCGTCCTGGACATCGGCGCCGCAGGCACGGTCATCGAGGAGGTGCTGGCAGGGCTGAACTACCGCAACCTGGACGAACATCCCGACTTCGCCGGCAAGCTCAGCACCACGGAAGCGCTCGCCCGGTACATCGCTCAGTCGGTCGCCGAAAAGATCAAGGATCACGACGACGGCCGCCACCTTGAAGGCATCGACGTCACCCTCCGCGAGAACCCGGACGCGTGGGCCACCTTCTCGCTGGACCTTTCCGCCTGATCCATGCCACCCATCCGCCTGCTGGTTCCCGGCAACATCCACCATCATTCCGGCGGGAACGCCTACAACGCCCGGATGGTGCAAGGGCTGCAGGGATTGGGAGCCGACGTGGAGGTGCTGGCGGTGGAAGGATCCTGGCCCGAGGCCTCGGCGAAGGATCGACGCCGGCTGGGCACGCTTCTCGGGGCGTGGGAACCGGAGGCGGGACGGGGGCCGGCGGTGGTCATCGTGGACGGATTGGTGGCCGTGGGTGCCCCGGACGAGATGGAGTTTGCAGCCAAGGCAGGGCACGAGACTTGGGTGCTGCTCCACATGACAGTGCCCGATGGCCCTGGCGGGCCCGCATGGAAGCGGGAGGCGCGCGCTCTTCGCGCCGCCTCCGGCCTCATCAGCACCAGCAGCAGCACAGCGGCCACGTTGACGCAGCGGCACGGGCTTCACGGCATCAGGGTCGCACTGCCCGGCGTGGATCCCGCACCTGTTGCTTCCGGTTCCCGGCCACCCCACATGATTGCCGTGGCCGCCCTCCTGCCCAACAAGGACCAGCTGCTGACGGTTGATGCGTTATCCCGGATCCAGGACCTTGAGTGGACGGCGGCGCTGGTTGGATCCGACCAGGCCGACCCCGCATACGCGGGGAAGGTGCGGGCCGCGATCGCCGCCAGCGGACTGGAGGAGCGGGTGCGGCTGACCGGCGAGCTGGTGGGCGAAGATTTGGACCGGGAGTGGGACGCTGCCAACCTGAGCCTCCTGCCGTCCCGGGCTGAGGCGTTCGGAATGGTGGTTACCGAATCGCTTGCCCGGGGCCTTCCGGTGGTAGTGCGCCAGGGGACGGGAGCGGTGGAAGCGTTGGGGCTTGCCGGGCTGACAGATCACGACGGCGGCCCCCGGCTTCCCGGAGTGGCAGTGCCCCTTGTGCCGGGCGACCGGGAGGGCCCGGCCAGGCTGGCTGAGGTGCTGCGCGGCTGGCTCGGGGACCCGGACATCCGTCAGGCATGGCGGCGGGCCGTCATGGAAGCCCGGACCCGCCTGCCGGACTGGAACCGGACAGCGGAGACGGTCCTGGAGGCCCTGGCCACACCCGGCCCACAAGGCACCTCCGCCCCTTAGGCGCCCGCTTAATCGGGGAACACAACGGCGCTTTTTGGTGTTAACCCTGGTGGAGACAAGAATGGTGGACACCACGAAGTACACAGCACTGATCATCCCGGACGACGACGCCGAGGCTGTCCGCGTTGAGCGCCTGGAATACAACCCGGAGGTCCTTGAAGGCCTGGTGTGCGGGGTCCTGGAGGACGTCATCCGCGGCGACTGGTGCGTCTACCTGAACGCCGAAGGCCACTACGCGAACCATCCCGTCAATGCCCGGGCCGCCCGACTGATGCAGGAGTGCGGCGTGGATGACGTGGTGGTACCGCGCGGTACCGCCGTCTTCCTGGGCCGGGGCAGGAACTGGGGCTCTGCCGCAGACGTCCCGGAACACCTCATCCGCCGGGCGGAACAACTCTTTGGCGGATCTGGCATGGCCGCCTGACCTTACCGGCCGTCTGACAGATGCTAAAGCCGGCTCCGGTGCCCGGCAAAGAAATCCCGCAGCAGCACCGCACACTCCGCTTCCCGTACGCCTGGATAGACCTCCACCCAATGGTTAAGGCGGCGCTCGCGCAGGACGTCGAACACGGAGCCCGCCGCTCCCGCCTTCTCATCCCACGCCCCGAAAACCACCCGGGGAATCCGGGCCAGGACAATGGCGCCGGCACACATGGCGCACGGCTCGAGGGTGACCACCAGCGTGCAGTCGGACAACCGCCAGCCGTCCGCCTGGCCGCCGTCGATCAGCGCACGCTCCCGCAGCCGCTCCGCAGCCTGGCGGATGGCAACCACCTCGGCATGGGCGGTGGGGTCGCCGAGCTCCTCCCGCTGGTTCCGTCCGGAACCCAGCACGGCGCCGTCGGGCCCCAACACCACGGCACCGATCGGCACATCCTCGGTAGCAAGGGCACGGCGGGCTTCCGTGAGGGCAAGCCCCATCCACGTGTCGTGTTTTTCAGCGGAGACCATGGCTCAATGATAGTTTCGAAGGATACCCAGAGCCCGTGACGAACATCCGCCGGGAGGCACACATGAGCACCGTCCGAGACCGCGTGGACCAGTGGATCAAGCCGTATGCGGCCCTGTGGCTGACGCTGATCATTGGCGGAGCCCTGGTGGTCAGCCTTGCCGCGCTGGGCACCGAGGTGTATTCCGACGTGGTGGACGAGGAAGGGCTGGCGGGGCTGGATATTCCCGCCCTCGAATACTTCCAGACGCTGCGGAACCCGGCAACGGACGCTTTTGTCACCGCCTTCACGAATGTGGGCGGCGGGGTCGGCATGCCCATCCTGGCAAGCGTCCTCACGGCCTGGCTGACCTTCCTGAGCCGGACGTGGCGGCCCATCATTTTGGTCGGGGGTGCGGCACTGGTGTCCACCACGGCCACCACAGTGGGCAAGCGGCTCGTGGGCAGGACCCGCCCGGACCACACAGAAGCGGTACCGCCGTACGAGTCCTCTCCGTCGTTCCCCAGCGGCCATACCCTGAACACCACGGTGGTGATCGGTGTGCTGCTCTACATCATGTGCCTGCAGTTCCAGATGCTCTGGGCGCGGATCACCGCCATCACGGCAGGGGTCATCTTCATCATCGCCATGGGCCTGAGCAGGGTGTTCCTGGGCCACCACTGGCTGACGGACGTTATGGCCGGCTGGCTGCTGGGCCTCGCCTGGGTGGGAATGGTGATTCTGGCCCACCGGCTGTTCCACCTGATCCGGCGCCGGGAGCACGCAGGCCCGGCACCCACCTTCGAGCACCCCGTGGTGCGCGATGTCGTGGCGGATGCCATGCACCATGAGGGCCACGGCGGACGCGGCAAGGATAACGCCGGATGATAGTTTTGACGCATGCGCACTCTCGTTGTGGACCACCCGCTGGTCGCCCATAAGCTCACCGTTCTCCGGGACAAAAACACTCCGTCCCCGGTTTTCCGGCAGCTGACGGAAGAACTGGTGACGCTCCTGGCGTACGAGGCCACCCGAGAGGTCCGCACGGAACCGGTCACCATCGAGACGCCCGTCAGCACCACCGTGGGTACCGCGTTCACCAAGCCCACCCCGCTGGTGGTCCCCATCCTGCGCGCAGGCCTGGGCATGCTCGAGGGCATG
Organism: Arthrobacter sp. RT-1; assembly: GCF_003367205.1. Lineage (NCBI taxonomy): Bacteria > Bacillati > Actinomycetota > Actinomycetes > Micrococcales > Micrococcaceae > Arthrobacter > Arthrobacter sp. RT-1. The sequence goes on from NZ_QRGQ01000036.1 coordinate 6,412, forward strand.
ACCAAGCTGGTGCCCACCGCCGAGGTGGGATTCCTGGGAATGGCCCGGGACGAGGAGACCCTGGACATCATCACCTATGCAGAGCGGCTCCCGGAGAACCTCACGGACCGCCAGATCTTCGTGCTGGATCCCATGCTGGCCACCGGGGGGACACTGCGCGAGGCCATCAAGTTCCTGTTCAAGCGCGGCGCATCCGACGTAACGTGTATCTGCCTGCTGGCGGCGCCCGAGGGCCTGGCCAAGCTGGAGGAGGAGCTGTCCGGCGCCAACGTCACCATCGTCCTGGCCTCCATCGACGAGAAGCTGAACGAGAAGTCCTACATCGTCCCCGGGCTTGGGGACGCGGGCGACCGCCTGTACGGCATCGCAGGCTAGCTTCGCCCCGCTAAGGCTCCGGTAGAGGCTTCCCGCCAGGCCGGCAAGGGCGAAGCCTTCCGCATTCCCGGGCCCGGCCGTAGCCTGTGCCCATGGACTGGAAACTTGAACTTGTATATGTCCCTGTGTCCGATGTGGACCGCGCCAAGGATTTTTACGTCAACAAGGTGGGGTTCAACGCCGATTTCGACGAGCGGCCCACGGACTCCATCCGCTTTGTCCAGCTGACGCCGCCCGGCTCCGCCTGTTCGATCTGCATCGGCGACGGGCTCACGGACGCCGCTCCCGGCACGGGCTCCAACCTGCAGCTGGTGGTCAGCGACATCGAGGCAGCGCACCGTCACCTGAAAGACAACGGGGTGGATGTCAGCGACGTTGATGTGCAGGACTGGGGCCACTTTGTCTACTTCGCAGACCCCGACGGCAACAGGTGGGCGGTGCAGTACATCCCCGGCCGTTAGGGCACGATGGGAAGCATGAGCCATTCCGCTTCCGCCAGCCAACGAACCCTGACCTGCCGTGCCGTCCTGTTCGACATGGACGGCACGCTGGTGGACTCCACCGCTGTGGTGGAAGAGGTCTGGGGTGAATTCGCCGTGCGCTACGGCCTGGACTTCGAGGAGATCCTGCGGACGTCCCATGGTGTGCAGGCCATCGATACGGTCCGGCGCTTTGCCCCCGCCGGTGCTGATGTTCACGCCCTGACTGCGGAGCTCGGGGCCATGGAGCGGGTCCGGACGGTCGGCATCCTGGCGTTGGCCGGAGCGGCGCGGCTGCTGGCAGCCTTGCCCGCCGACGCCGTCGCGCTGGTCACCTCCGCCGACCGTGTGCTGGCCGACATCCGCATGGCCGCTGCGGGGCTGCCCATGCCGGCCATTGCAGTCACGGCCGAACAGGTAAGCCGCGGCAAGCCGGACCCGGAAGGCTACCTCAAGGCCGCAGCCCTCCTGGGAGCGGAGCCGGCGGAGGCGCTGGTGTTCGAGGACGCCCCCGCCGGCATTGCCGCGGGCGTTGCTGCGGGCATCCGCACCGTGGCTGTGGGCCCAAACACCGGACCGCTGCCGGACGGCGTGCTGCACATCGCGGACTACAGCAGTGTCACCGCCGTCGTGGATGCGGAAGGCAACGGCCAGCCGGTCATTTCTTTCCGGCTTTGAGGTCCGCCACAACCTTGGCGATCCGCCGCGCCCGGGTTTCCGGTGTCTTGGCGTCATCCAGCGGCTCTACATACCGCCGCTGGGCACTGTAGCTGAGGGTGGCGTAGAACTCCTGTGCGGCCGGCTCCGCAGCCATCGCTGCCGCAAGGTCCCCGGGAACCTCCACGATCCGCGGCTGCGTGTCCAGTTCCAGCTCCACATCCACCGTTTCTCCAGCGGAGACCCCGGTGAACTCCCGGTTATGGGCGCTGAGGGAGATCATGTTCCGCCCGCCCATCGCCGCAATGCTGCTGCGGTAGCTCTTGCCGTTGATGGTCACCACCACCGGAGGCCGCCTGCCGGCCCCAAGCCCCTCCACAACATGCTCGGGAACCTCAATGCCGGTCTTATTGCCGCTGCCCTGGATGGTGGTGGTGAACTTCATGGTTCAAAATAAACCAGGCCCCGGACCGGCTTCAACACAAGGGCTTCAACAGAAGCGGCCCCCTTCAACGGAAGAGGGCCGCTTCAACAGACTGGTGCCGCTTCAACGGCGGCAGCGCAGGCTTAGTACCAGTTGTTGGCGTAGTGGAAGTTCAGCGCGCCGCACGGGGACTGGTAACGCTCCTGGATGTAGTTCAGGCCCCAGTTGATCTGCGTGCGGTAGTTGGTGAGGTAGTCGGCCCCGGCGCTCGCCATCTTCTCGGCGGGCAGGGACTGCACGATGCCGTAGGCGCCGCTGCTGGGGTTGGTGGCCGTGGTGGTCCAGTCCGATTCCTTGTCCCACAGCGTCACCAGGCACTGCATCTGGTCCGCGGCCCAGCCGTAGGATGCCAGCTGGCTGGCTGCGTAGGCCTGGGCACCTGCGGGGTCATTAACCGCGACGACGGGAGCCGGCTCGGGTGCCGGTGCCGGTGCGGGCGCGGGTTCAGGGGCGGGTGCCGGAGCAGGTTCAGCCGGAGCAGGCTCGGGTGCGGGGGCCGGTGCCGGCTCCGCGGCCTGGGGCACAACGTTGATCGCGGGGGGCGCGGGTGACTCGGCCGGGTTGGACCGGATCTCGCTCTTCTCGATGCTCATCTGCGCGTCCGAATCCGCTGTGGACTGGGCGCTTGATGAGACCGTGGTCATGGCATCGGTGGCCTGGCCTGCGGCGCCTACTCCGACCAGCAGCGCACAGGACGCTGCCAGGACTGCGGCACGCTGGCCAAAGGTGAAGTTCTTGCCTTCAGGGCGCTCCGCATTGCTGTCAGAGCCGTTTTTCGGGCGCGGTTTTACCGGGAATTTGAACATGATTGATCGCCTCTCACACCTGCGGAGTTAGCTGTCGGGTTCGGATGAGGGCATCCGGCCACACGGAAAGATCACGTGCTGGCTTAACCCCAGGGCGGTACATGCCCGGGACGGTGGGTCCCCCGCCTCTGCCTTGGTCAATCGGGGAGATCCGGGAAGTGGCAGAGCTTGGCGTCATCCGGATATGCGGTCCGAACGGGAACCGCACCCAATCGACGGTACAGGAGTGCAGCGCTTAAGTCACATTTAGGTAACGGAGATCACGACGACGGCGCGTCGTCTTGCCCCTGTTGCTGCAGGCGTGGAAGTTGCAGGGCGAACTCCGTATGGCCTGGCCGTGACGTCACCGTTACCCGGCCGCCGTGGGCTTCCACGATTGACTGCACGATGGACAGGCCCAGGCCGCTGGTGCCTTCGGCCGCGGAGCCTCCCGCCTGGTCTCCCGAGCCTTTCCGGGCCGCGTCTGCGCGGGTGAAGCGTGAAAAGACATGGTCCACGAATGCGGCAGGGATACCCCCGCCGTCGTCCCTTACCGTTACGATCGCCGCACCCTCGGGCGAGGTGCCGACGCCGGTCACCACTGTGGTGCCGGACGGTGTGTGCTTGCGGGCGTTGGAGAGCAGGTTCACCAGCACCTGGCGCAGCTGGGAGGCATCGCCGTTGACCACCACCGGCTCATCGGGCAGCTCAAGGCGCCAGGTGTGTCCGGGGGCCATCACCTTTTCGTCACTGACGCTCTCCACCACGAGCTGCGTGAGGTCCACCTCGGTGAGTTTCAGCGGTTGCCCCTCGTCCAGGCGGGCGAGCAGCAGCAGGTCCTCCACCAGCGCCGTCATCCGTTCGGACTGGCTCTGCACCCTGGCCAGCGACTTCTGGCCGTCCGGCGTGAAGTCCTCCGTCATCCGCATCAGCTCGGTGTAGCCGCGGATGGCGGTCAGCGGGGTCCGCAGCTCGTGGGACGCGTCCGCCACGAACTGCCGCACCTTGGTCTCGCTCTTCTGCCGTGCCTGCAGCGCACTGGCCACGTTGTCCAGCATGAGGTTCAGCGCATGGCCAACGCTGCCCACTTCCGTTCCGGGGTTGGAGTTCGACGGCGGCACCCGCACCGCCAGCGCCACCTCACCGGCGTCGAGCGGCAGCTGTGACACCCGGGTGGCCACCTCGGAGAGCTGTTCCAGCGGCTTCATGGTGCGCCGGATCAGGATGGTTCCGGCCAGCCCCACCAGCAGCAGGCCCCCCAGCGAGACGAATACGAAGGTCCACACCAGCGACGTGAGGGTACTTTCCTTGCCGGCGAGGGGGAGCCCGGTCACCAGGACATCTCCGAAATTTGTTCTCACCGCAACGAGCCGGTAGCTGCCGTTGGAGAGGGCGCGGTCCACCGGCTGGGCGTTGGCGGCCAACGCCAGCAGGGTTTCCTTGTCTTCGGTGGACAGCGCGGAACGGGTGGTGTCTGACGCCAGGAAACCGCCACTGTTAACCTGGCCGTTGAGGATCCTGGCGTTGACCGTGCCGACGCTCTGCCCGCGCGCGTCCAGCGGGTCGCGTCCGTTGAAGCCGCCCATCGGGGGACGGCCGGGATCATTGGCTCTTTCTGCAGCCTGGCTCAGCTGCTCATCAAGCTGCCGTGTCAGGAAGGCGTCCATGGACGCGTAGCTGACCACTCCCACAGCGCCGCAGATCGCGATCAGCAAGGCCATGGCCAGGAGGATCAGCCGGGTGCGAAGGTGCCAGGTGGCGGGTCTGAGCCAGCTCCGCCGATGGGACTGCGGAGCTTCGGGGGAAGCCATGGCGCCTACTCCGCCGGCTTGATCACGTAGCCGGCCCCGCGCACGGTGTGGATCATGGGCGGGTGCACGGCATCGATCTTCTTGCGCAGATAGGAGATGTAGAGCTCCACGATGTTGGCCTGGCCGCCGAAGTCGTAGTCCCACACCCTGTCCAGAATTTGCGCCTTGCTGATCACCCTCTTGGGGTTCTCCATCAGGTAGCGGAGGAGCTCGAACTGGGTGGCCGTGAGCTGGACATCATCGCCCGCCCTGGTGACCTCCCGGGTATCGACGTTGAGGACAAGGTCGCCCACCACCAGCTCGGCGGTGTCCATGGCGGCAACCCCCGCACGCTGCACCAGGCGGTGGAGCCTGAGCAGGACTTCCTCCATGCTGAACGGCTTAGTGACGTAGTCGTCGCCGCCTGCGGCCAGGCCCACGATCCGGTCCTGGATAGCGTCCTTGGCCGTGAGGAAGAGCGCAGGCACCTCCGGCGCAAAGGCGCGGATCCTGCCCAGCAGTTCGACGCCGTCGAAGCCGGGAAGCATCACGTCCAGCACCAGCACGTCGGGGCGAAAGTCCTTGGCGAGTTTCACCGCTTGCGGGCCGTCGGCGGCGACGGCGACGGACCACCCGGCCATTCGCAGGCCCATGCTCATCAGTTCGGAGAGGCTGGGCTCATCGTCCACCACCAGGGCACGGATGGGGGAGCCGTCCGGGTGCGAGAGCGTGGGGAGGTTGTTGGTCATGGAGTGCGAAGTGGCCATGGGACAACTCTCCGATCATTCGTTTAAGCCGGGCTATGCGCTTCCTGTGCCCAAGCTGTGAATGCCAGCCTAGCCAGCTGAATACTGCCCCACTTCTGCTGCAGGACTTTCACCAGCTCGTGCGGGACTCCTTACGGTCCTGCTGCTGGAGCCTTGGAGCCCTTTCGGTGCCCAACACCTGAAAGATTTTCTTGTCCCGTCCGCGCGCCGCTGGACACGTCGGGAAGGTAAGGAGACTGATTTTGGGATTCGTCCCTCAGTTGAATAAGAAAGTAGGAAAGCAGTGTTTGGGCGAAGAATGTTCCGATTTCGCGCCTTTTATGGCCTTTTGTCGGATAACGAACGTTATTCTTTAGCCACTTCCAGAATCGTGATCTGCGCCACAATGGAGCATTTTGTCTCACTATGCGGACGATCGCGTCCATTGTTACTTGCAAGTTGCCATTGTTACGCTGCACACTTCCAATGTGAACAAGAACTCAACAGCACCTGCAGCCGCAGAATATTGGCCCAGCACACCAGCTGCTGCCGACATGCGCTGTTGTCGAATGCACGCCTGACCTTCCCACCCGCCGAAGTTCCTAGGCATTCGCCCCCCAGCCCAGCGTCGGGCGCCCCTCTCCAATTCGCATTGCGGGGAAACCCAGCATTCGAGCCGCTACTGCGGCCATTCACATTGAGGTAAGCATTCCATGTCAGTTGCATCCGGATACGTCCACATTTCCGTCCGTAACGCCGCCAAGGCCGGCCAGCCCTCAGGTCTGCGCCCCGGCTTCGGGCCCCGCCCGTCGCTCTCGCCGTCATCCGGAAGCAGCTTCCCGGCCCAGGGCTACGCCCCGCAGGGATACAACCCCAACTCCTACGGCCAGCTGCGCGCTGTTCCGCCGGCCGAGTCTGCGCCCGTGACCGCACCCACCCCTGTAGTAGCAGGACCCAACGCCGTACGTCCCGTCGCAAACGACACCGTGGCCCGCGGATTCGTCCTCTACATGGGTATCGACGAGGAAACCGCGGCCGCTGCAGGCACCTCCATTGCCAAGCTCGCCCAGGAAATCCGCGCCTACGCCCAGTCCCTGGTGACCGGGGCCGAGAGCTACGCGGCCGTGGCCGTTGCCCCCGCCGGCACCCCCGGTTCCGCGCTCGACGTCGTCCGTTCCACCTTCGGTGACCCCACCGTCAACTCCCGCCAGCGCACGGAGACGCCCCGTCCGCAGCAGCCGCAGGAGCCGCGCCCGTCCGGTGTCCTCATCGACCTCGCCCGCCGCGAAGTGCACCTCGACGGCGAGTCACTCAACCTCACGTTCAAGGAGTTCGAGCTCCTGAACTACCTCGTGGAGAACGGCACCCGCACCGTGGGCCGCGACGAACTCCTCGAAGGCCTGTGGCGCAACGCCGAGGAAGTGCCCAACGAGCGCACCATCGACGTCCACATCCGCCGGCTCCGCTCCAAGCTGGGCCGCCTCGCCAACACCGTCCGCACCGTCCGCGGCCAGGGCTACCGGTTCTACGAGCACCCCGAAGTTGTGGTCTGGGCCGCTCCGGAATACTCGATCTAGTACTCCTGTTCGCACGCCTTAAGGCGGCACGATCCCTCTGCGCCTGCGCTCGTACCTCACGCAACAACGGCGCTTTCGGGATGTGCCGCCTTTGGCGTTTACCCAGTCTCTCCGGGCATGTGCCTCCGCGGCTGGTTGGTTTCGCCGGCGCGGCAGGATTTTCCGGGCCGACTAGGCTTGGGGCATGAGTGAGCACCATCTTCGACGGCTTGTGATCATGCGGCATGCCAAGGCCGACTGGCCCGGGGGCGTGGCTGATCATGAGCGGCCGCTTGAGGAGCGCGGGCACCGGGAAGCCCCGCTGGCCGGGCGCTGGCTGCTCAAGCACAACATCGTTCCGGATTTCATCCTGTGCTCCAGCGCGCTGCGGACCCGGCAGACCTGCACCTGGGTGTGCTCGGAACTCGGTGACAAGGCCCCCACCCCCAAGCTGGAGGACGGGCTCTATGCTGCCTCGGCCCTGCGGATGCTCAGCGTCATCAACCATGTGCCGGACACCGTCACCACGCTCATGCTGATCTCCCACCTGCCGGGCGTCCAGGACCTGGCCATGCACCTGGCCTCACGGGACTCCGACCACGACGCCTACATGGATGCCGCCACCCGCTTTCCCACCAGCGCACTGACCGTTCTGGAGACCGAAAAATCGTGGGCGGAGCTGGACGGACAGGACGCCCGCATCACGAAATTCAAGGTTCCCCGCGCCCATTGACCCATGTAGGTCGCGCCAAGTGTCGTTATGGGCACTCTAAACGGCAGATAGCGCTACCCAGTTGGGGCCGCGTTTTCCCGCAGCAGGCCCGCAATGTGCCCGTGCTCTGACACAGTGGGAGCGTGAACCTCCGAGATTCCCTCCTCGCCGCCCTGGTTGCCGTCCTGTGGGGCCTGAACTTCGTTGCCATCGACGTCGGGCTCCACCCCGAAGGCCACGAAGTGCCCCCGCTCCTGTTTGTGGCAATGCGCTTTGTGCTCGTCGTCTTCCCGTGGATCTTCTTCATCAGGAAACCGGACGTCAGCTGGAAGGCGATCGTCGGCGTCGGGCTGTTCATGAGCGCGGGCCAGTTCGGCCTCCTCTACCTGTCCATGGCCATGGGCATGCCGGCGGGCCTCGCGTCGCTGGTGCTGCAGGCCCAGGTGCTGCTGACGGTCCTCCTCGCCGCCGCCTTCCTGGGGGAGCGGCCGAACCGCAGGCAGCTGGCAGGTGTTGTCCTGGGCGTGGCGGGCCTGGCGGTGGTTGCAGTGGGGCGCAGCGCCGTGGCACCGCTGTTGCCCCTGCTCATTGTGCTGGCCGCGGCCCTCTCCTGGGCTGCCGGAAATGTTATTGCCCGCAAGGCCAAGGCTGCCTCCGGACTTGGCCTGGTGGTCTGGTCCGGCGCGGTGGTGCCGTTGCCCCTGGCCGCGCTTTCCCTGCTCGTCGACGGCCCGGACGAGGTCATCGCCACGCTCACCACCCTGCAGCCGCCCACAATCCTCAGCGCCCTCTACACCGCGGTGTTTGCCTCGCTCGTGGGCTACGGAATCTGGAACCGGCTCCTGGCCAGCCACCCGTCGTCGGCCGTTGTCCCATTTACTTTGCTGGTCCCCGTGGTGGGGATGACGGCTGCCTGGCTGGCACTGGGGGAGGTTCCGACGCCCACCGAACTGGCCGGCGGGCTGCTGCTCCTGGGCGGGGTGGCGACGGCGGTGCTCACCGTTGGCGGCCGGCGGCGTCAGCGCCGGGGTGCCGAACCGGCACCCGGCTTGGGTGCCGGCGTGCGGACCGGCGGGACGGACGACGGCCGCTTGGCTGCCGCGGGCACCCTCCCCGGAACGCGTGAACCGGAGGCCCGCTGAGCTGTTGCTGTGTTCCTTGCGGCAGGGCGCCCCGTTGTGGCGGCCGGACGCCGCTGTGCCGGGGACTGCCTGCCGCTCGGGGTGCCGGGCCGCCGTCCGGCGGGCCAGGCGGCGCCGAGGAACAGGACCAGCAGGGTGGCGAGGGACGAGGCAGCGGCACCAATGAAGTAGTTGTCGGGGTCGCTGGTGGGCAGGGGAGTACCCAGGAATGAGGACTGTCCGTCGTATGCCAGTTCCCACGTGCCCATGAACGCCAGGGCGAAGCCGACCGTGAGGCTGGTGCCGGCGCCGGCGGCCAGCAGCATGAACCGCCGCCCCCGGGCAAGGATCTCGGCCACAGCGGCAACGTAGGCCAGGCCCAGGACGCCCAGGAACGCGACGAACACCGGTTCCGCGAGCGTGATTCCCGTGAGTACAAGCAACCCGGCAGCGACGATGCCGCAGATGACCGCAAACTTTCCGCTGTTCCCAATATGCCGCATGTCAACCATCATTCCTGAGGAGCGGGCGGCTTCAGCACGTAGCCGCGCATGATGGCCATGATTGCTGCAACGCTTTGGTCACGGGTGCGCTCGGGATTGTAGGTCTGGCGGTCCAGGCCCACCACGAAGCAGGCACCAAAAATGGCCGTCTCCAGGCTGCCCCGGGACACCGATTCGTCCACGGGGTAGGCCTTCGCCACGCTCTCCACCGCTTGCCCGATCACGGCCAGCAGCTCACCGCGCAGTACCGTGAACGTACCCTGCCATTCACTGGGCGTCCGCCAGTTTTCGCTGACCCAGAGGCGTGCGAAGGACGGATATTCGGCCATAAAATCCATGGCCTGCCCGATCATTGCCTCCATGGCCAGCAACGGGTCTCTGGTTGTCCCCGGACCGGCTGTCCCTGGGCCCACTGTCCCGTCCTCTGCCGCCCCCAGCAGGCGGGCCTTGAGGATGTCAACGCCGTGTCGCAGCAACTGGGCAATGAGCTCTGACTTGCTGCCGAAGTTGTAATAGACGGTGCCCTTGGACACTCCGGCGGCGGCGGCGATCTCGTCCACGGTGACGTTGGCGGCACCGCGTTCACCGATGAGTGCCATGGAGGCGTCGAAAAGCTTCTGCCGGGTGGCGGTGGTCCGTGCCGGGCGCTGTCCCTTCGGTGCCGACCCCTTTGGCGCCGACCCCTTTGGTGCCGGTGCCCCGGGGGTCATAGAGGTCATACCGCGATCTCCGGTTTAGGCGTCTTCAGGGTCCAGTACTTGTTCTTGCGGACGGCCAGCGTGGACAGGACCGTGCCCAGCAGGGTGTAGCCCAGGAGCCCGGCCACCGTGGGAACAATCATGGAAAGGTCGGCGCCGTAAATCAGGTGCCTCATGCCCGTGACCACGTAGCCCATGGGCAGGATTTCGTGGATCACGTGGAGGGGCTGCGGAGTGGTCTGCCAGGGGAATGTTCCGCCGGAGGACACCAGTTGGAGCACCAGCAGGATCAGCACCACCAGTTTGCCGGGTGAGCCCAGCAGCGCCACCACGCCCTGGATGATGGCGCTGAAGGCCATGGCTGCAGCCAGCATAAAGAGCCACGTCAGGACCGGGTGGGCCGGGTTCAGGCCGAGGGCCAGGTTCACCACCAGGGTCAGGAGGGTGGCCTGCACCACGGAAACGGCAAGGAAGGGGAGCCAGCCGCCCAGTGCGATCTTCCAGGACGGCGCGTTGGAGGCGAGCGCCCGCCGGGTGATGGGGCGCATTGCCTGCACCAGCATAAAGATGCCGATCCACAAGGCGAGGGTGAGGAAGAACGGCGCCAGCCCCGCCCCATACGAATCGGCTTTTGCCTGCGAGACGTTGCTGACGGCAACCGGATCCGCCATGACGCGGGACAGGTTGCTCTTTTGCGCGTCATCCGGGTTGGGCACCTGCCCCGCTCCCTTGCCGATCTCGTCGGCGAGGGTCCGTGAGCCGTCCGCGGCCGTGCCGGCGCCTTCCTCCAGCTGCGCTGCACCCGCGTCCAGCTTCCGCGCACCGTCCACCAGGGCGGCGGTGCCGTCCAGGGCTGCCTGCCCACCGGTGGCAAGCGTGGCAGCGCCGGTGTGCAGCTGGTCGGCTCCACCGGACGCCTGCTGAATCGCGTCCCGGAGCGCCGGCGTACTGGCGGCCAGCTGGGCGGCACCCACGCTGACGGCTTCGGCGCCGTCGGCCAGCTGCTGAATCTGGGCCGCGTCGGTCTCGATTTTCGTTTTTGCCGCTGCAACAGGGCTGGATGCTGCCACCGCATCGAAATCGGCCAGGATGCTGTCAGCCTGTTCCTGGGTCAGGACGCCCGAGGCGATTAGCCGGGTATTGGATTCGATGACCCGTGTACGGAGGCCCTGGTCGGCGGCGTCCAGCTGGGCTGCCACGTCCTGGACCTTGGTATTCAGCTGGGCGTTCCCCGCGGCCACCCGTGCGGCGCCGTTGGCGAGGGTCTGCGAATCGGTGGGCAACGAGGCGGTCTTGTCCTTGAGGGTGGACAGTCCGCTGCTCAGCTGCCCGGCGCCGTCGGTCAGCTGGTTGGCGCCGTCCCGCAGCTTCAGCTGTCCGGCATACAGCTCGGAGGCTCCGCTGCTGAGCCCGGCGGTCCCCTCATGAAGGGTGACGGTGCCGTCGCGAAGGCCTGCTACGCCGCTTGCCAGCTGTCCGGCGCCTTCGGCTGCCTTGACCATCCGGGTGTGGATTGTGCCAAAGCCGGTGAGCAGCTGGTTGGCCGTTTCCTCGCCCACCTCGGTGGCCACCGTGGAGTGGACCGATGTTGTCAGTTTGTCCACGATGGTGCTCAGGAGGTAGTTGTTGGCGTCGTTGGTGGTGACGTTGAGCATTGCTTTGCTGGCCGAATCAAAGCTGCCCGGCGATACCAGGTTGGCCGAGAAGTCCTTCGGAATCTTCAGGGCAAAGGCGTACTTGCCGTCGCTGACGCCCTGGTCGGCTTCGGCCGTGCTGTCCACGGGCACCCAGTGGAAGACGTTCCCTTCCACCAGGCTGTCCGCCACCTTGGTGCCGGCCGAAAGGTGGCTGCCGTCGCTGGCTGTGGCGCCCGAATCCTCCACCACCAGGGCGGCATCCAGGTGGTCCAGGTTGCCGTACGGATCCCAGTTGGCGTACAGGTACACGGCGCCGTACAAGAGCGGCACCATGGTCAGGGCAAGGATTGTCAGCTTGGGCAGCAGGCCGCCGGTCATGCGCTTGAGTTCTGAGCGGGCCAGCCGCAGTACGGTCACTTGGCAACCTCTGTTTCGAGTTCGGTGTCCTGGTTGTCCGGCTGGGCGGTGGCGTCCTGCTGCTGTTCTGCCTGCCGTGCGGGCTGGTGCTGGATGGCATTGCCGATCGCGGCGGTGGGCCCCGTCCACGACGGCGGGAGGGCACTGACCGCAGCGACGACGGCAAGTTGCCTGCCGCCGTCGGACGCCAAACGCTGCAGCCGCGGCAGCCAGTCGCCGTCGTCCGCGCTGTGCCGGTCTGGGGAGTCGACAACCAGCAGGTCCGTGCGGGGGTTGGCCAGCGCCAGCGCCGTCAAAAGTTCCAGGCGCCTGCCGGGCGCCAGCTGCTCCGTCCAAAGGTCCGCGATGTCCTCGAAGCTGTTCACTTTGAGCCACGGCTTGCTGAGGAGGGCTCCCCGGTAGCGGCGCGGCACCAGGGCAAGGTCCTCCGTCACCAGGTCACGGACACTCAGGTGCTGCTCGGGTTCATTGACCTTGGGGGAGTCCACCAGCGCACTGGCCAGCCGAAGGGGCCTGACGCGCTGCTGGTTGTCCCAGCTGATGAGGCCGCTGCTGGCCTTCATCCTGCCGCTGAGAACGAGGGAGAGGGATGTCCGCTGGTCCTGCCGGCCCCCGGTCACAAGCAGCAGCTCGCCACGGCTGACCTGGAGTGAAGTAGGGGGAAGCAGGGGATCGCGGCGGCCTTTGACGTGAAGCTGGTGTGCTGAGAGCAAGGTTGCCTTTCACAGAATGCATCTGCTTCCAGCCTAGCTAAACTGACCAGTCAGTACAAATAGGCTTAGAGGCCGTACTTCTCCAAAAGACGCAGCCATACCTCGCTGATGGTGGGGTAGGAGGGAACGGCGTGCCACAGCCGGTCGAGCGGAACCTCGCCCACCACGGCGATCGTGGCGGCGTGCAGCAGTTCGGCCACGTCGGGTCCGGCGAAGGTTGCACCGAGGAGCACCCTCCGGTCCTCGTCCACCACCAGCTGGCCCCAGCCTTCGTAGTTCTCGGAGTGCAGCGAGGATCCGGCAACCTGGATGGGAAGCTCCACGGAGGAGGCGTTGTACCCGTCGTTCCGCGCCTTCTCCAAGGTCCGGCCCACGGAGGCCAGTTCGGGGTCGGTGAAAACGACGCTCGGCACGGCGTGCTGGTTGGCTGTCTGCGCGTACCGGCTCCAGGCGCCCGGCGTGCCGTTAAGCTCCCCCTTTGCACGGGCGGCGATGGCATCGCCGGTGGCGCGGGCCTCGTACTTCCCCTGGTGGGTGAAGAGGTTCTTCCCGGCGGCGTCCCCCACCGCGTAGAGCCAGGGCTCGTCACCGGGAGTTCCGCCCACCAGGCCGGACTCGTCCGTTGCCAGGACGAGGCGGCCGTGCCCGTCCGGTTCGAAGCCGACGCTCTCCAGGCCAAGGCCTTCCAGGGCAGGATGCCGGCCGGTGGATACCAGGACCTTGTCCACGGTGAGGGTGGTTCCGTCACCCAGCTCGAGGCTGAACGTGCCGTCGTCGTTCCCGCTGATGCGCTCCGTGGCTGTATCGAGGCGCAGCTCCACGCCGTCCGCACGCAGGCCGGCCGCCACCAGGCCGGCAGCCTCCCGGGGGAAGTTTCCGAGCAGTCCGCTGCGCGCGACGAGGGTCACGGCTGATCCCAGCCGGGCGAAGGCCTGGGCCAGCTCGGTGCCTGCCACGCCGCCGCCCAGTACGGCAAGCCGTTCCGGAACCTCGCTGGCCGACGTGGCTTCGCGGGTGCCCCACACCTGCACGTCCTGCAGTCCCTCGATGGGAGGCATGGTGGGCATGGCGCCGGTGGCCAGGACTACTGCATGGCGTGCCTGCAGTTGGTGCGACGTGCCGTCCAGCCCCGCCACCTCCACCATTTTCGGCGCCGTCAGCCAGCCGTGGCCGCGCACCAGTTCGATCCCGGTCTCCTTGACCCACGAAACCTGGCTGTCGTCCTGCCAGTTGGCGGTGAAGTAATCCCTGCGCTTCAGGACGGCGGCGGCGTCGAGTGTACGGGTGACCGCTTCCTTGGCTCCGGGCGTGGTCTGTGCTCCGTGCAGGGCGGTGCCGGGCCGGAGCATTGCCTTCGACGGCATGCATGCCCAGTAGGAGCATTCGCCGCCCACCAGCTCCGCCTCCACCAGCACAGCGGTCAGTCCGCCCTGCACAACCCGGTCGGCGACGTTTTCCCCTACGGCGCCTGCGCCGATCACCACAACATCAAATTCGCGTTCAACAGGCTGGGGCCTCATGGGGAAAGCCTACGCCCGGAGGTGGGGCGGGAAGCGCGGGTTGGCGGCCAGCCCGGGAGGCGGTAACAAAACTTAAAACAAAAGGTCCGCACCGGCGAACCGGTGCGGACCTTGTCTGTGCGCCCAAAGGGATTCGAACCCCTGACCTTCTGTTCCGTAGACAGACGCTCTATCCAGCTGAGCTATGGGCGCATCTCGTGTTCCTGGAGAAGAACCGCTCTCCCTGAACCTCGAATTACTTTACGCGAGGGTTGGCCGTAGTGCCAAATCGAAAGGCATGTAACCTGCACGACTAGACCGGTATAGGTGACCTTCGTCACTTAATCGGCCTATTTCTAGCAACTATTCCTTGGATTTACGCGGATTCCCGTCTGAAGCTGCAGATTCCCTAAGCATGCTCCCAAAAAACGGCAGTGGTCCGGACCATAGCATTTAGGACACACCGATGAACCCGAGGAAGGGAACCGCAATGGGCGATCTGGCGCAGAAGCCGCTGCTTGAGAATGCACCCACCACACATGCCGGTCTGCTGGCATGGGTCGAAGAGGTTGCTGAGCTTACGCAGCCGGACCGCATCTACTGGGTTGACGGGTCCGAAGAGGAAAACACCCGTCTCACCGATGAGCTTGTTGCAGCCGGCACCCTGACCCGGCTGAACCAGGAGTTGTTCCCGAACTCCTTCGCCGCCTTCTCGGACCCCGCTGACGTGGCCCGGGTTGAGGAGCAGACCTTCATCTGCTCCGAAAACAGGCACGACGCCGGCTTCACCAACAACTGGATGCCCCCGGCCGAGATGAAGGACAAGCTTCGCGGGCTGTTCGCCGGCTGCATGCGCGGCCGCACCATGTACGTCATCCCGTTCGTCATGGGCCACCTCGACGCAGAAGACCCGAAGTTCGGCGTCGAAATCACGGACAGCGCCTACGTTGTTGCCTCCATGCGCATCATGGCCCGCATCGGCACCGATGTCCTGAACCGGATCACCGAAACCAACGCCTTCTACGTGCCCGCGCTGCACTCCCTGGGTGCTCCGCTGGAAGCAGGCCAGGCGGACGTGCCGTGGCCGTGCAACCCGGACAAGTGGATTGTCCACTTCCCGGAGGAGCGCTCCATTTGGTCCTTCGGCTCCGGCTACGGCGGAAACGCGCTGCTGGGCAAGAAGTGCTACGCCCTGCGCATCGCCTCCGTCATGGCACACGATGAAGGCTGGCTGGCTGAGCACATGCTCATCCTCAAGCTCACCTCCCCGGAGCAGAAGACGTACTACCTGTCCGCGGCGTTCCCCTCCGCCTGCGGCAAGACCAACCTCGCCCTGCTCGATCCCACCATCAAGGGCTGGAAGGTGGAGACCCTCGGCGACGACATCACCTGGATGCGGTTCGGCAAGGAAGGCGAGCTGCGCGCCGTCAATCCCGAGGCCGGCCTCTTTGGCGTTGCCCCGGGCACCGGCTGGGGCACCAACCCCAACGCCATGCGCGCCATCGCCAAGGGCAACAGCATCTTCACCAACGTGGCGCTGACCGACGACGGCGGCGTCTGGTGGGAGGGCATGACCGAGGAAGTCCCCGCACACCTGACCGACTGGCAGGGCAACTCCTGGACTCCGGACTCGGACAAGCCGGCCGCCCACCCCAACTCGCGATTCTGCACCCCGATCGACCAGATCGACATGCTGGCCGAGGAATACCACAGCCCCAACGGCGTGGAGCTGTCCGCCATCCTGTTCGGCGGCCGCCGCAAGACCACCATCCCGCTGGTCACCGAGGCCCGCAGCTGGACCAACGGCATCTTCATGGGATCCACCCTGTCCTCCGAAACCACTGCCGCGGCAGCCGGTGCCGTGGGCGTGGTCCGCCGCGACCCGATGGCCATGCTCCCCTTCATCGGCTACGACGCAGGCGACTACCTGAACCACTGGGTCAACCTGTCGGCCAAGGCCAACCCGGAGCGCCTGCCCAAGATCTTCCTGGTCAACTGGTTCCGCCGGAACTCCGAGGGCGGCTTCGCCTGGCCCGGCTTCGGCGACAACGCCCGCGTCCTGAAGTGGGCCATCGAGCGCCTCGAAGGCAAGGCCGACGCCGTGGAGACCCCCATCGGGTTCGTCCCCACCGGCGACGCCATCGACCTCGAAGGCCTGGACATGACCCCGGCTCAGGTGGAGGAAGCCGTCAAGGTTGACCCCACCGAGTGGGCCGCAGAGCTTGCCTCCATCGAGGAATGGTTCGCCAACTTCGGCGACTCCCTCCCGGAGGCGCTCCAGTCCGAGCTCGCCGGGCTGAAGAAGCGCCTGGGCCAGTAGCCCAAAAAGTACGACGACGGTCCCGCACCTTTCCAGCGAAAGGTGCGGGGCCGTCGTCGTTCCTCAATCGATTGCTCCGTAATTGCCCTTTTCGCTTGTCAAAACGGCGATTCTGGAGCAATCGATGCGGACGTCAGCTGGCCAGCCAGATGTCCGGTCCGAAGACTTCGTAGTGGATCCGGGTGGCCGGGATGCCGGCGTTGATGGCCTCGTTGCGGATGCTCTTCATGAAGGGCAGCGGCCCGCAGAGATAGAGGGATGCGTCGGCCGGCAGGTCCACTTCCCGCAGTGACATGAAGCCCTCCCGGGCGCCCGCCTCAGGCTTTTCCAGCCACAGCTGGAGTTGGGCACTGTCCAGGCGCTGCACGTCAGCCGTCATCTGGCCGCGCAGGGCCCAGCTGTCCAGGGTGCTTTCCGCATGGAGCACCAGGACCTGCCGGTCCGTTCCGGTATCCGCCAGCGAACGCAGGATCGAAGCCGTCGGGGTGCAGCCGATTCCTGCGGAGGCCAGGACCACCGGGCCGTCGCCGTCCTTGAGGGTGATCTCCCCGTACGGGTTCGAGATCTCCAGGATGTCGCCCGCCTGCACATTGTTGTGAAGCACGGGGGAGACCTCGCCGCCGTCGTCCAGCTTGGTGGTGAAGGTGCGGCTGCTGCCGGCGTCCGCGGACAGGGAATACTGGCGGACCTGCCGCAGGCCTTCGGGCAGGACTACCTTGACGCTGACGTACTGGCCCGGGAGCGCCGCGGTGACCGGCGTATCGTCCGCCGGCTCCAGCGTGAAGGTCATGGCACCCGTGCCGGCCGGCGTCTTGGCCGCAACCCGCCAGGGCGTCCACATCCGGTCATTGGCCTGGCTGGCGTACAGCCCCTTTTCGATCTTGACCAGGGCATCGGCCATCAGCCAGTAAACCTCGGTCCAGGCTTCGGCGATCTCCGGGGTGATGACCTCGGCGAGGTCCTCGGCGATGGCGGCGAACAGGTGCTCGTAGACCACCTGGTACTGCGGCTCGGTGATGCCCAGGGAAGCGTGCTTGTGCGCGATGCGGGACAGGACGGCCTCGGGGAGCGTGCCCGGGTTGCTGAGCAGGTGGCCCGCGAACGCCGCAATGCTGCCTGCCAGTGCCTGCTGCTGGTTGCCTGACCGCTGGTTGGAGCGGCTGAAAAGTCCGTCCAGCAATTCGGGGTGGGCCGCAAAAAGGCGGGAGTAGAACTTGGGCGTGATCGCGCCGATCCGCGACCCGACCAGCGGAAGGGTGGCTTCAATGGCGGGGCGGGACTTTTCCGAGAGCATACGGACTCCTGAGATAGCGGCCGGGGCCTTCGTCCGGCCAGTCACGAATACAAGCATTTGAAATGCGTGTATTCACACCTCAAGTTCTACAGCTTGTAGAAGATGAAATCAACTTACGCGGACGGACGTTGCCGCGGTGTTCCGGGCCATGGCGCGGGGAGGCTAAAGGCCTGGCCGGAGGCCGATCATGGTGAAGACGGGAGCCATCTGGCGGGAGCCCGGCAGGTCTGCGATCACCACGGAATCGAGCTCCCGGTAGAACGCCTCCCGGGCCCGTGCCAGGGCGCCGCGCAGATGGCACTCGTTGATGAGCGGGCAGTTGCCGCTGGGTGCGACGCACTCCGCCGGGTCGCTGCGGGTGTCGAGTTCGCGCAGGATTTGCCCCACGGTTGCCGTGCGTCCCGCGTGGCTCAGGCGGGATCCGCCCGCCCTGCCCCGGACTACCTCGATCAGGCCCATGATCCGGAGCTTGGCCATGGCCTTGCTGACGTGGTTGTAGGGCGTTCCCACCGCATCGGCGATGTTCTGGGTGGTGAGCAGCTCACCGCCGGGAACGGCAGCAAGCACCATCAATGCCCGCAGGCTGACGTCGGCGAAGGCGTTGATCTTCATGGCCGGACCGCGGTCTAGTCCACCCAGATTGAGGGTTCGTTGGTGTCCGCACCCAATTCGCCGAACTCCCAGGTCCTGGTGGCCGGGTTGGCTGCATATGGCAGCACGGCAGCAAAAACCGATCCGTCCCGGTGTTCCGCGGCCACGTGGATGGCGTCCGAATCCTCTTCCACCAGCAGGATGTCGCAGACCACGGCGGCCGCCCGGAAGTCGTCCCGGTTCTGCCGCAGCAGGGCCTGCAGGTCACTGATCATGGCGTCGGCGTCGAAGTCCGCGTCCGTTCCCTCCGCCGCGTCGGCCGGGGAGACAGCCACGAGCCGCACCTCGCCGTCGTTCTGCACCGTCAGGGCGAAAGGCATGAACCCGCCGTTGCGCTGGAGTTGCTCCTGGGCGGCGCTGACGCCCGTTCCCAGGAGGTTCTCCAGGTCAGTGGCCGTGCCTTCCGGAACAGAATCACGCCAGCCGGCCTGTTCTTCTGCTGCTGGCCCCGTATGGTCCGCCATCCCGGATTAGGCCCGGACGATCGACAGGACGCGGTCGCGGATCCGTTCCATGGTGCCGCGGTCCGTTGCTTCGGCATTGAGCCGCAGGAACGGTTCCGTGTTGGACGGGCGCAGGTTGAACCAGTAGCTGCCGTCGTTCGCCGTGAACGTGCTGCCGTCCATGGTGTCGATGGTGATGTCTTCGCCGGCAAAGGCTGCACGCACACGCTCGACGGCGGCGGGCTTGTCGTCCACCTCCGAGTTGATTTCCCCGGAGCTGACGTAGGGCTCGTATTCACGGCCGAGCTCTGACAGGGGGCCGTCCTGCTCACCCAGGGCGGCGAGGACATGCATAGCAGCCAGCATGCCGGTATCAGCGTTCCAGAAGTCGCGGAAGTAGAAGTGCGCTGAGTGCTCGCCGCCGAACACTGCGCCTTCCTCTGCCATGACCGCCTTGATGAACGAGTGGCCCACACGGGTGCGGACGGCGCGGCCGCCGTCGCGCTCCACCAATTCGGATACGGCGCGGGAGGTGAGGAGGTTGTGGATGATCGTGGGAGTGGTCTCGCCCAGGGCCTTGGCCCGGGCGATTTCCCGGCGGGCCACCATGCCGGTGATGGCCGAGGGCGAGACGGGCTCGCCCTTCTCGTCCACCACGAAGCAGCGGTCGGCATCGCCGTCGAACGCCAGGCCGATGTCCGCACCGTGCTCGACCACGGCGGCCTGCAGGTCGCGAAGGTTCTCCGGCTCCAGCGGGTTGGCGGGGTGGTTGGGGAAGGAGCCGTCCAGCTCGAAGTACAGGGGAATGATGTCAAAGGGCAGCTTGGGGAGCAGGGCGTCACCCAGGACCGCGGGGGTGGTGAGGCCGGCCATGCCGTTTCCGGCATCCACCACAACCTTCAGGGGCCGGGAGCCGGAAAGGTCCACCAGCTTGCGGAGGTACTCGGAGTAGTCCTTGAGGACGTCGCGGACGCCGATCAGGCCGCGGGCGCCGGCGGCGGGGATGGAGCCGGTGTTGAGGTAGTGCTCGGCGAGGGTCTGGATGTCCTTGAGGCCGGTTTCGGAGGAGATGGGGACGGCGCCGGCCTTGGACATCTTGATGCCGTTGTAGCCGGCCGGGTTGTGACTGGCGGTGAAGGTGGCACCGGCGCGGTTGAGGAAACCGCAGGCGAAATACAGCTCATCGGTGGAAATCAGGTCCAGCAGCTCGACGTTGGCGCCGCGCGTGGCTGCCCCCTTGGCGAAGGCCTTGCTGAATTCGGGGGAGGACGGACGCATGTCCCCGCCCACCAGGATGGTCTGGCCTTCGAGCTGCAGGACGTCCACGAAAGCGGCCCCCACGGCTTCGACGATTTCGGCGGTGATGGACTCGCCCACAATGCCACGGACGTCGTAGGCCTTGAAGGATGCCGAGAGATCAAAAGTCGTTGTCTGTTCGCTAGTCACGGGCTTTATCTTACGTGGACGCGGAAGGTGCCTGTGGAGGAGGGGTGGGGGCTGCAGAATATGACGGTCGCGACTGTTCCCGGCTTTCCACATGCGTGCTGCCGAGGTGCCGGGTGTCGGAGGGGGCTGGGATACTGAATCAATGGTCGATAACCAGCACGCCACGCTCTCTGACACGCCCCCCTCAACAGTTGCCGTTGCCGATGCCGCCCTTTCCGGCTCCGCTTCTTCAGCTTCCGGAACGCACCACCAGGCGCTGGAGGTCCTCCGGGAGCTGGTGGGACACCCCGAAGCCGGTTTCCACGAGGGACAGTATGAAGCCATTGAGGCGCTGGTGGACGGCGGCCGGCGGGCTTTGGTGGTCCAGCGCACCGGCTGGGGAAAGTCGGCCGTGTACTTTGTCGCGTCCCTGCTTTTGCGGCGCCGGGGTGCCGGTCCCACCCTGATCGTCTCGCCCCTGCTTGCCCTGATGCGTGACCAGGTGGCCGCCGCAGCCAGGGCCGGGGTCCGCGCGGTGGCCATCAACTCCGCCAACCAGCTCGAATGGGACACCGTCCGGGAGCAGCTGGCCGCAGACGAGGTGGACGTCCTGCTGGTCTCCCCTGAGCGGCTCACCAATCCCTCCTTCCGTGAAAACCAGCTGCCCGAACTGATCCGGCGGACCGGCCTGCTGGTGATCGACGAAGCCCACTGCATCTCCGACTGGGGGCACGATTTCCGCCCGGACTACCGCAGGATCGCTGATCTCATCACCCGGCTGCCGGAGTCGGTCCCGGTGCTGGCCACCACGGCCACCGCGAATTCGCGCGTGGTGCACGATATCGAGGAACAGCTCGGAGCGGGGGTCCTCACCATCCGCGGCGCCCTGGGCCGCGATTCGCTGCGGCTGGGCGTCCTGACGCTGCCCGACTCCAAGCAGCGCCTGGGCTGGCTCCTGACGCACCTGTCCGACCTCCCCGGCAGCGGCATCATCTACACCCTGACGGTTTCCGCGGCGGAGGACACTGCCAGGCTCCTGGCCGAAGCGGGCCACGAAGTCCTTGCCTACACCGGCCGCACCGACCCCGCCGACAGGGAACGCGCCGAACAGCTGCTGAAGGACAACCAGGTCAAAGCACTGGTTGCCACCTCTGCCCTCGGGATGGGATTCGATAAACCGGACCTTGGTTTCGTGGTGCACCTCGGCGCACCGTCCTCGCCGGTGGCCTACTACCAGCAGGTGGGCCGCGCCGGACGTGGCGCCGCCAACGCCGACGTCCTGCTGCTGCCCGGCTCCGAGGACCGCGAAATCTGGCAGTACTTCGCCACCGCCTCCATGCCCTCGGAGGACAAGGCGGCGGCTGTCCTGACTGCACTGGCCGAGGCCGGTACGGCGCTCTCCACGGTGGCGCTGGAGGCGCGGGTGGACCTCCGCCGAACCCCCCTCGAGCTGCTGCTGAAGGTCCTGTCGGTGGACGGTGCCGTGGAACGCGTCGGCGGCGGCTGGCGGTCCACCGGGCAGCCGTGGGTCTACGACGCGGAGCGGTACCAGAGGATCGCCGAGGCCCGCGTGGACGAGCAGGACTCCATGATCATCTACCAGGACACGGCTGGCTGCCGGATGGAGTACATCACGTCGGTCCTCGACGACGAAACGGCACACCCCTGCGGGCGGTGCGACAACTGCGCCGGGCAGTGGTTCCAGGCGGAGGTGGCGGCCGATGCCACGGCCGCGGCGAACCAGACCCTCAGCAGGGCCGGCGGTGTGCTGGAAGTACGGCTGCAGTGGCCCAGCGGGATGGACCGCCTGGGCGTCCCAGTGAAGGGCAAGCTTAAGCCCGGTGAAGGCCTTGCAGAAGGGCGTGTCCTCGCCAGGCTCACCGATCTGGGGTGGGGCGGTGCCTTGCGTGAGCTTTTTGCTGCCGGCGCCGAGGACCGGCCCGTGGACCCGGGCATGCTGCAGGCATGTGTTCAGGTCCTGCGGGAATGGGGTGCCGGTGATTCACGCACGCCGGGCTGGAGCGGGGCCGGGAGGCCCGCTGCCATTATCAGCGTCCCGTCCCGGAGCAAGCCGCAGCTGGTCGGATCCCTTGCCAGGGGGATCTCGGAGATTGGCCGTATTCCCTACCTTGGCGAGCTGCAGCTTGCACACGGCGGCCCCACCGGAGGCCGGGGCGGCAACAGCGCCTACCGGCTGGCCGGGGTCTGGGACCGCCTGGTGGTTGGGCCGGAGCTTGCAGCGGCGATGGGCGGTATCCAGGGGCAAAGTGTGATGCTCATTGATGACCTGGCGGACAGCCGGTGGACACTTACGGTCGCGGGCCGCGCTCTTCGGCAGGCCGGGGCTGGAGCTGTTCTTCCGCTGGTCCTGGCCCAGGCCGGCTGACCTCTGGACCGCTGGGCACAGGATTGTTCACTCCAGGCCGGCTGACTTCAGCGCCCGCATGCCGCGGCAGGAACAGGCTGTCGAGGGTGCTGGCGAGCATCAGGGCGGCCATGACCAGGAACGCCCCGCGGAATGGCCCCGCAGGGTCCTGGGGAAATGCGGCCAGCCCGTCGAAGATCCGGATCAGCAGGGCCCCCACCGCTATGCCCGCCCCCGTGGCCAGTTGAACGAGCGTGGCCGAGACGGTGTTCGCGGACGTCAGCTGGGCCGGCACGATGTCCGCGTACTGCACTGAGGCGTAAGCCGAGAAGCCGATGGACCGGAAGGCTCCGCTGCAGACGAGCAGGGCGAACATCACGGCCTGGGGAGTCTCGGGCGTCAGCAGGGCACAGGCGGCGAAGGTTGCGGCCGACGCCAGCGACGCGAACACCAACATGGCCTTGAAGCCGAAGCGCCGGATCAGCGGCGTGGTGGCCGGCTTGATGCCGATGTTGCCAATGAAGACTGCCGCCACCATGATGCCGGCGTGGATGGGCGACCAGCCGAATCCTGCCTGGAACATCAGCGGCAGCAGGAATGGGACGGAACTGATGGTGAGCCGGTAGACGAACCCGCCCGTCGCCATGGCACGGAAGGTCCGGGTGCGGAACACGTCCAGGTTGAACAGCGGATTCCGGGTACGGCGCATCCACAGCACGGCGGCGGCAAGCGACGCGGCACCGGATGCTGCGCTGATCCCGGCCCAGGGCGTGTCCGGGATCGCGCTCGCCAGTTCCAGGCCTACCACCAGGGCGCCGACGCCCACCGTGGTGAGGAACAGGCCGGGCCAGTCGAGCCGGCGGCCCGGGTCCCCTGCTGACCTGGGCACCAGCCTCAACGCGGCAAGGAAGGCCGCAAGGCCAAGGGGAAGGTTGATCAGGAAGATCCAGTGCCAGGACAGGTAGGTGGTCAGTGCGCCGCCCACCAAGGGTGCCAGGACCGGTGCCAGGAGCCCCGGCCACACCAGGAAGGCAGTGGCGCGGAGCAGCTCGGATTTGGGTGTGCCGCGGAGAACCAGCAGCGTTCCCACTGGAACCATCATTGCGCCACCTGCCCCCTGGGCGATGCGGCTCAGGGTCAACGTGGCCAGGTCCTGGCTCAGCGAGCAGGCCAGCGAGGCCACGGTAAAGACGGCGATGGCCAGGCAGAAGATCCGCCGGGCTCCGAACCGTTCCGCCAACCAGCCGCTGATCGGAATGCCCACGGCCACGGTCAGCAGGTAGGCCGTCATGGTGATGTTCACGTCGGCCGCGGGGACCCGGAAATCGGCGGAAATGTTGGGGATGGCGGTGGTGAGGACCGTGCCGTCCAGGAACTCCATAAAGAACGTTGCCGCCACCAGGAGGGCCAGGCGGGGGCTCCACGCGTGGCGGATACCGTCGGGTCCATTGTCCGATGCGCTTGCTGCCATCCGATCATCGTGCCACCCGAGGCGCATCTATCAGAAACACTGCTGGATCAGAAGCGTGTTCGCGGATCCGAACTCAGACGGCTCTGATCTGCGAACAAGCCCAGGAAATGAGGCCGCGCAAGTCCACCGGGAACGCAAAAGGCCCCGGTCCGGGAACCGGGGCCAAACGCGGAGACGGGGGGATTTGAACCCCCGGTCGAGTTTAACCCCGACCCTTCATTAGCAGTGAAGTCCATTCGGCCGCTCTGGCACGTCTCCAATTGCTATTCCTAGCCCACCAAGGATACGCAGATCGGGGCATGCAGTGCAAAACGGCTGTCCGCCGGCCGCAGGAGATGGCGGCAGGACGCGGGCAACATCAGGAGGCGGGCTGCACCGGGCGGACCATCCGGATCTCCCGGAGGTTCTCCCAACTGGGAATCACGTCCTCCGCCCCGTCCGGTGCAAAGCCGAACCTGCGGTAGAAAGCGATGGCGTTGCCGTTGTCCGCGGCCACCCAGAGTGACGCGGCCGCGGTGCCCAAGGCGGCCTCCAGCAGCCGCCGCCCCAGGCCGAGGCCCTGGTGCGAGGCCAACAGGTACAGCCCCCACAACTCAAGGTCCCCGGAAGACGGGGGCGGCGACTCGTGCCAGGGATCGTCAGCCGGCACATGCCGGACGCCGGAGAACCCAACGATCGTGCCGCCGTCGCACGCCACCCATGCCTCGGCCGGTTCCGGCCGGTCCAGCAACGCCCGCCACATGGCCGCTCTGTCGGCAGGGTCCGCTGCTGCGAGGTGCGCGTCGGACAGCATGCCCCGGTAGGTTTCCTGCCAGCAGCGGAGGTGCACCTCCGCCAGCCGTTCCACGTCACCTGCCACAGCCTGCCGTACCGACAACTCCGGGGTCACGAGGTCCCGCCAGCCAGCGCCTTCCACAGGAAATGCTGGCTGCGGGCCTGCAGCGCGGCGGCCTGCCGGTTGTCCGATGCACCGGCGTGGCCACCCTCCAGGGCTTCGTGGAACCACACGTTGGGAATGCCCATGGCCAACATTCGGGCAGCCATCTTGCGGGCCTGGACGGGGCCCACCCTGTCATCCGACGTCGCCGTCCAGATGAACGTTTCCGGATACTCCACCCCGTCCTTGAGCAGGTGGTAGGGAGAGAACGTCCTGATGTACTCCCACTGCTCCGGCACGTCGGGGTCACCGTATTCCGCGATCCAGGAGTGGCCGGCAGATAGCTTGGTGTAGCGGCGCATATCCAGCAGGGGAACGCCGCACGAAACGGCGCCGAAGAGTTCCGGGTACTGGGTGAGCATGTTTCCCACCAGCAGTCCGCCGTTGGAGCCGCCCACGCAGCCGAGCCGTTCCCGTGACGTGACGCCGCGCGAGATGAGGTCGCGGGCCACGGCGGCAAAGTCCTGGAACGCCTTGTGCCTGTTCTCCTGGAGGGCTGCCCGGTGCCAGGCCGGGCCGTATTCACCGCCGCCGCGGATGTTGGCCACCACGTAAACGCCGCCGCGGGAGTGCGGGGTCTGGCCGTCGTCGCCCGGCAGGCCGGTGGTCCTGCGCTCCAGCCAGGCCCTGCCCACGGTGCCGCTGTAGGAGGGCGTACGGGAAATCTCAAACCCGCCGTATCCGGAAAGCTGGGTGGGGTTCTGGCCGTCAAGCGGCAGATTCCGCGCGGCCACCTGGAAGTACGGGACGCGTGTGCCGTCGTCGGAGACGGCGAAGTGCTGCTGTACTTCGTAGTCACCGTCGGCGAAGAACGACGGCGACGTCTTCACCACCGCATGCCGGCTCACCACGCCGGGTGTCCCGGCGTCGCCGTGGTTGCGTTCCAGCGTGCCCCGCATCAGCGTGCTGGGGGTGGTGAACCCGGTGGCGACGAGCCAGAAGTCGTCGCCTGCACCGCCGTCGGCCGCAACCTCGTCCTCGTCGTCCACGGCGTAGGCGTTGACGTCGTGCAGGGGCGGGCAGGCATCCAGGGGAGCGGACGCCCACGCGCCTTCAGGTCCGTTCTGGCTGTCGGTTCCCTCAGCCGGTCGGGACGGGTCAAGGACCCGGATCTGGGACGAGACGTCCTGGAGGAGGTTGAGCAGCAGGAAGTTCCGGGTCCAGCTCCAGGACTGCAGCGAGGTGCTGGCATCCGGGGTGAACAGGACCAGGACCTTCCGGGCGCCGGCCAGGTAGTCCTCGAAGTTGGCGGCCAGCAGCGATCCGGCGGGGTAGGTGGTTCCGTTCAGGACCCAGTCCTGCTGCGGGCGGAACAGCAGCCATTCCCGGTGGGCGCTGACATTGACATCGGTGGGGACATCGATCGCCACCCACTCCCCGTCCCGCAGCACCAGGTTGGTGCGGTTGAAGAAGTCGATGTAGTCCACGGCAAAGGTGCGTTCGAAGCCGGGGGTGGAGTCGTGCGCCACCACCGCCATCATGTGGTCCTCGGGGACCTCGAAGAGCCGGGGTGCGCCGGGCAGTCCTGCGCCGCGCTTGAGGGTCACCGCGGTCCGTGCGTAGGAAGAGGCAGTCTTGGGGAGCCCGTCGGCGGTGGAGGCGACCAGCAGCGTATCCGCGTCGAGCCAGGACACGTTGCCCTTCGCCGTCGGCAGGTCAAAGCCGCCGCGGGCCGGGTCCACGAAGCCGCGTGCCTCGACGTCGTATTCGCGGTAGCGGTTGGCGTCGCCGCCGTCGGGGGAGAGCGCCAGCAGGGCCAGCCGGTATGGCTCGCCGGGAGCGGGCCGTAGGAACGTTGCGCCGTGGAACACCCACTCCTCGTCCTCGGCGGCGGCCAGCGCGTCCACGTCCAGCAGGATGTCCCACTCGGGCGAATCAGTGCAGTAGCTCTCCCAGGTGGTGCGGCGCCACAAGCCCTTGGGGTTCTGCTGGTCCTTCCAGAAGTTGTAGTACCAGTCCCCGCGCTTACCCACCATGGCGATGCGGTCCGTGGAGTCCAGGACCTCGAGGATCCTGCCCTCCAGTTCCACGTAGTCGGCGTCCTCGAGCAGGTCCTCGGTGCGGGAGTTTTGCTCCTTGACCCAGGCAAGCTGCTCTTCGCCGTAGATGTCTTCGAGCCAGACATTCTCATCCGTAGGCTCGGGTACGATGCCCGCAGGCGAGCTGCCGGGGGTGGCCTGGCCGGAACCTGGGACGGACGCTGAATCAGCTGCAGTGGTGGTCATGCGCCCCATCCAAACAACATCCCTGGGGGCTGGCAAGTCAAGCGTGCAGCGCAGACTTGGTTCTCAGCCCGTACTCTGGATGCCGTGGAAATAACGCAGAGCATCCGGACAGCCATCATTGGTGCCGGACCGCGCGGCACCAGCGTGCTGGAACGCCTGCTCGCCCACGCCGCCGCACACAACGCCGCCGCGTTGAACGCAGCCGGGACGACGGGCGGCGCCATCAGGCTCCACATCGACGTGATCGACCCCTACCCGGCCGGCTCCGGGCATGTCTGGCAGCCGGAGCAGTCGCGGCTGTTCCTGATGAACACCCAGTCTTTTTACCCCACGCTGATTCCGGAGGACCCGTCACTTCCGGCGCCGGTGGCCGGCACCACCTTTGAGCAGTGGCGTGCCCGGCAGCAGCACCACCCGCTCCCGCTCCTGACAGCGGACGAGCGGGCCGAACTTGCCGTGCTGGGTGCCAACGATTTTCCCAGCCGCGCCCTGTATGGCAGGTACCTTCGCTGCACCCTGGCGGATCTGCTGGACAAAGCGCCCGACGGCGTCACTATCGACTTCCACGAAGCGACCGCCTTGTCGGTGCGCCCCTCAGGGGACGGCACGTTCGACGTCGGCCTGGCCACCGGCGCTACCCTCCGCGCCCATTCAGTGGTCCTGGCGCTTGGCCACATCCCGTCCCGGCTGAACCCGGAACAGCGGGAACTCCAGGCCTCCGCCGGACAGCTGGGCTTGCGGTATCTGCCGCCGGCTGTGCCGGCCGACGTGGACTGGTCACAGATCCCGGCGGGCGAACCGGTCCTGGTCCGCGGCATGGGCCTGAACTTCTTCGACACCATGGTGCAGCTCACCGAGGGCCGCGGCGGAAAGTTCGTCACCAGCGGCGGACGGCTGGAGTATGAACCGTCCGGCCAGGAGCCGCTCATCATCGCCGCGTCCCGGCGCGGAACCCCGTACCGTGCCAAGGCAGCGCTGGAAGGCTACTACCCGCGCTCAGTGACCCTCCGGTACTTCACCGAAGCAGCGCTGGAGCGCTTCCGCAAGGCCGGCATCCGGCCCGGGTTCGACCACGATCTGTGGCCCCTGCTGCACCGTGACACCCTCTGGGCCTACTACTCCACCCTGGTGCGCTCGCAGCCCGGCGCCGTCCCGGATACCGCCGCCTTCCTTGCCGCCCTGGACGAGGCGCTGCATCCCCACGCCCACAGTGCGGCCAACTGGGAGGACAGCGTGGAGAGCGTGCTCGCCATCCACGTGGGGCCCCGGCACCGGCTGGACCTCCCCGGACTCGCGGCGCCGCTGGCCGGGCGTACTTTTGGCTCGCGTACAGAACTTGATGCCGCGGTGGTGGAGTACCTGCTGGACGATGCCCGCCGTTCCGCCCTGGGGGAGGACGATCCCGTCAAGATGGCCATCGGCGCTCTCCATCACGGACGGGCGGTCCTCAAGACGGCGGTGGCCGACGGCGGCATCACCGATGAATCGTGGGTGGCCGGGCTGCGTGGCTGGTTCGAGTCCTTCGTGGAAGGCCTGGCCAGCGGGCCGCCGGCGTTGCGCTCAGAGCAGTTGGCGGCCCTTGCCCGTGCCGGAGTTGTCAGCTTTGTGGGCCCGGACCCCAAGTTCAGTGTTGACCGCCGGAACCGCATGTTCACGGCGTCTTCGCCGTGGGTGGGTGGAGCCCCGGTGTCGGCCCCCACCATGGTGGAGGCGCTCGCGCCAGGCAACAGGGTCTCGGCCAACGACTCGCCTCTGCTGGAGCAGCTCCTGGCCGACGGCGCGGTCCGGCCCCGGCTCATGATGACGGCGGAAGGCGCGCCGGTGCAGTCCACGGGCCTGGACGTGGTGCCGCACCCGTACCGCCCGGTCGCGGCGAACGGGTCCGTCACCGAGGGCCTGTACGTGCTGGGCCTGCAGCTGTCCTCCACCCAGTGGGGGACCGCCATTGCCGCCGAAGCGGTCCAGCCCGGCGGGCCGGTGTACCGCAGCGGCCAGCGGACACTCCGGGACGCCGACGAGATCGCCGCCGCCATCCTGGGTTCCTGACCCCCCACCCGGACGCTCTCTCACGTCCTGCAGCCAAACGCCCAACGCTCTATCACCTCTGGCGCCTAAACCCCCAACGCTCTATCAGCTTTGGCGCTCGAATGCCCAACGCTCATCACCTTTGGCGCCTTAACGGCCAACGCTCTCTCACCGGGGCGAAAGAGCGTTGGGCGAAAACCTGCAATATGTGAGAGAGCGTTGGTTTATGGGCTGGCTGATGCCGGGCGGAAGTCCGGCATCAGCCGTCAGCCATTAGCCGCGGAGGCAGGCCTGGTACTGCAGCCAGGCGATTCCGTAGCGGATCCAGCCCAGGACGTCGTACCACCTGGTGGGCTTTTCGGGCGCCGTGCAGACTGGCGGGACGCTGCCGCCTGCAGCCACCTGCACGTCCACGGTAACTGCCGTGCCGGATTCGGCTGCCGTAAGCACCAGCGTGGCCGGGCCGGCGGCCGCGCCTGCGGGAACCGCGAGGCTGACGTCGGCAGTACCCGCAGTGACGGGCACCGTGCCCAGCTGCGTGACAGTACCTGCCGAGTCGGTGAACACGGCCGACAACGCGGTGTTGACCGGGCTGCCGAGCGACGTCAGGTCCAGCTTGGAGACCGTGAGCGCCACGGCTTCACCGGGCTTGACCTCGGTGGGCGTCGTGTTGGTGACCGCCACTGAACGCCGGGCGAAGTCCGGTGAAACGGGACTGGTCTTTTGCAGGTAGCCGATCCAGGCGTCCCGGTCCACCAGTCCTGAGTCACGGGTGTTGGTGCCCTCCGTAAAGATCCGGAAGTTGTCACCGCCGGTTGCAAGGAAGCTGAACGTGCCCACCCGGTAGGACTTCGCCGGATCCAGCAGCTCTCCGTTGACACGAACCGACGTGATGCGGTCACCCGCCGCGCGGGCCGCGTCGTAGGTGTAGTTCACGTTCTTGGACAAGCCCAACTGGAGGTAGGCGCGGCTGGGAACCGTGCCGTCCGCGTTGGTCTGCCATTGCTGCTCCAGCAACGTCTTGAGCTGGGCTCCCGTCAACGACGTGGTCCACAGGTTATTGACGAACGGAAGCACCGCGTTGGCTTCGGCGTAGGTGATGGTGCCGTCAGGTGCGTAATAGAGCTCGTTTCGCAGCCCGCCCGGGTTGACCACGCCGATTTCCGCACCACCCAGCTCGGTTGGCTTCAGCGAATCCAGCAGGGAGTCGGCCACCAGGTTGCCCAGCGTGGATTCGCTGGCGCGGTCGTCGCGCTTGGCTGCGCCGGTGGCGTCCGTGGTGAAAGCGGTGGTGATGTCCGCAGTGACGGTGCCTACGGGCTGGTTGCCGATGACCGCGGCGTCAGCCAGGGCCTTTTGGACGATCGTGTCCACGGCGGCAACCCGCGGGTAGGCGGCAATGAGGTCGGCAGCGGCGTCGCTGGTGCGCTTGACGTTGCCGGCCTTGTACGCGGTGACCTGCTTGGTGGCGGTGTCGACGGTGAGCTGGATCTGCCCCACGTTCTCGCCGTAGTTGCCGGTCTGCACGATGGGGCGTGTCTTGCCTTCAGTGCCCGGAACAGGGGCATCCCACGCGTATTCCTTGTGCGTGTGGCCGGTGAAGATGGCGTCCACGTCGGCGGATGTTTCGGTGACCAGTTTGGCGAAGGGGCCGCCGGCAGCGACTTCCTCCTCCAGTGTGGCACCTTCCACAACTCCCGAGCCGGCGCCGTCGTGGTTTTCCACAATGATCACGTCGGCAAGGTTTTCCGCCGTGATCCTGGCGGCCGCGCGGTTGATGGCGTCCACGGGGTCACCGAACTCGAGGTCGGCGACGCCGGCGGGGGTCACCAGCGTGGGGACCTCCTGGGTGACGGTGCCGATTACCGCCACTTTGATGCCGTTCAGTTCCAGCACCGTGAACTCCGGCAGCACGGGCTCCGTGGTGCCCTTCCGGTACACGTTGGCTCCCAGATAGGGGAACTTCGCGTTGCTGCCACCCGCGATGATGCGGTCCCGCAGATCCGCCCAGCCGCCGTCGAACTCGTGGTTGCCCACGGCGGATGCCCGCAGCTCCAGGGCGTTGAGCACGTCGATGGTGGGCTGGTCCTTGGCGACAGCGGAGGCAAACAGCGAGGCACCGATGTTGTCACCGGCCGCAAGGAACGCTGTGGCACCCGGGGCTGCGGACGCGCGGAGCTTTTCGATGGTTCCTGCGAACTGGACCGTATTGGTATCGATCCGGCCGTGGAAGTCGTTGATGCCCAGGAAGTTCAGGTCCACCGTGGCAGGCGCAGAAGTCAGGTTCAGGCCCACCACCACCGGATCATGGTCGCTGGCCCGGAACTGGTCCGGCGCGTAGTAGTTGGTGACGTTGTTGTTGTAGCGGCTGTACTCCAGCGCCACGGACTCCACGGAGTTGATGTTCCAGATGTCCGCACCCGTGACCACGGCATTGGCGGCAGGGGAGGCCAGGATGTGGTCGAGGGAGCCAACCATCCCGCCGAAAAGGTAGGAATGCTTGGCAGAACCGTCGGCGTTGCGCGCCTTGTCGTCCTGGTTGACGTATCCCGCGGATGTGAAGACGTTGATGGGGTCTTCCTTGCCATACGCGTTGAAGTCGCCGATCAGGAACACCTTGTCCGTGCCCTTGGCGGACTGCAGGGAGGTGGCGAAATCCAGCAGTGACCTGGCCTGGGCGGTACGGGCCAGGTTTGAGGCGCCCTGCCCCTTGTCCGTGTCGTCCGGGGTTGCAGCCGATCCTTTGGACTTGAAGTGGTTGGCGATGGCGATGAATTCGGTGCCGGCGCCGCCGCCCACGGGCTTGAACACCTGGGCCAACGGTTTGCGGGCACTTGCGAAGGCAACCGTGTCATTGTGGATGATCGATTCGCCCACCGGTTCGGCCACGGCCTTCTTGTAGATGAAGGCGGTACGGATCATGTCCTCGTCGCTGAGCGGGGGTGCGTTGGCGGGCGAGCGAACGTAGTCCCAGATGCCGGGGGTGGCGGTGTTCAGGGCGTCCACGAGCTTGGACAGGGCATCGTCGCGGTTCTTGCCGAACTGTGCTGAGTTTTCGATTTCCATCAGGGTGACAACATCTGCGCCCGCCTTGGTAATGGCGGACACAATCTTGTCCTGCTGCCGCTGGAAGTTCTCGGCGTTGGCTGCCCCGCGGGCGTCGCAGCCGCCACTGACCGTGATCGGGTTGCCGTCACGGTCCTCGTAGAACGTGCATCCGGCCAGGACGTCGCCCGTGGTGGGGAAATAGTTGAGCACGTTGAAGGAAGCAATCTTCACATTGCCGCCCACCGCAGCCGGGGCGTCCGTCCGGGTGGCACCGAAGCCCGCCGGCTGGACGGTGGCCTTGTTGGTGCCGGTCAGGTGCGTCAGCGGCTGGAGCTTCCAGGCGTTGTTGGCGTAGCCCAGGACCACGTTGGTGGTGAACGTCGCGGGGGAACCCACGCGGACGGGGTCTTCCGTGGTCAGATACGGCAGGACCGTTGCTTTGGTGGCTGCGTCCCGCAGGAAGTTGGTGCTGGAGCCGTCATCGAGCTTGATGCCGCGGGCGGCGTTTTCGGCCACGACGGCGGCATGCTCCGGCGTGCCGAACGGCGCCACCGCGGTGGGCTGGACCAGGGGAGTGGTGCCTCCTGCCAGGCCGATCTCGCCGTACTGGTTGAGGCTGTAGTTGTCAGTGACGGTCAATGGCCCCTGGGGTGCCAGGAGCATTCCTTCGAGGGATTCCCGGAACGTCTCGTTGGCCGGCAACGTGAAAATGGTCGGCTTCACCTCAGGGGCAGCTTCGGTCAGCTTGGCCAGCCCTGCGGCGGCGGTGACATTCAGCTGCGTCATCCCGTAGTACTCGGCCACCGTGCCGGTCACCTGCACGTAGTCACCAATCCGGACGGAGGCTACCGTGGCGGGGGAGTAGACGAAGATGCCGTCCGATGCGGCATGGGTGGTGGCCGGAAGGTCTCCGCCGGTGCCGGCCGTCTGGATGTAGTAGCCGTTCAGCCCGCCGGTGGGGAACGCCGCAGTAACTTTGCCGGTGGTGGTGACAGTGGCGCCCACCAGCGGGCTTCCGGCACCGGTTCCTTGGATGTCGGCGATGGCCTTGAGGACCGGATCGGGGGTCGGTTGGGGCGTGGGACCGGGGTCGGGGGCAGTTCCGCCGGAGGGAGTGGGGGTGATGGCGGCGCTGAGTGTGAAGTCTGCAGTGTTGCTGTTGGTGTCCGCTCCGCCGGTCCTGTTGAGGCTCTTGACGTCACTGTTGCCCGCGGGGGCGGCGGCTGCCACGGTCTCGTAGGTGTTGGACGTGCCATAGCCGAGGAGGTCGGCCACGCCGGCGGGCTCCACCTGCGAACCGGTGGAAAGTCGGACGGCGGTTGGCTGCCTTGCGAGGACGAGGGTACCTCCGCTGCCGCTGACGTTGAGGGCGCCCGCCACGAGGTCGGGGCCCGGCAAGTCGGCGCCGTTGGTCCCGTTGCTTCCGCCCTGCACCAGGTAGTGGCCCTTGGCCGGGATGGACCCGGAAAGCGGGGCCACACTGGTTGGTGCGGCAGTGCCGGTGGCGGAGCGGTACTGCAACGACCAGCCGTCCAGGGGTACCGCAACGTCAGAGGTGTTGTAGAGCTCCACGAATTTGTTCCTGTACGCGGCGCCGCTGCTGCCGCCGCTGAGGTAGGCCTCGTTGATCACAACGGGCGAGCTGCCTGCCGCGGCTGAGACCTCCGCGGCCGCCGGGACAACTGCCAGGGGAGCTGCGATGAGCCCCGCGGACAGGGCTGTTCCCAGCGCTAGTTTCCAAGGTGTTTGATGCATCCGCTCTTACTTTCATAAGGGTGTCCCGGTGGGGGACCCGATGGAGTGTGTCCGGGTTGTACCGACGGACAAGTGGCCCCGGACCCTGCTCCTGGTCAAGTGGTTTCCGGCACATCACAACAGCGCTGAATGAACGCAGGGTGGATAGAGCGTGCATTCGGTGGGACGTTCCCCAGCGGAACGTGCCGCCCACCGGCCTGGAGCCCCCGTAGCCCGGTTCCGGTGATGCTGCTGGTTTTGGTTTTATGGCCGGCGCCTTCCCCCAAATGTGCCGGTCATCACAAAGAATACCGGCCGGTAGCTTCCAGAAAAGCGGTGCGCCGCGGATAAGTCCAAAGAATTTACGGGGCGGCAACAAGCGGTCGGAAAAGGTGCGGCCGGCCCGGCGGAATCGATGCGCCTCACCCGAGGGACAAGGCCAGGCTTAAAACAAAGGACCCCTGCCGGCCAGCATGCTGGCGGACAGGGGTCTTCTTTGCGGAAGGTAAGAGATTCGAACTCTTGGTACGGGGTTACCGCACACTAGTTTTCAAGACTAGCTCCTTCGGCCGCTCGGACAACCTTCCTCAACTAGTAGTGTTTCATAGGCACTTGCCTGCAACAAAACAGAGCCCGGAAGGCTTCCGGTGCACACTGGTTGCAGCCAGTATTCAGTCAGGAACGGAAGTGGTCTATGAAAGCCGTCTACATATCGGAACCGGGCGGCCCGGAAGCCCTCGAGGTCCGCGAGGTGGAGGCGCCGGTGCCGGGTCCCGGCGAGGTGCTGATCGATGTGGTTGCCGCCGGCCTGAACCGCGCGGATGTGCAGCAGCGGCGGGGCTTTTACCCGCCGCCTCCCGGCGCGTCGGACATACCGGGCCTGGAGGTTTCCGGCCGGATCGCCGGCTTTGGCACGGGGGTTACCAAGGCCTTCTCGCTGGGCGACAAGGTGGTGGCGCTGCTGGCCGGCGGCGGCTATGCGCAGCAGGTGGCGGTCCCGGCAGAGCAGGTGCTGCGCGTGCCCGACGGCGTTGACCTGGTGACGGCCGCTTCCCTGCCGGAGGTTTCCGCCACGGTTTATTCCAACCTGATCATGACGGCCCAGCTGCAGCCGGGTGAGACGGTCCTTATCCACGGTGCAACCGGCGGAATCGGCACCATGGCCATCCAGCTCGCCAAGGCTTTCGGCGCCAAGGTGGCCACCACGGCAGGAACTGATGAAAAAGTCAGCACCGCGAAAGCCTTCCTGGGCGCGGACATTGCCATCAACTACGCCGAGGAGGATTTTCCGGAAAGCCTCCGCCGGCAGAACGGCGGAAAAGGCGCGGACGTGATCCTCGACGTCGTCGGAGCCAAGTACCTCCAGCAGAATGTGGATGCCCTGGCAGACTACGGCCGCCTGGTGGTCATCGGCCTGCAGGGCGGCACCAAGGGGGAACTGGACCTGGGGCAACTCCTGAAGAAGCGCGCCGCACTGGTGGCCACGGCGCTCCGGCCCCGGCCCGTTGAGGAAAAGGGCGCCATCATGAACGCGGTCAGGGACGCCGTATGGCCGCTGGTCACGGACGGGCGGATCCGCCCGCTGGTGGCGAAGACGTTCCCGCTGGACCAGGTGCAGGCCGCGCACCGTTACTTTGACAGCGGGGACCACGTAGGCAAGATCCTCCTCCTGATGTAGCCAGTAGATACTCAGTATTGTGCTGCGGCGCGGGCTCGGCTAGGCTTCGAGGCATACGCGGTATGCACGGGTCTTGGGGGTCCGTGCATACCGGCGGTAACCAGCCGAAGGAGCAGCATGTCCATCCGTCACAGCCTCCTCGCCCTGTTGCAGGACCAGCCGCGTTACGGCTACCAGCTGCGGGTCGAGTTCGAAAACCGGACCGGGGCCACCTGGCCGCTTAACATCGGTCAGGTGTACACCACGTTGGACCGGCTCGAGCGGGACGGCCTCGTTGCCAAGGAGGGCGACGACGGCGAGGGCCACGTGGTGTACAGCATCACGGCCGCGGGCAAGGCGGAGGTGCAGAGCTGGTTCGCGGCGCCGGTGGAGCGCGCCAACCCGCCGCGGAACGAGCTCGCCATCAAGCTGGCGCTCGCCGTCACCCTCCCGGGGGTGGACGTCCAGTCGATCATCCAGGCACAGCGGGTGGCGTCAATCAGGTCGCTGCAGGACTACACCAAAGCCCGCAGGGACACGGCGGCCAGCCAGCGCAGCGGTGATACGGCTTGGC
This sequence comes from Arthrobacter sp. RT-1, assembly GCF_003367205.1. NCBI lineage: Bacteria > Bacillati > Actinomycetota > Actinomycetes > Micrococcales > Micrococcaceae > Arthrobacter > Arthrobacter sp. RT-1. The sequence goes on from NZ_QRGQ01000036.1 coordinate 42,753, forward strand.
TGCTGGTCCTTGACTCCCTGATCTTCCAAACGGAAGCGGAGGTCCGCTGGCTGGACCTCTGCGAGGCCCGGATGGTCCAGCAGGCGCAGTCAGCCGGCACGGGTGCGGCACGCAAAACGTCCAACGGGGTCACGGAAGACGCCACCCCGCTCAACGCGGACAGCCGCCGGTGAGCGTCCGGGGGCCGCAGCAGGTCCTGGAACTCGCCAAGGTCAGCAGGACGTTCGGGGAAGGCGCGACGGCGGTGGCCGCGCTTCGGGACGTGGACCTTGCCATCAGCGCTGGCGAGTTTGTTGCGGTTATGGGACCGTCGGGCTCGGGAAAGTCCTCGCTCCTTGCCCTGGCCGGGGGACTGGACCGGCCGACGTCGGGCGCGGTCTTTGTGGAGTCAACCCCCCTGGCCGCGTTGGGTCTCAATGAGCTGGCCCGGCTGCGCCGGCGTGCGGTGGGATACGTTTTCCAGGACTTCAACCTGGTTCCCACGCTGACCGCCGCCGAAAACGTGGCGCTGCCCCTGGAACTGGACGGCACCGCTTCGAAGAAGGCCCAGAGGCAGGCGGCGGATGCCCTCCGCCAGGTGGGAATTCCGGAACTCGCGGACCGCTTCATGGACCAGATGTCCGGTGGCCAGCAGCAGCGGGTGGCCATCGCGCGAGCCGTGGTGGGGAAGCGGCGCCTGATCCTTGCCGACGAGCCAACGGGCGCGCTGGATTCGACCACGGGCCAAGGCGTCATGGAGGTGCTGCGCTCGCGGGCTGACGCAGGGGCCGCCGTTATGCTGGTCACCCACGAGGCGAGGCACGCGGCCTGGGCCGACCGGGTGGTGTTCCTCCGCGACGGGCGGATCGTGGACCAGGCGACCGCCATGCACGATCCTGCACTGCTGCTCTCGCAGGCCGGCCACTGATGCCCCTGGACCTCACTCCGGCGCCGGGAGGGCGCCGGAGCAGTTTCCGGGTTGCCCTTCGGATGGCCCGGCGGGACATCCGGCGGCACCGGGGACGGTCGTTCCTGATCGTGCTGCTGATCATGCTGCCGGTGGCCGGGATGACCGGGGCTGCCACGTTGTACCAGAGCTCGCAGCGCACTCCCGGGGAGATCGTCCGATACGAACTGGGCAACGCGCAGGCCCGGTTCAGTGCCTTGGCGTCAGTCAACGCCGAATCAATCCAGGACCCGCTGAACGACGTCGTGGTGGCATCCAGCACAGGGAACGTGGACCCCGACTTCATCGCCACGCCGCCTGAAGAATTGCTTCCCGAAGGCTACGATGTGCTGCCGATGCGCCAACTGCAGCTCACCACCACCGTTGGGGAAGCGTTGGTGTCGCTGAACGGCGTGCAGGTGGACGCGCTGAATCCCGCGTTCACAGGCAAGTTCACCCTCCTCGATGGCCGCGCTCCCGAATCCAGCCAGGAAGTCCTGGTATCGCGTGGGCTGCTGGAACGCTTCCACTTGCAGCTCGGGGAGGAATTTACGACGTCGGCAGGAATTTTTGTGCCGGTGGGCACCCTTCGTGACGCGGACGCCTCCGACAACAACAGCTTCCTGTACGTTCAGCCCGGGCAAGTGGCGCCTGCTGTCCTGGGCCGGGAGCGTGAGCTGCCCCAGTCGGTGTCCTACTACCTGGTGGGACCGGAGCCCGTCAGCTGGCAGCAGGTCCGGGCGGCCAACCGCCAGGGGGTCGCGGTGCTGTCCCGCAGCGTAGTGCTTGATCCACCGCCCCTGGACCAGCGGGTGGTCAGTGGTGCACAGCCCAGGTACGAGTCGACGGAAGCGCTGACCCTCTACGCCTCCTTCGGCCTGCTCGGAGCCCTTGCCCTCCTGGAGGTTGGCCTGCTTGCCGGTGCGGCCTTCGCGGTGGGCGCCAAGAGGCAAGTGCGGGAACTCGCGCTGTTGGCTGCATCGGGGGCTGAGACGCCCACTGTCCGTGCCGTCGTAACGGCGGCCGGCTTGTGGCTCGGTGCCATTGCCGTCATGGCAGGCGCAGGCCTGGGACTCGGGGCGGCAGCCGTCGTCGTACTCTGGGTCCGGTCCACCGGCTCGGCCCGGCTGGCAGGACTGCACCCGGACATACTGCTGACGTCGGTTGCAATGCTCATGGGGCTGGCCGCCTGCATCCTCGCCGCGGTGGCTCCTGCCGGCCAGGTAGCCCGTCAGGCAGTGCTCGGTGCCCTCAAGTCCGGGCGCGCTCCCGCCGGGAACGGAAAGCGGACGAGTATCACGGGGGCGGTGCTGCTGGTGGCGGCCGTTGGGCTGCTGGCAGCCGGCTGGCTGCTGGGCCAGTCAGCGAAGGACCCGGACCGGCAGGCAGAACAGCTTCCACTGGTGGCCACGCTGCTGATCGGCGGGGCAGTGCTGGCCGTGGCTGCGCTGGTGCTGCTGACGGGTTGGCTGATCGTCCGCCTGACATCCCGGACGCAATGGTTGTCCCTGCCCCTCAGGATGGCGGCCCGGGACTCGGCCCGAAACCGCGGACGGACCGTCCCGGCAGTGGCCGCGGTGCTGGCCGCGGCCACGCTGGCCAGCGCCGGCCTGGTGCTGTCGGCCACCCAACAAACCTGGATGCGGGACAACCACTCGTGGAGCGCGCTGGAAAACCAGACCTTCCTGCCGCTGTCCCTGGACCAGCCCTTATCAGCCGATGGGAGCACGCAACCGCCTGTGGAAGTGGATCCAGCCGAGCTTTCTGCCGCCGTGGAGCGCGCCATCGGCACCGTCGCCTGGACCCAGGTCATCACTGCGCCCGCCTACCCCCGGAATTGCGGCGACGGGCCGCTTCCCAGCCCCGAAACGCCGGCGCGGACGGCAACCTCCAACTGCCTGCAGTATTCACTGGCCAGGCCTGAGGGCAACGAGTGCGCCATGACCCCGCAGCGCCGCATCAAGGATCCGGCCGACTGGCGCTGCCAGGGAGCGCTCGCCCAGTGGTCAGGCTCCCACCGGGCGGTAGTCGTGGGTGGAGCGGATGAGATCAGGGCAGTCCTGGGCAGGGAAGCCGGTCCTGAGGCTTTGGCGGTTCTGGACGCAGGGGGCATGGTGGTCACCAATCCCGTTTTTGTCCGGGACGGCACAACCGTCCTGCTGGGCCAGGACGTGCGCACCTGGAATGAATCGGCGTCGGACCCTTCCCTCACCCACGACACCGTCAGTAGCTCCGCGTTGCCTGCAGTGGTTGTGGAACCTGCTGAAGCCGTTCCCTACTACGGGGTCATTTCGCCGGAGACGGCGGAACGGTTGGACTTGCGGGCTGAACCGGCCGAGCTGCTGGTCCAGCTGGACCGGCAGCCCTCAGCCGCCGAAGCTGACGCGGCGGCCGCGGCGGTGGCAGCTGTTTACAAGCAGCCAGGTGCCGGGTTCTGGGCGGAGCCGGGAGTCTCACAGGACAACCAGTGGATGTTCTGGTTGATCGTGGCTGCCAGCGCAGTGATAACTCTCAGCGCCGCCGGCATCACCACCGGCCTGGCACTGGCTGACGCCCGGAACGACCATATGACCCTTGCCGGAGTGGGGGCCTCACCCCGTCTTCGGAAGGGGCTCGCTGCGGCGCAGGCACTGCTCACCTCCGGTCTTGGGGCCGCTCTCGGTACCATCGCCGGGGCGGTGCCCGCGGTGCTTATTGTGGCCTCGACGGATATGCGGACAGCCGTGGAGATCCCCTGGCTGCACCTGCTGGCGCTCGTGCTGGCCGTCCCGCTCACGGGATCGGCGCTCGCGTGGATCTGTACGCGGGCTGTGCTCCCGATGTCCCGCCGAGGGCTGGTTGGCTAGGGCAGAACCACACACCGGCGGGGTCGTTCGGCGCCCCGTGGCTGCCGTTCGCCGCACCGGCCGGCGGCGGGCGGCGCAACCCATCCCCATCTGCAACCGGCGTTGGTAAGGTGCCTTAGTAAGGGGAGACCTGCATCCACTCAAGGAGGAGACATGGCCGGAACGCCTGATGATCGGAACGGTTCATTCCGGAGGGAGGGTGCTGTGGCCACAGATCAGGCCCTTCCCCCTGCCGCCGTGGATGAGAATGCCCGGGAGGCAGAGGAGAGGAAGTGGACGCCCGGCAAAATCGCCTTGTGGGCCGCCATCGCCCTGCTCGGCGGCGTGGCCTGGTTCATGCTCGCCATCATCCGCGGGGAGACCGTCAATGCGATCTGGTTCGTATTCGCATCGGTGTGCACCTACCTGATTGGCTACCGTTTCTATTCCAAGGTGATCGAGCGGTACATCACCCGGCCGGATGACCGCCGGGCCACCCCCGCCGAGTACAAGGCCGACGGCAAGGATTATGTCCGGACGGACCGCAACGTCCTGTTCGGCCACCACTTTGCCGCCATAGCCGGGGCCGGGCCCCTGGTTGGCCCCGTGCTTGCAGCCCAGATGGGCTACCTTCCCGGCACCATCTGGATCATCATCGGCGTCGTTCTCGCCGGCGCCGTGCAGGACTACCTGGTGATGTTCTTCTCGATGCGTCGGGGCGGACGTTCCCTGGGCCAGATGGCCCGTGAGGAACTCGGCGTCATCGGCGGCACTGCGGCCCTCATCGCCACCCTGCTCATCATGGTGATCATCGTCGCCATCCTCGCGCTCGTCGTCGTGAATGCCCTGGGTGAAAGCCCGTGGGGCGTGTTCTCCGTCAGCCTGACCATCCCCATCGCCCTGTTCATGGGCATCTACCTTCGCTACCTCCGGCCCGGCAAGGTGATGGAGGTTTCACTGATCGGTTTCGTGCTGCTGATGGCGGCAATCATCGGCGGCGGCATCGTGGCAGAAACCCCGTGGGGCGCGGACATCTTCAGCCTGGACAAGGTGACCATCGCCTGGGGCCTGATCGTGTACGGCTTCATCGCCGCGATCCTGCCCGTGTGGCTGCTCCTGGCTCCCCGGGACTACCTCTCCACGTTCATGAAAATCGGCGTGATCGTGATGCTCGCGCTGGCCATCATCGTTGTCCGCCCGGAGATCACCGTGCCGGCCTTCAGCGAATTCGCCAGCAGGGACAACGGGCCGGTGTTCCCCGGATCGCTCTTCCCCTTCCTCTTCGTCACCATCGCCTGTGGCGCGCTTTCCGGCTTCCACGCCCTCATCTCCTCCGGCACCACGCCAAAACTTGTGGAGAAGGAACGCCAGACGCGCTTCATCGGCTACGGCGGAATGCTGATGGAATCGTTCGTGGCCATCATGGCCCTGGTTGCCGCCATCTCGATTGACCGTGGCCTGTACTTCGCCATGAACTCGCCCACCGCACTGACGGGCGGAACAGTGGAAACGGCCGCCACGTGGGTCAACAGCCTGGGCCTGAGCGGCGTGAACCTCACTCCGGAATTCCTGTCCCAGACGGCAGCCAACGTGGGCGAGGAAAGCATCGTCTCGCGCACCGGCGGCGCTCCCACCCTCGCCGTGGGCCTCGCACACATCATGCAGCAGTTCATTGGCGGCACCGCCATGATGGCGTTCTGGTACCACTTCGCCATCATGTTCGAAGCCCTGTTCATCCTGACGGCAGTGGACGCCGGCACGCGCGTGGCGCGGTTCATGCTGCAGGACTCCATCGGCAACTTCGTCCCCAAGTTCAAGGAAGCCTCCTGGCGGCCCGGGGCCTGGCTCTGCACGGCGATCATGGTGGGTGCCTGGGGCGCGGTGCTGCTGATGGGCGTGACCGATCCGCTGGGCGGCATCAATACACTGTTCCCGCTGTTCGGCATCGCCAACCAGCTGCTGGCGGCCATCGCCCTGTCCGTGTGCCTGGCCATCGCAGCCAAGCGCGGAACCTTCAAGTACCTGTGGATCGTCGCGCTGCCGCTGGCCTTCGCCGCGGTGGTCACCATCACCGCGAGCTACCAGAAGATCTTCTCCCCGACCCCCGCCGTAGGCTACTTCGCCAACAACGCCGCCTTCAGCAAGGCCCTTGCCGAGGGGAAGACCGAGTTCGGCAGCGCCAAGACCGTAGTGGCCATGGAGGCCGTGGTTCGCAATACCGCCATCCAGGGCTGGCTCTCGGTGATCTTCGTGGTCCTGAGCATCATTGTCATTGCGACGGCGTTGCTCGCCACCGTCCGGGCGTTCCGGAACAGGGCGGCCGGCGTTCCCACCAAGGACAACGAAGACCCGGCCCTCCCGTCGCGCGTCTTCGCTCCCGCCGGGCTCATTCCCACCCGTGCCGAGCGTGAGCTGCTGGCCGAATGGGAAAAGGTTCCGGCCAACCTGCGCTTCGAACGGGCAGGACACCACTGATGAGCACCGGACTTGCAGCGCTCTCCAACGGGTTCAAGGGGTTCGCGCGGTATATGGGCGGAGTCATGGGTGCTGACGCCTACAGCAAATACCTCGAACACCACACGGAGGCCGGCCACAAGGAACCGCCACTCAATGAGCGGGAGTTCTGGCGCGACCGGACAGACCGCCAGGACGCCAACCCGCAGGGCAGGTGCTGCTGATTGAGCCCGCAGCGGACAACCGTCCGGCGGCTTCATCGAGTGGCGTTCGGACGGATTCCTCGTGAGAGTATGAACGCATGAGCGATCCGAAAGACACTCAGGCACCTGAGGACCTCCCGGTAGAAGGCACCACCATCGACGACAGCCAGCCGCCGGTACCGGCGGCCCAGCCGGACGGCACCAAGCCCAAGGGCAGCAGCCTGCAGGACCTGGTGGACGAACCAGCCAAGGTAATGCGGATCGGCACCATGATCCGGCAGCTCCTGGAGGAGGTGAAGTCCGCTCCGCTGGATGACGCCGCCCGGGGCAGGCTCGCCGAAATCCATGAGCGCTCCATCAAGGAGCTGGAAGACGGGCTGGCGCCCGAGCTGGTGGAGGAACTGGACCGGATCAGCCTTCCCTTCTCGGACGAGGCCACACCCTCCGACGCAGAGCTCCGCATTGCCCAGGCGCAGCTGGTTGGCTGGCTGGAAGGCCTGTTCCACGGCATCCAGACGGCCATCGCAGCCCAGCACGCAGCCCGCGAGCACGCAGCCGCGCAGATGCAGTTGCGCCAGCTTCCGCCTGGCACAATGATCGCCCCGGGCGTGGTGATCGGCGAGAACGGCGAGCCCCAGCGCGCGCCCGCCGGTCCCCGCCCAGGCGCTCCGGGACGCCCGGGGCAGCAGAACGACCCGGACCACGGTCCCGGACAGTATCTGTAGGTTGCGCTTGGGCTTTTTCAGCGCTGCCAGGCAGGGGCGCAAGGACGACGCGGAACTGGGGAAGGGGTTGTGGCGCCGGGCGCACGACCGCTTCCATCGGGGACTGGACCGCTTCCACCAGGTGCTCGAAGGCGTGGAGGACGACCAGCTGTACGAGGAGCTGGTGGAGATCGCCAACGAACTGGCCGCGCTCCTGGACCGGGTGAGGGCTATCTGCGTGGAAGCGCAGCGCCGCTCACCCAGCGAGGGGCTGGACATCCCGGCTGCCCTTTCCGGCGTTCACCGGGCGTTGTCCAAGGCGGGCAATTCGCTGGCCACCACCGCTGAAGCGGCCGCAATGCTGCGGCTCGCCGTGGGGCCCGTGCCGGTAGGGGCCGCGTCCGTGCGCCGCCGTGCGGAGGCCGTTTACCAGCAGGTGTCCGACGCCGAGAGGCACCTCCATGAGGAGGCCTCCTAGCTGCACCGGCCGGAATATTCCCCGTTAAGCCGGGAAATTCCCCGTTAAGCGTGTGGCTTAGCGGGGCCCGAATGCCCCGGCGCAGGGCGGATTGTTTGGCAGGATAATTCCATGACTTCTTCACCTACACTGACTTTCAATGACGGAAACACGATTCCCCAGCTCGGCTACGGCGTGTGGCAGGTTGACGACGGAGTGGCTGAAAAGGTAGTCCGCCAGGCGTTCGAAGCCGGCTTCCGCCACATCGACACCGCAAAGATCTACGGCAACGAAGCGGGAGTGGGACGTGCCATCGCCAGCTCCGGCCTGTCCCCGGAGCAGATCTTCATCACCACCAAACTGTGGAACTCGGACCAGGGCTACGAGTCGACCCTGGCTGCCTTCGAGGAATCGATGGACAGGCTTGGCCTGGAGACCCTGGACCTGTACCTCATCCACTGGATGCAGCCCAAGCAGGACAAGTACGTGGACACCTGGAAGGCGCTGATCGAACTCCAGAAGCGCGGCCGGGTCAAGTCCATCGGCGTTTCCAACTTCACCGCGGAAGGCCTGCAGCGTTTGATCGATGAAACAGGTGTAGTCCCGGCCATTCACCAGATCGAGCTGCACCCGTACTTCAGCCAGCGTGAGCTGCGCGAATTCGGGGCCTCGAAGGGCATCCTGACGCAGGCGTGGTCGCCGCTGGGGCAGGGCGGTGAGCTGCTCGAGGACGCAACGGTGGCGCGAATCGCCGCCAAGCACCAGGCCACCCCCGCCCAGGTGGTCATCGCCTGGCACCTCGCCATCGGCAACGTGGTGATCCCCAAGTCAGTCACCGAGTCACGGATCCGTGAAAACTTCGCGGCGCTGGAGGTCTCCCTGGACGCCGAGGACGTTGAGGCCATCAACGCCCTGGACCGCACCGGTAACGGTGAAGGCCGCATCGGCCCGGACCCGGCGGTTTCCGACTTCGCGTAGGCGACGTCCCTGCAATAGGGCACCGTTGCAATAAGCGGTATGGACCCGCACTGCCTGATTCGGGCAGTGCGGGTTCCTGCTTTAAGCCGTAACCTCCCGGGGACGGTCAGGCAGCGATCTTGATGTGCTCCACGCTGACAGTATCGATGACAGCCCAGCTGTCCTCGCCGGAGCAGTGCCTGTTGGCGAACCGCTGCGCCTCTGCCAGGGTGTCGAAAATTTCAGCCCTGGACCGGCCGCAGTCGGCATCGAAGTAGGTGACGTGAAATTCCTGTACGGGTTGGTTTTCCATAAATCCAGTGTGCAAGAGGGGTCTGACAATTCCCGGAATCAGCCCCGCGTGTTGCCCAGCCGGAGGACCCGCTCCTGCGCCAGCATGGCCGTCCGCCCGGCTTTGTCCGCTGCCCGTGCAGCCTGCTTTGCCTCGGCAGCCGTGGTGGTGAGCCGCCTGCGGGAGCGCTCCAGCTCTTCCTCCGCGGCCTTCAACCGGTCACGGAGTTCGGCTGTTTCCCGCTGCAGGGCGGCAATGTCCGTCCTGGTTTGTTCCGCCTGCTCCTGCAGTTCCCGGGCCAGTTCGTTCGTCCTGGCCTCCTCCTCCCGGGCTTCCGCCAGGGCTGCCTGGGCCTTTTCCAGCGCCGGCGGGGACGCCGGCCGGGGCGTCTGCCGGACTGCCTCAAGCCGCGGTTTGGTTGCCTTGGGCTGGGAGGGGCGCTCCGCCGTCGTGCGTTGCTTCTTGTCGGCTGTCGGTGCCGGTTTCCGGGCCGGGGTCGCGGCCGGGGGAGCGTCCGGCGGGGCAGCAGGAAGCGCCCCGGGAACCGCCACCGCCCCTTCGAGGTCGGCGGCGCCCACGCCATCCGCCGACAGAGTCTTCACAAGGCGCCCGCTTCGGACGGCAGCCGCGGCCCCTGCGTCGGCCGTCAGGGCCCGAAGGGTTTCTTCGACATCCCCGGCAATGGTTTCGCTGATGGCGCGTCCCTGCTGCTGGACCACCGATTTGGCGGTGTCGACGGCGGCGGCCAGCATGGTGCGGCGCTCCCGGCCCAGTTCGCGGAGCGACGGTGCGTCGAGTGCGGCCTGCGCGGCGCGCATCCGGGAGCCGAGGTCAGCCAGTCCGTCGAGGACCTCGGGCTGGTGCAGGGCGAGCATGTTCACGGCCCAGGCCGCAACCGACGGCTTGGGAAGCCCTTTGACGGCGGCGCCCAGCTCTTTGTCCTTCCCGGCGGCTTCCTTTGCTGCAGCCGTCCGGGCCGCCACAAAGTCCTCCAAAGGCGCGGCGTACAGCCCGTTCGCGATGTCTGCCAGGGCCTGCTCTTCCATGTTCGCCATCTTAGGCGGCACCTTCATCAGTTGCCGTTTCGCCAGGCCCTGCCGGCCCGCCAGGCAGTCCTCCGGCCCGGCCTTCTGCCCCTTGCTGCGCCGAAGGCCCATCCAAATGGTGTTGGACGGGCCTTCGCCTGGTCACAGCCAATCAGCTGGTGGTGCAGGAGCCGGTGCTGTGGTTGTAGCCGCCGGAGACGTTCGCCTCCACGAAGTTGGTATCCAGGACGCAGGTCAACCCATCCGAGTAGGACAGAACGTCTGAACCATCAACCCGCGTCACCTGGGGGTCGAGGTAGTAGATGCCATCCGGCACCTCCACCGACGACGTGTAAACGACAAGGTACCTGCGCGTCTCCTCAGACGTGTGCGACCCGCCCGGGTACGTGGTGGCATCTGAATACTCGCGGTAGCCCTGGAATATCGTGATCCCCGACGGTGTATGGACTTCGATACGGCGTTCGGTCATGGCGCTGCATGTTGTTACCTCAGGTGCCAGCTCGGTGCACGTATCACGGATTGTGAATGTGGTGCCCTCGGTGCTGGCCGCCGTGGCCGGCGCGGCCACGGCGCCCATCAATGCAGCTGCTGCTGCCCCGCAGGCCGAGAGCCGGAGCATGGTTTTTGCAGGCATGAGATCCCCCAGTTTTTTCAGTGCGGCCCCAGCGGCCGCCCGCGTAGCCTAGCAGCCACTAGAACCGGGTGGTGCCGCGCAGCCGGCGGGGGCGCCCGTCCGGGTCCACGAAGAAGCGGTTTGCAGGCTCCGCCCAGAGACGCTGAAGTCGCGGCACGGGTTTGGTGGTGTGGTGCCGCACATGCCCGTTGGGACGGGGCTGGCGGCGGCCGGCTTCGTGCCAACCGTCAAGGGCGTCCGCGGCGGCGTTCCACAGTTTGAGCCCATCCTCCGGGGCATGGAGCTGCGGGTCGTTCTGGTCCAGGCCAAGGTGTTCAGCCCAGAGCTGGCGCCGGAGCGCGTAGGCCAGCGGCCGGGAAGCGCCGGGGTCCGCGCCTGTGGCGGGCGCATCCCGGCCAGGGGCAGAGGTGTCGATGACGGCGCAGGTGAGCTCACTGTCGGTGGTCCAGGACCGGCGGTTGAAGTTGTCCGATCCGCAGGTGAACCAGGTGTCGTCGATGATGCAGATTTTGGCATGGATATAGATTGGGGTTCCGGCTCTGTTTTCCAGATTGAACACGCCGAATCGGTCCGGCGCAGCCCGGCTTATCGTTTCGATGGCACGCAGTTGCCCCAGCCGCTTGGGCGGCCCTCCCAGCGGACCGTCGGAGTCCGGGTAGCGGGGCACGACGGCGATCACCTTTAACCCGGGGTTCCGTTCCAGGGCCGAGGCGATGCCGGCTGCCACCTCTGCCGACCAGAGGTACTGGTCCTCGATGTAGATCAGGGAGCGGGCCAGGGAGAAAGCCTTTGTGTAGGCCAGGGCAACGCTTCGCTCGCCGCCAGGTGCGAACGGGAACGGCGGATGCTTCACGCCGTAGGTGCGCAGCAGCTGCACGGCGTGGGGGCCTGCCGGTGGTGGCGGCGGTGCAGTCTCCGGCAGGGGTTCGGGGTGCCGGGGCATATCGGCCAGGCGCTGCAGCAGCATCCTGTAGGGTGTGCGCCGGTCCAGGGGATGCGGGTCATCCCACCGTTCCGCGAACAGCTGTAGCACATCTGCCACAACCGGGCCGTGCAGTTCGAGGGCGGCATCGTGCCACGGAGGTTGTTTCCCGTACCGGGGATCCATGTCTACCGCCTGGGGGTCGCCGCCGTGGTCGGCGTCGTCCCGGCGGCTGTGGGAAAGGTCGATTCCGCCCACGAACGCGACGTCGCGCGAAGGGTCATTACGGTTGCGGATGACGAAGAGTTTCTGGTGGTGGCAGCCGAAGAGGCGCACCCGCTGATCCAGCAGCACCTCGCCGCCGGCGTCATTGATCTGGCGGCTGAGGTGCTCGTTGGACAGGTTGCTCATGGGGGCAGACACGCGCTCCCCGTGGGACCTCCAGACCAGGCCCCGCACTTCCACCCCCGCCCGGGCTAATCCCGCCAGCAACTCACCGATCGCCGGCCCGTCCGGCGTCAGCCGCTCGTCGCCATCGCCGCGCCAGTCGGTGAACCAGACACGGTCTCCCGCTTGAAGGGCCGACAACTCCTCATGCAGCCGGGCGAAGTAGGTGGCGCCGTGAATCAGGGGCCGAACGAGGTTTCCCTCGGACCAGGCCGGTGAGCCGGACCCGCCGGCGTGCACGTTAGTGGCTGCATGTTCCCGCTCAGCGCCACTCAAGAACCAGATACCAGCAGTACTGTCCACTCGTCGTTCCCTTCGGGACCCGAGGCCGGCCTTTCAGTGCCAGCCTACCCAGTAGCCTACGACTGCTGAGGGCGAAGGGTGAGGACGGTACCGGTCGGGATTCTGATCGCTTTGGGAATCGGCGGCACGCCTGACGCCCTGCACTCGGCCAATGACGCCGCTTAACCAGCGAAAAACCCCCCAAAGCCCTAAAACTAGGGGCAATAGGGGGTTTATCCCGAGCTTCCTATCAGAATCGAACTGATGACCTTTTCATTACGAGTGAAACGCTCTACCGACTGAGCTAAGGAAGCACCGCATGAAATCCCCGGGAAAACCGGGCGCTTCATGCAAGAGTCAACTGTAATAGAATCCCCGCGCCCGGGTCAAAATGGGACACCCTCCAGCAGCTGAGGCGTTCAGCACACCGTGTTGTCGGCCGGCACTTCGCCGCTCACTAGGTACCTGTCCACCGGATCCTCGATGCAGCTGTTGGACCGTCCGTAGGCGGTATGGCCTTCACCTTCCCACGTCATCAGCGTGGCATTTCCGAGCTGCTTCCGCAGCGACGCGGCCCATTCGACGGGGGTGGCGGGATCGCCGGTGGTGCCAATGACCACGATCGGGGAATCGCCGGTGTACTCCACCGGTGCCGGGGTCCGGACGTTCTTGTAGGGCCAGTCGGAGCAGCTGGTGCCGCCGTACGCGAAAAAGTACCCCAGTGTGGGCGATTCCTGCATCAGGCGCTGCTGCTCCGCCCGCATCGCGGCGGGGTCGGACTCCATGGGGTAGTCCAGGCAGTTGATCGCGTTAAAGGCGAAGGTCGAATTGGACGAGTAAGTGCCGTTGGACGACCGGTCGGCACCGAGGTCGGCCAGGCGCAGCATCAGGCTGACGTCCCCGGTCATTGCCGCGTCCAGGGCCTGGGTCAGGGCCGGCCAGCTCTGGTCGTTGTAGAGCGGGGTGATGAGTCCGCTGACGAACATCGTGGCGTTGACGGTCCTGCCGTCCTTGGCCGTGCGCGGCGTCTGCTGCACAGCGGCGATAAGGTCGCGGATCTGCTGCACGCCGGAGTCGACGTCCCCGCTCAACGGGCACCCCTCCTGCTGCTGGCAGCTCGCAACATACGCGCGGATGGCCTTCTCAAAGGCCCGGGCCTGGCCGCTGGTCAGCTCCTCGTTGCTGATGGAAGGATCCAGGGCACCATCGAGCACCATGCGTCCCACGTTGTCCGGGAAAAGGGAAGCATACGTGGAACCCAGGAACGTCCCGTAGGAGTAGCCCAGGTAGTTCAGCTGCTTGTCGTTGACCACTGCCCGGAGGATATCCAGGTCCTTTGCGGCGTTCTGCGTATCGATATGCGCCAGCACCTCGCCGGTCTGCTCGACGCACTGGTCCGCGATCGCCTTGTTGTCCGCCCGGGCAACCGCCAGGCCAACATCCGTTTCAAGATCGTAGATCTTTGCCCGGGCCGCGTCCCGCTCGGCATCGGTCAAGCAGGTCACCGGAGAAGAGCGCTTAACACCGCGGGGGTCGAAGCCCACCAGGTCGTAGGCGTCGCGGACCGTCTGCGAGAAGTGGGTGCCGGCCGCGTCCTTGACGAAGTCGTAACCGGAGGCGCCGGGGCCGCCGGGATTCACCAGCAGGCTCCCGGTTTTCCGGCCGGTGCTGGGAGCCCTCAGCGCGGCAATCTGGATCGTCGCGCCCTTGGGATCCTCGTAATCCATGGGCACCGTCACCTTGGCGCACTGGAACTCATTCTCGCAGGGCTCCCACACCACTTCCTGGGAGTAAAACTGCTCCAGCCCGGACGGGGCAGAGGCCACGATGGAAGGATCAGCCTTGGCGGTGGCCGTCTCCTGGTTGCGGTCGCCGCCGTTGAGGAGGCTGCACGAGGCCAGCACCATGGCAAGAACCAGGGCGCCGGCGGCACGGAGTCCGACCACCAGGGATCGGTGGCGTGCGGGCAGGGGGCGGGCAGTCATCGGGTCTCCTTGGAAGGGGGCTAAATCAGGCTGGCTGCCATGGACTCAATGGTCAACAGCGGGGCAACGTTGGTGGTGGTGATGCGTTCGCGGGCTTTGTTGATGGCGTCCATCCGGGCAAGAGTGGCTTCTGGAGTGGAACGGCTGGCAAACTCCTCCAATTCACTCCTCAGCTCAACGTTTACCAGCTCCACAGCATTCCCAAGCTGGATAATCAGCACATCCCGGTAAAAGGACAGCAGGTCCGTCAGTGTGCGGTCCAGGGAATCCGTGATGGAACGCTTCGCCCGGCGCTTCTGGTCGTCCTCCAGCTGCTTCAGCTGGCTTCGCATGGCCGGCGGGAGGGTGCCGGACTCGGGTGCGCCGAGCGTGGCCAGCAGCGCGGCTTTTTCGGCGGCGTCGCGCTCTTCATTGGAGCTGTTCGCCTCGGCGGTGGCGATCTTCACCAGCTTGTCCGCCATCATGACTGCAGCGGTGACGCCCCGGAGCCCGAGCGGAAACCTCACAGTCTCCAGCCGGCGTTCCCTCGCTGCCGCATCCCTGGCCAGCCGGCGTGCGATTCCCACGTGGCTTTGCGCGGCGCGGGCGGCCCGTTCCGCGAGCTCAGGGTCCACGCCGTCGCGCTTCACCAGGAGCGCGGCAACATCAGCGGCCGGCGGCAGCCGCAACGCCACGCTGCGGCAGCGTGAGCGGATGGTGACCAGCACATCCGCGGGGGAGGGCGCGCACAGCATCCATACCGTCCGCGGCGTGGGCTCCTCGATTGCCTTGAGCAGAACGTTGGTGGTGCGCTCCGCCATCCGGTCCGCGTCTTCCACCACAATGATGCGCCAGCGTCCCGCGGAGGGCCGGTTCCCCGCAGTGGCCACCAGCTCACGTGCCTCGTCGATGGTGATGGTGACCTTTTCCGTCCGGACAAAGGTCACGTCCGAATGGGTTTCACCCAGGATCGTCAGGCAGGCCTGGCATTCGCCGCAGCCGCGCAGGCGCACATCCTCCTGGTCACAGTTCAAAGCCGCAGCAAAGGCCTTGGCGGCATTCGAGCGCCCGGAGCCCGGCGGGCCGGTGAACAGCCAGGCGTGCGTCAGGGCTTCGCCGCTGGACGCCTGGCGCAGCTGCTCGACGACGGCGGACTGGCCTTGGAGGTCATCCCACACGGTCATGGGGTGCCGCCGCCGTGATCGCCTGCGGAGGGGCCGGCGCCAACGGGGGCCACCTCGGGGCTGGCCAGCAGGGCGTCCACGCGCACGAGGATCGCCGCGGCCAGCTCGCTGACGGGCAGATGTGCGGGCAGCACCAGGTAGGAACCGGGCCGGCTGCCGGCCAGCTCAAGGAAGGCTTCCCTGATCCGGCCGTGGAAGTCGTCCGCCTCGGATTCCAGCCGGTCCTCGGCGGCGTCACCGGCAGTCCGGCGCTGCCGTCCCATCGCCGGGTCAACGTCCAGCAGGACGGTGAGGTGGGGCTGCAGCGCGGAGGTGGCCCACTCGTTCAGGGCTTTGACGGCGTCCTTCCCCAGATCGCGTCCGGCGCCCTGGTAGGCAACAGAGGAATCAATGTAGCGGTCCGTCAGCACAATCTCGCCGCGCTCCAGCGCCGGCCGGATCACCTGGGTGGCATGGGCGGCGCGGGACGCCGCAAAAATCAGTGCCTCAGTGTGGGCGTCAATTTCGCCGTGGCCGTGGTCAAGGACCAGGGAACGCAGCTTCTCGCCGATGGGCGTCCCGCCCGGCTCGCGGGTACGCAGCACTGTCAGTCCCCGGGATTCAAGGGCATCTGCAAGCCGGGCAGCCTGCGTCGACTTGCCGGCACCATCGCCGCCTTCAAACGCGATGAAAAGTCCGGCCCCTTGTTTGTTCACCCCACAAGCCTACCGACCCCCATAGACTTTCTCCGATCGGGCGGTGCGCCTGTGGACAGCCCGGGTGGCCCCGGTAACGCCTTTCCGTGGCCTGTCCGCCGGACAAGTACGCTTTCACCATGAGTCTTTCCGAACAACACGCGGCTGCCCTGTCTTCAGAGACAGTTGTGGTTGCGGCGGGACGTCCGCCGCGGGAAAGGGACCAGCCGGTCAACCCGCCCCTCGTCCTCTCCTCCACCTACTTCGGTACCGGCCCCCTGGGCCCCGGGGACCGCGGCTACGGGCGGTACTCCAACCCCACCTGGGACCCCTTCGAAGAGGCGCTTGGCCAGCTGGAGGGCGCCGAACTGCCGGGCCTCCTCTACGCCTCGGGCCTTGCAGCTGTCAGTTCGGCCCTGTCGCTGATCCCCGCCGGGGGAGTGCTGGTCATGCCGACCCACAGCTACTCGGGAACCCTGGTGATGGCTGCTGAGCTGGCGCAAAAGGGATTCATCGAACTCCGGACGGTTGACATCACGGACACCGACGCGGTCAAGGAAGCCCTTGCACCCGCCGGACCCGGGGCCCGGCCTGCCGCCATGCTGTGGCTGGAAAGCCCCACCAACCCCATGCTGGGCATCGCCGATGTCAAGGCACTGACGGCCGCGGCCCATGCCGCCGGAGCCATCGTGGTCACGGACAACACCTTTTCCACCCCGTTGGTGCAGCAGCCGCTGGCGTTGGGGTCCGACGTCGTCCTCCACTCGGTGACCAAATACCTGGCCGGCCACTCCGACGTGGTCCTCGGGGCCCTGGTGACCTCCAACCCCGACATGCGCTCCGCGCTGCTCCACAACCGGACCATCCATGGCGCCATTGCCGGTCCCTTCGAAGCATGGCTGGCACTGCGGGGCCTGCGGACGCTCGCACTCCGGGTGGAACGGTCGCAGCAGTCCGCAATGATCCTGGCGGAACGGCTCAGCACGCATCCGCGCATCGACTTCATCCGGTTCCCGGGGCTTCCCGCCGATCCGGGACACGAACGGGCCAGAGCACAGATGACCGGATTCGGGTCCATTATCTGCGTCCACATTGCACCGGTCGCGGGCCTGGACGGTGCCGACGCCGCGGACAAGCTTGTGCGTGCCCTGGAGCTGTGGCTCCCGGCAACTTCCCTCGGCGGAGTCGAGTCCCTCATCGAACGCAGGCGCCGGCATGCCGCGGAACCCGTCAGCGTGCCGGAGAACCTGGTCCGCATGAGCGTGGGCATCGAAAATGTCGAAGACCTCTGGGCGGACCTGAAGCAGGCGCTGGACACGCTGGGAGGCTAGGCTTGGCTTGTGGACGGTGAACTGATTATTCGGCCTGTTGAGCAGGCAGTGTTCTTTATCCTTGCCCTGGTGGCACTGGGCCTTGAGCTGTGGGCCGTGGCCGACTGCGCCCGGCACCGGGCCAATGCCTTCGAGGCAACCGGCAAGAGGACCAAGACATTCTGGCTCGCCTTGACCGGCGGAGCCGCCCTCGTCGGTGTCATCTCAATGTTCGGCAGCGGCGGCGGTTTCTTCGGCACGCTGGGCCTCTTCGGCCTGGCCGCGGTAGTCGCCGCGTCCGTGTACCTCGCCGACGTACGGCCCGCCGTGAAGGACGCCGGCCGCGGCGGCAGCCGCAACATGGGCCCCTACGGCCCCTGGTAATCCCCACCGGCTCCCTCGGCTCGCAAGCTCGCCCAGGGAACCCTGCCGGCGTGGGCCCCCCACCCTGCCGGCGTGGGCCCCCACCCGCTCACTTAGGCCAGCGGCGCCACTGCTTCCCAGCCCACCGTCAGCTCCCCGAGCCGCCACCGCGCCGGTCCGTCCTGGACCGGCCAGCCGGCGTCGCGCAACGCCCGGCACATAGCCTGCCAGCGCTGCCTGTTACCAAACGACGCCAGGGGTGCTGATTCCAGCCACGCCCGGTCCATCGCCTGCATCAGGGCGTGGACGGGTTCGCCGGGAACGTTGCGGTGGATCAGCGCCTTCGGTAGCCGTTCGGCCACCTCGGACGGCAGCTCGAAGCTCCCGAACCGGACGGACACGCTGAGCGACAAGGGCCGGCTGCGGTCGAGCGCCACCCACGTCACCCGCCGCCCGATTTCATCGCAGGTGCCATCGATAAACAGCCCGTCAGCGGACAGGCGGTCCTGCACCAGCCGCCAGATCCCCGCCACGTCCGCCTCCTCATACTGCCGCAGCACGTTGAACGCGCGCACCAGGACCGGACGGCCCGGCACGGGAAGCTCAAATCCGCCCACGAGGAAGTTCAGTCCGGGCCGCTGGAGAGGCAGGGCAGCACGTACACGTTCCGGTTCGATCTCGATGCCGCAGACCCGGACATCGGAGCGGACGGCGGACAGCCGCTCATAAAGTTCGACGGCGGTGGCCGGGGTGGCGCCGTACCCCAGGTCAACTACCAGCGGGTCGGCAGCGGAGCGGAGGCGCCAGGCCTGCGGCCCGGTGAGCCAGCGGTCAAGGCGGCGCATGCGGTTGGGATTGGTGGTGCCGCGGGTCACGTTGCCCACCGGCCTGCCCTGCCTGCCGGCCGCGTTCCGGCCGGTGATCTGCGGGGCGGTTACCCGTTCAGCCTTTTGCACCACCGCCCCACCTTATCCTGCAGGGCGGAGTCACTCCCGGCCCTGTAATCCGCCTGGAAGGGGCATTAAGTGACTCCGCGTTGCTTTTCCGCGGAGCCACCGGGCCTCGCTTTGTAACGCTGGGCGGGCGGCAACGGCGCTCGGCTAGGATGAAAATCATGACTTACAAGCTGATTCTGCTGCGCCACGGCCACAGCGAATGGAACGCCAAGAACCTGTTCACCGGCTGGGTGGACGTTGACCTGAACGACCAGGGCCGCGAGGAAGCAGCACGCGGCGGTGAGCTCCTGGTGGAGAACAACATCCTCCCGGACGTGCTCTACACCTCCCTCCTGAAGCGGGCCATCAACACGGCCAACATCTCGCTGGACAAGGCCGACCGCGGCTGGATCCCGGTCAAGCGCGACTGGCGCCTGAACGAACGCCACTACGGCGCCCTCCAGGGCAAGGACAAGGCACAGACGCTCGCGGAATACGGCGAGGAGCAGTTCATGGAATGGCGCCGTTCCTACGACACCCCGCCGCCGCCCCTGGATGACAACTCCGAGTTTTCCCAGGCCCACGATCCCCGTTACGCAGGACTCGGGGATGCCCTTCCCCGGACCGAGTGCCTGAAGGACGTGCTGGTCCGCCTGCTGCCGTACTGGGAATCGGACATCAAGGAAGACCTCAAGGCCGGCAAGACCGTCCTGGTCACCGCCCACGGCAACTCGCTGCGCGCGCTGGTCAAGCACCTCGATGGCATCAGCGACGAAGCCATCGCCGGCCTGAACATCCCCACCGGCATCCCGCTGGTGTACGACCTGGACGAAAACTTCGAGCCCATCAAGCGGGGCGGCACCTACCTTGACCCCGAAGCGGCCGAACAGGCCATCCTGGCCGTCGCGAACCAGGGCAAGAAGTAAGACTTCGCGTTATGACGACGGCGGGCCGGTCACCTCAGGTGACCGGCCCGCCGTCGTAAGCGCTGCTTGACTGCTAGCTGTGTTCGTTGGCGTTCGGCTGCCAGGCGCCGGTTACCAGGTAGGTGACCTTCTGGGCCACGGAAACGCCGTGGTCGGCGAAGCGCTCGAAGTAGCGGCTGGCCAGGGCTACATCCACGGTGGTGGCAGGCGATTCGGCCCATTCGGGAGCGGCGATGGCCTTGAAGACGCTCAGGTGCAGATCGTTAATATCGCTGTTCGCTTTCAGGATGTCCCTCGCCACCTCAAGGTCGCGGGTTTCCAGCAGGTCGGTCAGCTTGTCAGCGATCATCTGGTCCAGCTCGGCCATCCGCTTGAACGTGCCGGTCATGGAGGCGGGAATGACCGTGGACGGGAACCGGAGGCGGGCCAGCTGCGCGATGTGCCGGGCGAGGTCGCCCATCCGCTCCAGCGACGCACTCATGCGCAGGGAGCCCACGATCATGCGCAGGTCGCTGGCAACGGGGCCCTGCAGCGCCAGGATGTCGATGGCCCGCTCGTCCAGGCTGTTCTGCAGGAAGTCGATCCGCGCGTCCGCGGCAATAACGTCCTGGGCGAGGTCCACGTCCGCCACTTCAAAGGAAGTGGTCGCTTTGTCCATCGCTTCGCTGACCAGGCGGGAGATCTCCACCAACTGGTCACCCACATGGGTGAGCTCTTCCTGAAAAACCTTACGCACGTAGGCGTCCTTTCCTTGGAACTCCTGCGGCCCGTGTCTGGGCAGCTGGAATCGTGTCGCCGTTCGGCACTCCAACCCGCTACTCTGCCACCGCCCGGTGAACGGTTAAGCCCTTGCAGGTGAACGTTAGTTGAACCGTCGCCGCAGGCGGTCCTGACGCGCCGGAAGGCCCCCTGTAAGAGCATAAGGTGGATCTGTGGATCCTATGCTCATCGGTCTGGTCGCAGGCCTCGTCGGCCTGGCGCTTGGCACGTTCGGCGTGCTCGCCTACCGGGTCAGCGAGAAGCAGCGCCGGCTGCTGGACGTGGACGCTGAGGAGCCGGCCCTGCCGGCCGGTGCCGCGGAGGTGCTCGCGGTCGTCGGGCGTGCCTTTGTTGTGGTGGACGCCGTGGACGGTGTGGTCCGCGCCAGTCCTGCCGCCTACGCGTACGGCCTGGTCCGCGGACATACGGTGGTCCATAAGGAACTGCTGGACATGACGGCCGGGGTCCGCCGTGACGGCGTCATCCTTGAGAAGCAGCTTGAACTGCCGCGTGGTCCGCTGGGGCAGGG
The DNA here is from genome assembly GCF_003367205.1 of Arthrobacter sp. RT-1. Classification (NCBI taxonomy): domain Bacteria; kingdom Bacillati; phylum Actinomycetota; class Actinomycetes; order Micrococcales; family Micrococcaceae; genus Arthrobacter; species Arthrobacter sp. RT-1. Next base: position 63,545 of record NZ_QRGQ01000036.1, read on the forward strand.
GACCATCATCGTGCAGGTGCGGGCAGCGATGCTCGGGGAGGAATACATCCTCCTGCTCGCGGACGACCGCACCGAGATCACGCGCACCGAGGAAATCCGCAACGACTTCGTCGCCAACGTTTCACACGAACTCAAGACCCCCGTGGGTGCCATCTCGCTGCTCGCCGAAGCCCTGGAGTCTTCGGCGGACGACGAACTGGCCGTCCGCCGCTTTGCCAAGCGCATGCACAAGGAATCCGGCCGCCTCGCCGCGCTGGTGCAGGACATCATCGAACTCTCCCGGCTGCAGGGCGCCAGCGTCACGCAGGAGGGCCGCCCGGTGGACATCAACGCCGTCATCGCCGAGGCCGTGGACCGGTCGCAGCTGCCCGCGGAAAGCAAGAACATCACCATCGTTGTGGGTGGCCGGACCGACGGCAAGGTCTTCGGAGACCAGGACCTGCTGGTGACAGCCCTGCGCAACCTGATCGACAACGCCATCCGGTATTCCCCGGCCAACACGCGCGTGGGCATCGGGGTCCGTGCCAAGGAGGGCCTGGTGTCGATTTCCGTGACCGACCAGGGCGAGGGCCTCAGCGCCGAGGACCAGGAACGCGTCTTTGAGCGCTTCTACCGGGTGGATTCCGCGCGTTCCCGCCACACCGGCGGCACGGGCCTGGGCCTGAGCATCGTCAAGCACGTTGCCTCGAACCACGGCGGCGAGGTGACCCTGTGGTCCCAGCCGGGCCAGGGATCCACTTTCACCCTCCGTCTTCCCGAGATGGAGGGGCACGACGGCGACGAGGAACTTCCGCCTGCTGCCGCCCCTGTGCGCGGGCCCTCAGGGCAGCACACCGACCAGCCAACTGTCACCCAAGTACCCCGCGCCGCAGGCGCAAAAGAACGAGGAGCTAGCGCTTGAGCAGGATTCTGATTGTCGAGGACGAGGAGTCGTTCAGCGATCCGTTGTCCTATTTGCTGGGCAAGGAGGGGTTCGAGGTGGAGGTCGTGGACAACGGCCTGGACGCCATCACCGAATTCGACCGGAACGGCGCGGACCTGGTGCTGCTGGACCTGCAGCTGCCCGGACTTTCCGGTACCGAGGTCTGCCGGCAGCTCCGCCAGCGTTCCAGCGTGCCGGTGATCATGCTGACGGCCAAAGACTCCGAAATCGACAAGGTGGTGGGCCTGGAGCTCGGGGCCGACGACTACGTCACGAAGCCTTATTCCTCCCGCGAACTGGTGGCCCGGGTGCGGGCGGTGCTGCGGCGCCAGGGTGAGCCGGAGGAACTGATTTCCTCCACGGTCCAGGCCGGGCCGGTCCGCATGGATATCGAACGGCACGTGGTGAGCGTGGACGGGGAGCAGGTGCTGCTTCCGCTCAAGGAATTCGAGCTCCTCGAAATGCTGCTGCGCAACTCGGGCCGGGTGCTGACCCGCGGCCAGCTCATCGACCGGGTCTGGGGCTCGGATTATGTGGGGGACACCAAGACGCTGGATGTCCACGTGAAGCGGCTCCGGGGCAAGATTGAACCCGATCCCTCGGCGCCGCGGTACCTGGTGACGGTGCGCGGGCTGGGGTACAAGTTCGAGCCGTAGGCGGAGCGGCCGCAACGGCATAACAAAAGGGAGGGGCCGCCGGCCCCTCCCTTTTGTCTGCGGCTTGCTGTGCCGGCCTAGTGGCCGGTGCCGCCGCCAAGTTCGGAAGCCGTCGGCGAGGGGGTCGGCGACGGGGACTGCGTGCTGCCGGCCGGCAGGTACTCCTTGTACTCCGGAAGCGTGGCATCCAGGACGGGAACCTTGACGGTGTTGCTGACGTTGGTGCCGTCCTCGGTGATCTTCACGTCCACGAGGGAGCCCGGGATGCCGCCGGTGGTGCTCAGGATGGCTTCGTCCGAGCTCTCGTTGAGCAGGATGTAGTCGTTGGCCTTGACCGGAACCTCGGTCTGCGAGCCTTCAGCGCCGTTGACCGTCAGCTTCACGTCCTGGGAGGAGGAGTTGTAGACGGCGCCGATCACACGTCCCGGCTGGTCCTCGCCCGCCGAGACGATGAGCATGTTGCGCAGCTCAAGCGGGCCGAGGTCTGCGTTGATGCCATCGGACTGCTGGTACTCCGCAGTTGTCTGCTGGGAATTCGATGCCGAACAACCTGACGCCAGAAGCCCGACGCCGAGAGCGCCTGCCGTCAGTGCCAGTTTGGCGCGCTGGGCCCGGGTCATCGCAGTGAAACGCACGTCACGTACTCCTCGAGAGTCTTGAAACATTATTCAGCCCATAGCCTATCCGCAAAGCCGCTTAAACGAGGATTCGGCGCCGTCATATCACCCTTGGCAGCGCACCGGCGATGCACTATTATCCGCATCCGTCAAGGGGTCCAAGGGGGTTGATTTGCCCCATTTTCCGCGTATTTCCGCGGTTCCAAGCCCTTTCCGCGGCCGGTCATATGCCTGAATCGTGATAAACTGGTCTGCGGGAAAGGGGAAATGTCCACATGGTATTTGAGGTCGGCGAGACAGTAGTTTACCCTCACCACGGTGCTGCGAAGATTGAAGAAATCAAGATGCGCACCATCAAGGGCGAAGAGAAAATGTATCTCAAGCTCAAGGTGGCTCAGGGTGATCTGACCATTGAAGTTCCAGCAGAAAACGTTGACCTTGTTGGGGTCCGGGACGTAGTGGGCAAGGAAGGCCTGGAGCACGTGTTTGATGTGCTCCGTGCCGAGTTCACCGAAGAGCCCACCAACTGGTCACGCAGGTACAAGGCAAATCTGGAGAAGCTTGCTTCCGGTGACGTCATCAAGGTGGCTGAGGTCGTTCGCGACCTGTGGCGCCGGGATCACGACCGGGGCCTTTCCGCAGGCGAGAAGCGAATGCTGGCCAAAGCCCGGCAGATTCTGATTTCAGAATTGGCGCTGGCTGAAAAGACCGACGAAGAGAAGGCAGCAAGCGTTCTCGACGAGGTCCTGGCTTCCTAAGAATTGAACCCCGGCGGCACGCAAGTGCGGCCGGGGCTTCTTTTTGCCCTGAAACAGCCGTCCTGAAAATGGCTCAAGGCCTGAGCGCCAGTCCTCCCGGTTTCCGGCCTGGGTTGGTTCGGCACGGCAGCCCACCGGGACGTTAGGCTGGTCCGCATGAGCGAAACAGCTAAGCGCCCGGTCACCGCGGTGATCCTGGTGGCCGCAGGTTCGGGGCAAAGGCTGGGTTACGGCATGCCCAAAGCTGCAGTGCCGCTGGGTGGCGAACCCATCCTGATGCATGCCCTGCGCGGCATCGTTGCGGCCGGAATCAGCAGCCAGGTCTGCATTGCCCTGCCTGCAGGCGATGATGGCCTGCGCCGGCTGTGCGAAGACTTCCGGGAAGAACTCGCCGACGGCGGTCCGCTGCTGACCATCGTCGACGGCGGTGACACCCGGGCGGACTCCGTCCGGGCGGGCCTGGAGGCCCTGATGGAAGGCACCGAAGCGGTCATGGTGCATGACGCCGCCCGCGCCCTGACGCCGGAGTCGGTGTTCCACCGCGTGGTGGACGCACTCGCTGCGGGTGCTGAAGCCGTCATTCCCGCGATCCCTGTGGTGGACACGGTCAAGACCGTCGCAGCCACCACGGGTGAGGGCAGCGTGCTGGCACCCGAAGTCGTCACCGGCACCGCACCCCGCGAGGACCTGCGCGCGGTGCAGACGCCGCAGGGCTTCCGCTTCCGCACGCTGCAACGGGCCCACCAGGCAGCCCGGACCCTGGAGCCCCGGCAGGCGGCCGCCGTCACCGATGACGCCATGCTGGTTGAAATGACCGGCACGGCCGTCCACGTAGTGCGCGGCTCCACCCAGTCCCTCAAAATCACCACTCCCCTCGACCTGATCCTGGCGGAGGGGCTGCTCGAAGGCCCGCTTGGCGCCCGGTGGGTGGAGGGATAGGCATGCAAAACAACACGATGATCATTCCCCGTACCGGAATCGGTGTGGACGTCCACGCCTATGCGCCGGAGGATGCCCCGCGCCCCCTCTGGCTGGGCGGACTCCTCTGGCCGGGCGAGCGGGGCCTCGCCGGGCACTCGGACGGGGACCCCGTGGCCCACGCCGCCGCCGATGCCCTGTTCTCGGCCGCCGGAATCGGTGACCTGGGCACCCACTTCGGAACCGACAGGCCCGAGTTCGCCGGCGCCTCGGGGGTGGCACTGTTGGCCGAAGCTGCACGGATCGTCCGCGCCGCCGGCTTTGAAATCGGCAACGTGGCCGTCCAGTTCGTGGGCAACCGGCCGAAGTTCGGTCCCCGCCGCGAGGAATCATCGCAGGTGCTCAGCGACGCCGCAGACGCACCGGTCAGCGTCACGGCCACCACCAGCGACCGGCTGGGATTCACGGGCCGCGGCGAGGGAATCTCCGCCGTGGCCACCGCCCTGGTGTATCCGCGGCCGTCCGGCGCCATCGGCTAATCTGGAGCGGTGACCCTGCGCTTCTATGACACTGCCTCCGCCGAAGTCCGCGACTTCGTCCCCCTCGTCGCCGGAAGGGCCAGCCTCTACTACTGTGGGGCAACGGTGCAGGGCATGCCCCACGTGGGCCACATCCGCTCCGCCATCGCCTTCGACCAGCTGACCCGCTGGCTGGAATACCGCGGCCACCGGGTCACGGTGGTCCGCAACGTCACCGACATCGACGACAAGATCCTGGCGAAGTCGGCCGAGTCCTTCAGCCCGGATTTCAGCGGCGGCCCCGGCGACGTGGCAGCCGAGGAATGGTGGGCGCTGGCGTACCGCTTTGAGCAGGAGTTCCTCAAGGCCTACGACACCCTGGGCGTCTCCCGCCCCACGTACGAACCGCGCGCCACTGGGCACATCCCGGAAATGCACACCCTGATCCGGCAGCTGATCGACCGGGGCCATGCCTACCCCGCCCTCGACGACTCAGGCGACGTCTACTTCGACGTGCGCTCCTGGAGCAAGTACGGAGCCCTGACCCGGCAGAACATCGACGACATGCAGGCAGCCCCCGACGCCGATCCCCGCGGGAAGAAGGACCCCCGCGACTTCGCCCTGTGGAAGGGTTCCAAGGAGGGCGAGCCGGCTACCTCCAGCTGGGCTTCCCCGTGGGGTGCCGGGCGTCCGGGGTGGCACCTTGAGTGCTCGGCCATGGTCACCAAATACCTCGGCACGGAGTTTGATATCCACGGCGGCGGGCTGGACCTGCGGTTCCCGCACCATGAAAACGAAATGGCGCAGTCCCAGGCGGCAGGCCACCCATTCGCCAACTTCTGGATGCACAACGGCATGGTGACCTACGAGGGCGAGAAGATGTCCAAGTCCATCGGCAACACCATCAGCCCTGCCGAGATGCTCGAACTGGCCTCCCCGCGGGTGGTCCGCTACTACCTCGGCCAGGCACACTACCGCTCAGTGCTGGACTACCGGCCAACGTCGCTGCAGGAGGCCGCCGCCGCCGTCGAACGCATTGAAGGTTTTATCAACCGCGCCCTCCGTGCCCTGGCCGCCGGAGAAGCCTACGGCCTTGTCACCGACGGGAAAGCGCCCAGCCCGTTCGAGCGCGCGATGGACGATGACCTGAACGTGCCGCAGGCCCTGGCCGTGCTCCACGAAACAGTCCGGTCCGGCAATACAGCGCTGACCGAGGGCCGGCTGGAGGACGCCCGGGAGGCCCTGCACCAGGTGCACGACATGCTCACGGTGCTCGGCCTCAATGACGTGGCATCCGGTCCGGCGGGCGACGCCCGCGAGGCAGCCGCCCTTGAAGTCCTGGTCCAGGCGCAACTGGCGGCCCGGGCCGAAGCACGGGCCAACAAGGACTGGGCGGCGTCGGACGCCATCCGCGACACCCTGAAGGAGGCCGGCGTCGTGGTCGAGGACGGTCCGGACGGCGCCACCTGGAGCCTGAAGCGCGACTGAGCCCTGGTGACTGACTGCCCACCGTTGACCTGACTGCCGGCTGCCATCGCGGGTGCTTTGCCACCTGGGCACGTCGATTTTTCTTCGGTCAGTAGACTGGTAAGCAGACTCAGTCAACACAATTAAGGGTGGAACAACATGGCCAACAATGGTCGCCGATCGGTTAAAGCGAAGAAGGGCCCAACCATCGGAACCGGTGGCCATGGCCGCAAGGCCCTCGAAGGCAAGGGCCCGACGCCCAAGGCTGAGGACCGCCCCTACCACAAGGCACACAAAGCCAAGCAGCTGTCCGAGCGTTCCGCCGCCAAGCGCGGCACGGGCGCCCGCAGCGCCGGCGCAGCAAAATCCGGGCCCAAGGGACGCGCCACAGAGGAAGTCGTCACCGGCCGTAACTCCGTGGTGGAGGCGCTCCGCGCCGGCATCCCCGCCAAGGCACTGCACATCGCCATCCGCATTGAGATGGACGACCGTGTCAAGGAATCCCTGAAGCTCGCGGCTGAGCGCGGCATCCCACTGCTGGAAACCGGCAAGCCCGAGCTTGACCGCATGACCGATGACGCCGTGCACCAGGGCCTGGTCCTGCAGATCCCGCCGTACGACTACGCCGACGCCTATGACCTGGCCGAAGAGACCGTGGACAAGTGGAAGAAGGGGCACATCGGCAACGCGCCGCTCTTCGTCGCCCTGGACGGCATCACCGATCCCCGAAACCTCGGCGCCATCATCCGCTCGGTGTCCGCCTTCAGTGGCCACGGCGTCATCGTCCCCGAGCGCCGCTCCGTGGGCGTCACCGCATCGGCCTGGAAGACCAGTGCCGGCGCAGCTGTCCGCGTCCCCGTGGCACGTGCCTCCAACCTCAACAGCGCCCTCAAGCAGTTCAAGAACATGGGCATCTTCGTCCTGGGCCTGGACGGCGACGGCGACGTCTCGCTGCCGGACCTCACGCTCGCCACGGAACCTGTGTGCATCGTGGTGGGTTCCGAAGGGAAGGGCCTGAGCCGCCTGGTCCGTGAAAACTGCGACCAGATCGTCTCCATTCCCATCGACTCCGCCATGGAATCCCTTAATGCCTCCATGGCCGTTGGCATCTCGCTCTACGAGGTCTCCCGCCAGCGCGCCACCAAGTAGTTCCCACCACCGCCACCCGCGGGCCTGCCCCGGCGCCATCGTGACGCCGGGGCTGCCCACGTGCTGCTGGCGGCTACTATTTAGGTGATGGTCATGCCGCTTTTCGACACCGCTTCCACCATGGACGCCTCAACGGCCGTTCCCCTCGGTGTCAGCGTTCCGCGCGCGGATTCCGGCGGGACCCGCCACCGGGCAGGGGGACGCGCCAACGTTGCCTGCTATGCGCCCGGTGTTCCCAGCCTGGAAATCGTCTACATCGCCCCCGGCGGGGACTGGCGCGTCCAGGCGCTGCCGAACGTTACCCATGGCGTCCACCATGGCATCGTCGAGGACCTGCCGTACGGCTCGCGGTACGGGTTCCGCCCCGCGGCGCCGGAGCAGTCGCAGTCCCTGCCCCTTGCGGTGCCCACCAAGGATGTTGACGAGGACGACGCCGGCCAGCCGCTGCTGCTTGACCCCTACGGACGCGCCGTGGACCAGCGGGACGGCTTCCTGACCAGCGTCCGGATGGCCAGCGACTTTGACTGGGGCACTGACGAGCGCCTGCGGCTGCAGTGGCGCAATACCATCATCTACGAGGCCCATGTGCGCGGGCAGACCATGCTCCACCCGGACGTGCCCGAGGAGCTCCGCGGCACCTACGCGGGCATGGCCCATCCTGCCATCATCGAGCACCTCAAGGGCCTGGGCGTCACGTCCATACAGCTGCTGCCGGTGCACTTCCACCTCGATGAGCCGCACCTGCAGGACCTGGGGCTGACCAACTACTGGGGGTACAACACCGCCGCCTTCTTCGCGCCCCACCCGGCCTACGCCACCCGTGCCTCGCAGCACGCGGGTCCGCAGGCCGTGCAGGACGAGTTCAAAAGCATGGTCAAGCTGCTCCACGCAGCCGGGCTGGAAGTCATCCTCGACGTCGTCTACAACCACACCGCCGAGGGCGGGCCCGACGGCAAGACCGTCAGCTTCCGCGGGCTGGGCGAGGACACCTACTACCGGACCGACGGCCACGGCAAGTACGTGGACACCACAGGCTGCGGAAACAGCCTCAACTTCGGCGAACCCCGGGTGGTCCAGATGGTCCTGGACTCCCTGCGGTACTGGGTGGACGAATTCCATATCGACGGCTTCCGCTTCGACCTGGCCGTAACACTGTGCCGGAACGGGGCCAACGAGTTCGACCCCCGGCACCCGTTCCTGGTGGCCATCGCTGCGGATCCGGTCCTGTCGGACGTAAAACTCATTGCCGAGCCGTGGGACGTGGGCTACGGCGGCTGGCAGACCGGACGCTTCCCGACCGGCTGGGTGGACTGGAATGACCACTTCCGCGACACGGTCCGCTCATTCTGGCTGGCGGACCGAGCGGCCCTCGAGGCCGGGGGCCAGGGCGGGTCGGTGGCAAAACTGGCCGACGCGCTGTCCGGCTCCGCCGCTCTTTTCCAGCCCTCCGGCCGCTCGCGGCTGGCTTCGGTCAACTACATCACGTCCCATGACGGGTTCACCCTGAACGACCTCGTCTCCTTTGACCGGAAACACAACGAGGACAACGGCGAGCAAAACCGGGACGGCCACGGCGACAACCGCAGCTATAACCATGGCGTTGAGGGCCCCACCGAAGACGGCGACATCCTCGCCAAGCGCGCCCAGTCCCGCCGCAACATGATGGCGTCGCTGCTGATTTCCCTCGGCGTCCCCATGATCACGGCCGGCGACGAACTGGCCCGTACCCAGCAGGGGAACAACAACGCCTACTGCCAGGACAACGCCACCACCTGGGTGGACTGGACACGGACCCCGGAATCCCACGAGATGCTGCGCAGCACCAAACGGTACATCCGGCTGCGCAAGGAGTTCCTGGCTGCCCAGCCCCACGACTTCCCGGTGCGTGACGAACAGTCCTACCTGTACTGGTACGACCAGCACGGCCGGCCCATGTCCATGGAGCGCTGGAATGACCCGCGGCACCGCGTGATGCAGCTCCTGCTCGGCACCGACGACGGCTCCCTGGCCGGCCTGGTGGTGGTGAACGGAAGCACCTCCGACGTCCAGATCACCCTGCCCCGCGTCACTGCCGAAGGCACCGCCCCGCGCATGTTCGAACTGCGGCTGACCACCTCGCCGCTGCACGAGCTGCGGCAGGGCGGCATAGTGGCGTCGGGGGAGAAGGACCTCGTCGAGGCCAACTCCATCAGCATCTACCGCACCTAGGCAGGAACAACAGAATGCGCAACCGCCCCCTCCTGCCCCTGCTGCTGGCTGCCCTCGTGGTGCTGGCGTTGGTGGCTTTCGGTGGCTCCGGCGTACTGGGCCAGCTGACGGAAAGTACGACGCCGGACGCCACGTCCAGCGCGACGGCAGCACCGGGAGCCGCCTCGCCGTCGGGGCCGGGCGTGCCGGCCCCGGCACCCGCGGCCAACAACACGTCCGGGCTGCCCGCCATCCTGGAATCGGAACTTCCGGCCGAAGCGCGCAGGATCCTTGAGCTCATCCGCGCCGGCGGCCCGTACCAGTACAGCCAGGACGACCAGGTCTTCGGCAACTTCGAGCGCATCCTGCCGCGGCGCGACCGGGGGTACTACCGGGAGTACACCGTGCCCACGCCCGGAGAGTCCGACCGCGGCGCCCGACGGATCGTCGCCGGCGATAACGGCGAAAAATACTACACCGATGACCATTACGAGTCGTTCACGTTCATAGCGGAAGGCAGCTAAGCACAACCATGAAGATCTACTCCGGTGATACCTGGACCCTGGAAGAACTGCAGGAGCAGGTGGCCGATGCCGGACGGCGAAGCCTGGTTGTCCCCCCGGCCGACAGCAAGAGGGCAGTCCTGGAAACCTTTGGCGAGGTCCTCAGCTTTCCCGAACATTACGGCGTGAACCTCGATGCCCTGAACGACTCACTCCACGACTTCGCGGACGCGATTACTGACAACGGCAACGCTCCGGTCACCCTCCTGTGGCAGGTTGCCGCTCCGTTCCGGGGCGACCGGACGTTCGGCGTCATCTGCGAAATCCTCCAGGACGCCGAGCAGTATGCCGGCAAGGACCTTGCTGTCACTGCCGTGCTGCTGTAAGGCTCAGGCGTCCGGACGCTCCTCCTGCGAAACGTACGTGTCGAGCAACTCCGCGGCCCTGCCGCCGTCGTCCTCTGCCGCGAGGCCCTTGCGCATGCTCTCCGCCTTCTCCTTGCCGGCCGGGAAGGGCGGCAGGAGCGGAACCTCGGGATCGGTCAGCACCTCGATCACTACAGGCCGGTCCGCGGCGAACGCCTGCTCCCAGGCATCGCCGAGCTGGTCCGGGTCCTCCACCCGGATACCCTGCAGGCCCAGCAGCTCGGCGTAGCCGGCGAACGGGAAATCAGGCAGTTCCTGGCTGTCCGCGAACCGCGGCTCGCCCTCGGACTCGCGCTGCTCCCAAGTGACCTCCGTCAGCTCGCGGTTATTGAAGACGCACACCACGAACCGCGGGTCCTGCCACTGCCGCCAGCGGTGGGCCACCGTCACCAGTTCGGCAATACCCGCCATCTGCATGGCGCCGTCCCCGGCCAGTGCCACGAGCGGCCGGTCCGGATGCGCGAGCTTCGCCGCGATCCCGTAGGGGATGGAACACCCCATGCTGGCGAGGGTCCCGGAAAGGTGCGCAGGTACGCCGCGGGGCAGCACCAGCTGCCGGGCGTACCAGTAAACACAGCTTCCGACGTCGATGCTCAGCTGGGCGTCCGCCGGGAGCCTGCCGTTGAGCTCCCGGACCACGCGTTCCGGGTTGACGGGAGTGGCGGGCACCGCGGCGCGGTCCGCGGCGAGGATGCGCCAGCGGCTGACTTCCTGCTCCACGTCTGAGCGCCACTGGCCCCGCGGGCGGTGCTCGAGCTTCCGGTCCAACGCGGCAAGGGCGGAGGCTGCATCGCCGGCCAGGCCAACCTCCACCGGGTAGCGGTTGCCGATCTTCTTCTCATCAATGTCGATCTGGACGGCGCGGGCAGCCCCGGGCGGCGGGTAGAACTCGGTCCAGGGGTCGTTCGAGCCCACAATCAGCAGGGCATCGCAGTTGCCCAGGAGGTGTGCGCTGGCGGTGGTACCCAGATGCCCCATGGTTCCCACGGCGAAGGGCAGGGATTCGTCCACGTAGGGCTTGCCCAGCAGGCTGGTGGCGATTCCGGCGCCAAGCTTTTCCGCCACGGCCACCACTTCGGCGGCGGCATGGCGGGCGCCCTGGCCAACCAGCAGCGCCACCTTCTGGGCGGAATTGAGGAGCGCAGCCGCAGCATCCAGGTCCTCCTCGCGGGGAGTCCTGGCCGCGGAACTCCACGAGGGGGCGGTGACCACGATGCCGTGTTTCTGCTCAAGCTCCGGGGCCGGCGCCGACTGGATGTCATGCGGGACGATGACGACGCACGGCGATGACGTCGCCTTCGCGGTGCGGAAGGCCCGGTCCAGGACCATGGGCATCTGCTCCGGCGTGCTGACCAGTTGCACGAATTGTGAAGCGACGTCCTTGAACAGGCCGCTGAGGTCGATCTCCTGCATGTAGGCCGAGCCCAGCACGGTCCGGCTTTGCTGCCCCACGATGGCCACCACCGGGACGCCGTCCAGCTTCGCGTCGTAGAGACCGTTAAGGAGGTGGACCGCCCCGGGCCCCTGGGTGGAGGTCACCACCCCCACCCCGCCCGTGTACTTCGCGTGGCCCACGGCCATGAACGCAGCAGTCTCCTCGTGCCGGGCCTGCACGAACTCAATGCGTTCCCTGGCCCGGCGGAGCGCCCCCATGAAGCCGTTGATGCCGTCGCCGCTGTAGCCGAAGACCCGGTCGACACCCCAGCTCCCAAGCCGCTCCACAATGACATCGGCCACTGTACGTTCGGTCATACGTCCTCCTGTGTCCGTTCAGGGGAGCGGGCCGAGGCCCGCCGTGCTACGCGTTGACGATCAGCCCCAGCTCTGCCTTGGAAGCCAGTGCCGCATGCCGGGGCAGGACCCGGACGGTGTAACCGAACGTACCCGAGCGGTCGATGACCAGTGAGCCGCTGAACAGGTGGCGTCCGCTGCCCAGGTCCTCCTTCACCTGCAGTTCCATCAGGGTGATGTCCGCCAGGGTGTCGCTTTCCTCCGCCCGGCCGTAGGCCACCTCCACGCAGACGTCCTCGGGCGAGAGGCTGTTCAGGGCTATGTAGGCGTTGACCTGGAGGATGTCACCGATCTGCGGGTCCTCGGAGACGCCCACCGAGTCCACGTGCTCCACGTGGACCTGCGGCCAGGCGGCGCGCACCTTGGCGGTCCAGGACGCCAGCGAGCGGGCCTGGGAAAAGGCGTTGGCGCTGGCGCTGCGGCCCGCTTCGGCCGCGGGGCGGTACAGGATGTTCACGTAGTCCCGGAGCATGCGCTCGGCCGAAACCGCCGGGCCCAGGTGGGACAGGGTGTGCTTGATCATGGACACCCAGTGCGTGGGCACCTTCTCGGCCTCCGACGTCGACGGCCCGGCCGCTCCGGCAGCCTCCGAGACCGTGCTGCCGTAGAACCGCGGCGCAACCTGGGTTTCGAGCAGCTCGTACAGGGCAGCCGCCTCGATGTCGTCGCGTTCCTCCGGGGAGGCATCGTTGTTGGCGGTGGGAATCGCCCAGCCGTTCTCGCCGTCGTACATCTCATCCCACCAGCCGTCCAGGACGGACAGGTTCAGCGAGCCGTTCAGCGCCGCCTTCATGCCGGACGTGCCGCACGCCTCCAAAGGACGCAGCGGGTTGTTCAGCCAGACGTCGCAACCGGGGAACAGCGTCCTGGCCATCGCGATGTCGTAGTTGGGCAGGAACGCGATCCGGTGCCGCACCTCGGGGTCGTCGGTGAAACGGACCAGGTCCTGGATCATCTTCTTGCCCGCGTCATCGGCAGGGTGGGACTTGCCGGCGATGACCAGCTGGATGGGGTGCTCCTTGTGCAGGAGCAGTGCCTTGAGCCGCTCCGGCTCGCGCAGCATCAGGGTCAGGCGCTTGTAGGTGGGAACGCGGCGGGCGAACCCGATGGTCAGGACGTCCGGGTCAAGGACGGTGTCCGTCCAGCGCAGCTCGGCATCTGCGGCGCCGCGTTTCTTCCACGCCGCGCGCAGCCGCCTGCGGACATCCTCCACCAATGCAGACCGCATCTCGCGGCGCAGCGCCCAGACGTCGGCGTCGCTGACGTTGTACGCCAGGTCCCAGCGGCCGTTCGCCTCCGCCTCGCTGCCGAACTGGTCGCGTGCCAGCTTGGAGATGCGGCTGTCCACCCAGGTGGGGACGTGAACGCCGTTGGTCACGGACGTGATGGGCACCTCGGAGTGGTCGAAGCCCGGCCACAGGGCGGAGAACATGCCCCGGGACACTTCGCCGTGCAGCTTGGCCACGCCGTTGGCGCGCTGCGCCAGGCGCAGGCCCATCACTGCCATGTTGAACACGGCAGGATTCCCGTCGGCGTAGTTCTCGCGGCCCAGTTCCAGGATCCGGTCCACCGGCACGTCCGGTGCCAGCCCGGCCTGGAAGAAGTGGCTGATCTGGGAAATCTCAAACCGGTCGATGCCGGCCGGCACCGGGGTGTGCGTGGTGAAGACGGTGGAAGCGCGGCCGGCAGCCAGGGCTTCGTCGAAGGTGAGGGCCTGGTCCCCGGACATAAGTTCCTGGATGCGCTCGATGCCAAGGAAGCCGGCGTGGCCCTCGTTGGTGTGGAACACTTCGGGTGCCGGCGAGCCGGTGAGCTGCTGGTAGGCGCGCAGGGCCTTGACCCCGCCCATGCCCAGCAGCAGTTCCTGCTGGAGCCGGTGGTCCCCGCCCCCGCCGTACAGCCGGTCGGTGACGCTCCGGGCGGCGTCGTCGTTGCCCGGAACGTTCGAGTCAAGGAGCAGCAGGGGAACGCGTCCGACGTCGGCACGCCAGATGTGTGCCAGCAACCGGCGGCCGTTGGGCAGCGGGAGGGTGATCTGCAGGGGCCGGCCGTTGCCGTCGGGGGAGGGCTCGCGGAGCAGGGTCAGCGGCAGGCCGTCCGGGTCCAGGACGGGGTAGGTCTCCTGCTGCCAGGCGTCCCGGGACAGCGACTGCTTGAAATAGCCGGCCTGGTACAGCAGGCCGACGCCGATCAGCGGCACTCCGAGGTCCGAGGCGGCTTTCAGGTGGTCGCCGGCCAGGATGCCCAGGCCGCCCGAGTACTGCGGGAGGACCTCGGTGATGCCGAACTCGGGGGAGAAGTAGGCGATGGCGGCCGGCGCGTCCGGGCCCAGGCTTTGGTACCAGCGCGGTTCCTCCAGGTACCGGTCAAGGTCATCCTCGGCAGCCCGTACCCGCTCCACCACGGACTGGTTTGCGGCGAGCCGCTGGAGTTCCTCCCGGCTGACCATGCCCAGGAAACCGACCGGGTCCTGGCCGCTTTCTTCCCACAGCCGGGGATTCAGCCCGGCGAAGAGTTCGCGCGTGGGCCGGTGCCAGGACCAGCGCAAGTTGCTCGCCAGCCGTGCCAGGGGCCGGATGGGTTCGGGGAGGACTGTACGGACCGTAAACCTGCGGATTGCCTTCACCTGCGTCACACTAACCGACAACATGGGCAGCCGGAACCAGCTTTGGGTTTCTTTTGGGTAAATGACAGGGGCATGAAGGAAATGAGGCGCGGCACAACGAATTTAGTGAGCAGGCTTAGCAATCTTCGTCATTTCTCGCTAACGTCGAGCCTGTGACGACTAACTCAGTAACCAGTGCCGCATCAACGAAAATGCCAACGGGACGCATCACCGACGGACTGCGGTTCGGACGTTTTCCGATCACTGCCGTGCAGCCCGTCGTCGAGGGTGGAAAGTTCCCCGCAAAGGCCCTGCCGGGCGAAGGAATCGTGGTGGGTGCCACCGCATTCCGGGAGGGGCACGACCAGCTGGGCGTCAGCGCCGTGCTCCTGGACCCGTCGGGCGCGGAGCGCCAGCGCGTCCGCCTCGCACCGCCCCGTGGGGAACGCGGCATGGGGACGGACCGCTGGGAAGGCATCCTCACGCCGTCGGAAACGGGCAACTGGTCCTTCGTCATCGAGGCCTGGCATGACCGCTACGGCACGTGGCACCACAACGCCGAGGTGAAGGTCGCCGCCGGTATCGACGTCGAGCTGATGCTCGCCGAAGGTGCGGCGCTGCTGTCCGAAGCGGCCGACGACGACT
Organism: Arthrobacter sp. RT-1; assembly: GCF_003367205.1. NCBI lineage: Bacteria > Bacillati > Actinomycetota > Actinomycetes > Micrococcales > Micrococcaceae > Arthrobacter > Arthrobacter sp. RT-1. The sequence continues at coordinate 78,706 of NZ_QRGQ01000036.1, forward strand.
CCCGCAGTGAGGCGGACAGGGCAACGCTGCGCTGGGTCGCCGACAGGCTGGCGGACCGGGGGCTCACCCCGGAGGAGCGCCTCGCCGCCGGGTTCAGCCACGGCGTGACGGACATCGTGGCCCGCCAGCCCATCCGCGAACTGGTGACTGTTTCCGAAAAGTACCCCCTCCTCGTGGAGCGTGACCGCGCCGGGCGCGGCGCCTGGTACGAGTTCTTCCCGCGTTCCGAAGGCGCCGTCAAGGACCACTCCACCGGTGCCTGGACGTCCGGCAACTTCCGCACCGCTGCCCGGCGGCTGGACGCCGTGGCCGCCATGGGATTCGACGTGATCTACATGCCGCCCATCCATCCCATCGGCGTGCAGCACCGCAAGGGACCGAACAACACCCTGGTCGCCGGCCCCAACGATCCCGGTTCACCCTGGGCCATCGGTGCCGCGGAGGGTGGCCACGACGCCATCCATCCGGACCTCGGTACCTTCGAGGACTTTGATGCGTTCGTGGCCCGGGCCAACGAACTGGGCCTGGAAGTGGCACTGGACCTCGCGCTGCAGGCCGCCCCGGACCACCCGTGGGTGACGTCGCATCCGGAATGGTTCACAACCCGGGTGGACGGCAGTATTGCCTACGCCGAAAATCCCCCGAAGAAGTACCAGGACATTTATCCGCTCAATTTCGATAATGACCCCGAAGGGCTTTCCAACGAAATTCTGCGGATTGTCCTGCTGTGGGTGAGCCATGGCGTAAAGATTTTCCGCGTGGATAACCCGCATACCAAACCGGTGTGGTTCTGGGAATGGCTGATTGCCGAAGTGAATAAAACGGAGCCAGGCGTGGTGTTCCTCGCTGAGGCGTTCACGCGCCCGGCCATGATGCACGCCCTGGGCCGGGCAGGCTTCCAGCAGTCATACACCTACTTCACGTGGCGCAACACGAAGAAGGAGATCGAGGCCTACTTCCACGAGGTCAGCCACGAATCCCCGGCGTTCTTCCGGCCGAACTTCTTCGTCAACACCCCGGACATCCTCACCGAGTACCTCCAGTACGGCGGGCCCGCCGCCTTCAGGATCAGGGCTGTCCTGGCGTCCACCGCCAGCCCGCTGTGGGGCGTGTACGCCGGCTACGAACTCTATGAGCACGTGGCCCGGCCGGGCGCCGAGGAGTACATCGACAACGAAAAGTTTGAGTACAAGGCACGGGACTGGGACGCCGCGGCAGCATCCGGGCGCACCCTCGCACCGTTTATCACCCGGCTGAACCACCTTCGCCGCGACCACCCGGCCCTGCAGGACCTGCAGAACCTGACGGTCCACCAGAGCACGGACGACTCCACGGTGGTGTACTCCAAGCACAAGACTCTTCCTGACGGCTCCAAGGACACGCTCATCGTGGTGGTGAACGTGGATCCCCATGTCACCAAGGAATGCAGCGTTTCGCTCGACCTGGCGGCTCTTGAGCTCGACCCGCAGGACCTGACGGCCAACGGGACCTTCTACGTGGACGACCTGATTTCCGGCGAAAGTTGGGAATGGGGTGAATTCAACTACGTCCGCCTCGATCCGCATGTAGAACCTGCACATATCCTGAGCGTGAGGAGAATGCATCAGTGAGTTTTAATCCGCAAAGTTCCGGCCAGCACTTCACTCCCAAGAGCACGTTCGAGCTCAATGCGCCAGGTCTCCAGCACGATCCGCTGTGGTACCGGAAGGCTGTGTTCTACGAGGTACTCGTACGGGCTTTCGCGGATGCCAACGGCGATGGGTCCGGAGATTTCTCCGGACTCATCGACCGGCTGGACTACCTGCAGTGGCTGGGGGTGGACTGCCTCTGGCTGCCCCCGTTCTTTCAGTCGCCGCTGCGTGACGGCGGCTACGACATCTCGGACTACAACTCGGTTCTGGATGAGTTCGGCACCATCAGCGACTTCAAGCGGCTGGTCGCGGAGGCGCACGCGCGGGGTGTGCGCGTGATCATCGACCTGCCGCTGAACCACACCTCGGACCAGCACCCATGGTTCCAGGAGTCCCGCAAGGACCCCGACGGCCCCTTCGGCGACTTCTATGTGTGGAGCGATACGGACGAAAAGTACCAGGACGCCCGCATCATCTTCGTGGATACCGAGGAATCGAACTGGACGTTCGACCCCATCCGCCGGCAGTTCTTCTGGCACCGGTTCTTCAGCCACCAGCCGGACCTGAACTTCGAAAACCCCAAAGTGATCGAGGCGCTTTTCGACGTGGTGCGGTTCTGGCTGGACCAGGGCATCGACGGCTTCCGCGCGGACGCCATCCCCTACCTCTTCGAGGAGGAGGGGACCAACTGCGAGAACCTGCCCGCCACCCACGAGTTCCTCCGGAAGCTCCGCACCATGGTGGACGAAAACTACCCCGGCCGGGTCATCATCGCCGAGGCGAACCAGCCACCGAACGAAGTGGTGGAGTATTTCGGAACCGAGGCGGAACCGGAATGCCATATGGCGTTCCACTTCCCGATCATGCCGCGGCTGTACTACGCGCTCCGGGACCAGAAGGCCGCCCCCATCATCGAGACCATGCAGGACACTCCGGACATTCCGGAGGGCGCACAGTGGGGCACCTTCCTGCGCAACCACGACGAACTGACCCTGGAAATGGTCACCGCCGATGAGCGCGCGGCCATGCTGGGCTGGTACGCGCCCGATCCGCGAATGCGGGCCAACATCGGGATCCGCCGCCGGCTGGCGCCGCTGCTGGACAACTCGCGGGCGGAAATCGAGCTGATCAACGCGCTGCTCCTGTCCCTGCCCGGCAGCCCGTTCCTGTACTACGGGGACGAGATCGGCATGGGGGACAACATCTGGCTTGAGGACCGCGACGCCGTCCGCACCCCCATGCAGTGGAACCCGGACCGGAACGCGGGCTTCTCCCATGCTGATCCGGGCAAGCTCTACCTGCCCCCGATCCAGTCGCTGGTGTACAACTACAGCATGGCGAACGTGGAGGCCGAGGCCGCCCATTCCGGTTCCCTGTTGAGGTGGACCCGGCAGATCCTAAGCGTCCGCAAAAACCACCCGGCATTCGGGCTGGGCGGGTTCAAGCATGTGGAAGCCGACCACGACGCCGTCCTTGCCTACCTTCGCGAACTGCCGGAGGGAAATGCCGCCGGTGCAGACGCCGAGACCATCCTGTGCGCCTTCAACCTCTCGCAGCACCCGGTGGCCGCCAGGCTCCGGGTTCCGGAGTACGCCGGCCGCGGGCTGCGTGACGTCTTTGGCGGCCAGACGTTCCCCGGAATCAACGACGACGGCACGCTGACGCTGACCCTGGGCAGCCACGATTTCTTCTGGTTGCGCCTCCGGTCTGCGGCTTCCAACCCGTCGTCGCCCTATACCCAGGCCATGCCCATCCTGTCGATTGAGAACTGAGATGAACCAGCCCATCCTGACCCCCGCCCTGACCGCGCTCCTCAAGGAATGGCTTCCGAGGCAACGCTGGTTCCCCGTCAAGACACCGGATTTCGATATGTCCCAGGCAGGCAGCCTGGGACTGGACGATCCCTCCCGGCACGCCGCCCTGGCCGTCTTCCTGCTCAATGTCACCACCCGTGGTGCCGACGGCGGCCGGCGCACCGCCGTAGTCCAGGTCCCGCTGAGCTTCCGCCCGGCGCCCGCGGCCGGGATGGAGCGGGCCCTTGTTGGCCAGGCCGCAGGGACGGACCCGTCCCGGCCCTGGGTCTATGATGCGGTCCACGATCCTGACTTTGTGGGCGGCTGGCTGGAACTGATCCGGCAGGAGTCCAAGGCTCCCAGCGGCACGGCGATGGGCTACAAGGTGCCCGGAAGCTACCGGCTGCCCACCGCCCGCGGCGTGGTGAAGGTCCTGTCCGGTGAGCAGTCCAACAGTTCCGTCATCGTGGACGACGGCGAGTCGGCCGCCATCGTGAAGTTCTTCCGGGTCCTGTCCGAGGGGACAAACCCGGAAGTCGAAGTGGGTGCCGCGCTGACGTCCGCCGGGACCTCCGAAGTGCCGGCCACCCTTGGCTGGGTCCGCGGAGAATGGATGGCGCAGGGCAGGACGGCCTCCGGCGATACGGGCACCCGCCACGTCCAGGGCGAACTCGCGGTGGCCCATGAGTTCCTGGCCGGTGGCCGGGATGCCTGGCGCCTTGCCGTGGATGCCGCCCGGTCCGGGACGGACTTCACCGCCGAGGCCCGCGCCCTGGGTGCGGCCACCGCCACCGTCCACCGGCGCCTGGCCGAAGCACTCGGGCAGTCAGCCGAAAGCGAAGCCGGGAAGGTGATCGGGCCCGGAGTAGCCCAGCGCGTCCGCCAGGCATGGACGGAAGCCGGTCCCGCCGTCGGGCCCTACGACGAACCATTGAATGCACTGCTGGACGGCCTCGACGGCGTACCTGGCGGCCCGCTGCAGCGCATCCATGGCGACCTGCACCTCGGCCAGATCCTTCAGGTCCCGCAGGCCGCCGGCACGGCTGGCGGTGGCGCCCGGTGGGCCATCCTCGACTTCGAGGGCGAGCCCATGCGGCCCATCGCCGAACGGAACGTCCCCGATGTTCCCCTGCGCGACGTCGTCGGCATGCTCAGGTCCTTTGACTACGCAGCAGGGGCGGCCCAGCGCGAGCAGGAAGGCGCCCACGTGCCTGCGTCCTGGGTTGACGACTGCGCCGACGCGTTCCTCGAAGGGTACGCAGGCGTCACGCCCGGCACCGTGGACAGGAACTCGCCGCTCTTTGTGGCATTGTGGCTGGACAAGGCGCTCTACGAAGTAGTTTATGAAATGCGTAACAGGCCCGACTGGCTGGCAATACCAGTGAATGCCTCCAGGCGGCTCCTTAGCGGTAACAGCTCCGGCCACCAGGCCGGGGCAGCATCGGAAGGTAACGAAATGACAGGCTCAGCACGAACTGACCGGCCGGGAGTGCCGCTGCACGTAGATGACGGCATCCTGGGCAGGATCGCGAACGGTGAACACCACGCCCCCCACTCCGTCCTTGGTGCACACCTGGACGACTACGGCCACGTCACCATCCGCACCGTAAAGCACCTCGCGGAAGCAGTCACCGTCATCACCGCGGCCGGCGAGGTTCCCATGGAGCATGAGGCGCACGGGGTGTGGGCGGCCGTCCTGGAACCGCTCCAGCAAGGCCACGTCCCGGACTACCGCTTGTCCGTCACCTATCCCGGCGCTGAACCCGTAACGGTTGATGAACCCTACCGGTACCTGCCCACCGTGGGTGAAGTGGACCTGCACCTGATTGGCGAGGGCCGGCACGAGAAGCTGTGGGAGGTCCTGGGCGCGCACGTCCAGCACTACAAATCGTCGCTGGGTGATGTGGACGGTGTTTCGTTCGCCGTGTGGGCCCCCAACGCGCAGGCCGTCCGGCTCAAGGGTGACTTCAACGGCTGGGACGGACGCGAGCACTCGCTCCGCTCACTGGGTTCCTCGGGCGTCTGGGAAATCTTCGTCCCCGGCGTTTTGGCAGGGGCGTGCTACAAATTCGAAATCAGGACCAGGTCCGGTTACTGGGTGGAGAAAGCCGATCCCCTTGCCTTCGGCACCGAGGTTCCCCCGCTGACCGCATCCAAGGTGGTGGAACCCTCCTACGCCTTCAAGGACGACGAATGGATGGAGGCCCGCGCCCAGCGGGATCCGCACAACTCGGCCATGAGCGTGTACGAAGTGCACCTCGGATCATGGCGCCTGGGACTGGGTTACCGCGAACTGGCCAAGGAACTGGTGGACTACGTCAAGTGGCTGGGGTTCACGCACGTGGAGTTCATGCCGGTCGCCGAGCACCCGTTCGGCGGTTCCTGGGGCTACCAGGTCACGTCCTACTTCGCGCCGACCTCCCGGTTCGGGCACCCGGACGAATTCCGCTACCTTGTGGACACCCTGCACCAGGCGGGCATCGGCGTGCTCCTGGACTGGGTCCCCGCGCACTTCCCCAAGGACTCCTGGGCTCTTGCGCAGTTCGACGGCGAAGCCCTGTACGAGCACGCGGACCCCAACCTCGGCGAGCACCCCGACTGGGGCACGCTGATCTTCGACTTCGGCCGCACCGAAGTGCGCAACTTCCTCGTGGCCAACGCGCTGTACTGGCTGGATGAGTTCCACATCGACGGGCTGCGGGTGGATGCCGTCGCCTCCATGCTGTACCTCGACTACTCCCGCCAGGACGGGCAGTGGCAGCCCAACCGGTTCGGCGGCCGGGAGAACCTGGAAGCCATCTCCTTCCTGCAGGAAGTCAACGCCACGGTGTACAAGACACACCCCGGTGCGGTCATGATCGCCGAGGAATCCACGGCGTTCCCCGGCGTGACGGCACCCACCAGCCACGGCGGGCTGGGCTTCGGCCTCAAGTGGAACATGGGCTGGATGCACGACTCCCTCAAGTACGCTTCCGAGGATCCTGTAAACCGCAAGTGGCACCACGGCACCGTGACGTTCTCCATGGTCTACGCGTTCACCGAAAACTTCCTGCTGCCCATCAGCCACGATGAGGTTGTGCACGGCAAGGGCTCGATGCTCCGCAAGATGCCGGGTGACCGCTGGCAGCAGCTCGCCAACCTGCGGGCCTTCCTCGCGTACCAATGGGCGCACCCGGGCAAGCAGCTCATCTTCATGGGCACCGAATTTGGCCAGGAAGCCGAATGGTCCGAGCAGCACGGCCTGGACTGGTGGCTTGCGGACATTCCGGCGCACAAGGGCCTGCAGCTTCTGACCAAGGACCTCAATGAGCTGTACAAATCGACCCCGGCCCTCTACACCCGGGACAACGAGCCCGGCGGTTTCCAGTGGATCAACGGGGGAGACGCGGACCGCAACGTCCTGTCCTTCATCCGCTGGGACACCGACGGCAACCCGCTCGTGTGCGCGATCAACTTCTCGGGAGCGCCGCACGTGGGCTACACGCTGGGAGTCCCGACGGCTGGCGCCTGGACCGAAGTGCTGAACACGGACCACACCACCTATGGCGGCTCCGGCGTCCTCAATGACGGTGAGCTCAAGGCCTCGGGTGAGGGCCAGGACGGGCAGCCGGCCACGTTGACCGTCACATTGCCGCCGCTGGGTGCTTCCTACTTCAAGCCGGGGGCAGCCAAGCCGTCGGCAGCCAAGCCAGGAGCAGCCGGAACGGCCTAGTTTGTTTGGACCCTTTGGAGGAGCCCGGGATCCGCGTGATTCCGGGCTTTTTCATGCCAGCCGCTGGCGGCGGGGGACGGCCTGCCGGGTGGAGTTGGCCTTCCCGGGCAAGTGGTGGTAGAGTTTATTTCCGCGCTGCTCCACGGAGTCAGGCGGAAAAACCGACCACAACGCCTCACGGCGAAGATGGTTGCGGGACGCCGGTTTGACAAGTTGGAAGCCAGCCGGTAAGTTTGGAAAGTTGCTCCGGAGCGAGCCGCGGCCTTGAAAGTGGTTGTGGTGGTGCCGGGTGTGTCTGTTGTTTGAGAACTCAATAGTGTGCCAAGTTTGTTGATACCGATTTGTTTTTATGGATTGGTTGAATTTGCCGGGCTTGCCGCCCCTGTGGTGGGTCTGGTTTTGACAGCTGGTTTCAAATTTTGTGCAGCCTTTTGGTCCCGTTTTCCCGGGGCTGGGGGTTGTGTCTGTTTTTGTTTTACTTCAACGGAGAGTTTGATCCTGGCTCAGGATGAACGCTGGCGGCG
>NZ_QRGQ01000036.1:86375-86762 GCF_003367205.1 Arthrobacter sp. RT-1
CCTTTTGGTCCCGTTTTCCCGGGGCTGGGGGTTGTGTCTGTTTTTGTTTTACTTCAACGGAGAGTTTGATCCTGGCTCAGGATGAACGCTGGCGGCGTGCTTAACACATGCAAGTCGAACGATGATCCCCAGCTTGCTGGGGGGATTAGTGGCGAACGGGTGAGTAACACGTGAGTAACCTGCCCTTAACTCTGGGATAAGCCTGGGAAACTGGGTCTAATACCGGATATGACTGATCATCGCATGGTGGTTGGTGGAAAGCTTTTTGTGGTTTTGGATGGACTCGCGGCCTATCAGCTTGTTGGTGAGGTAATGGCTTACCAAGGCGACGACGGGTAGCCGGCCTGAGAGGGTGACCGGCCACACTGGGACTGAGACACGGCCCAG
>NZ_QRGQ01000003.1:0-215930 GCF_003367205.1 Arthrobacter sp. RT-1
CCTACCGCCAACCCTTCATGTCCAATCAGGCACGCACCGAGGCCCTGCAGCCATGGCTAGACTTCTACAACAACCACCGGCCCCACGGCAGCCTCGGAAGCAAACCACCCATCAGCAGGTGCAACCAACCTACTGGCTGAGTACACCTAGCAGCGTCACATATGGCGGCCATTGGCTTTATTCGAGTTGATGGATAAACTACTCGAGGCCGGGAATGGGGGGCCTCAGGAAAGGGACAGTCATTGGGGGCTGTCCCTTTGCTGCGTCTGCCTCCCACCAGCGGAAATCTACCGTCGCGCGGTGTGCCGGTAGTAGGGTCAAAGGGATACCCTCCAGGAACACGGCCAGGAGCACCGCCATGAAAAAGCTCATCAACGATCCCCGGTCTGTCGTCGAAGAATCTGTCCAGGGCTTCGGCCTGGCGCACGCAGGCCTGGTCACCGTCAGCACGGACCCAACGTTCATCACCCGCAAGGACGCGCCGGTGAACCGGAAGGTCGGGCTGGTTTCCGGAGGGGGCAGTGGCCACGAGCCGCTGCACGCAGGCTTCGTGGGGCAGGGAATGCTCGACGCCGCCGTGCCGGGGGCGGTGTTCACCTCACCGACGCCGGACCAGATCCTTCCCGCAACCCTCGCTGTGAACTCAGGCGCCGGCGTCGTGCATATCGTCAAGAACTACACCGGCGACGTGCTGAACTTCGAGACGGCGGCTGAACTGGCCGAAGCGGAAGGCGTCAGTGTCCGCACCGTCCTTGTGAACGACGACGTCGCCGTCGAGGATTCCCTGTACACGGCAGGGCGCCGCGGTGTGGGCGGAACACTGCTGGTGGAGAAGATTGCCGGCGCCGCCGCCGAACGGGGCGACGACCTGGAATCCGTGGCCGGCATCGGTGAGCGCGTCAATGCGAACGTCGGCACGATGGGCGTGGCCCTTTCTGCCTGCACCGTTCCCCACGCCGGGTCACCCAGCTTTGACCTTGGCGAGGATGAGATAGAGATCGGGATCGGAATCCACGGGGAGCCGGGCCGGCACCGCATCCCTATGGAAAATGCGGACGGAATCACCGAACGCCTGCTTGAGCCGGTCCTGGGTGACCTGAAAGTCCAGCCGGGCGACAAGGTGCTGCTCTTCGTCAACGGGATGGGCGGCACTCCGCTCAGCGAGCTGTATATCGTCTACCGGCGGGCTGCGCAGATCCTGGCAGACAGGGGAGCCGTGGTGGAACGCTCACTCGTGGGGAACTACATCACAGCCCTGGAGATGCAGGGCTGCTCCATCTCCGTCCTCAGGTTGGACGATGAACTGACCGAACTGTGGGACGCGCCCGTGCACACCGCAGCGCTGCGCTGGGGCGTGTAGCCGTGGTGCTGGATGTTGTGTGGGCAGTCAAATGGCTGACGCTGTGCGCCCAGGCCATGGCCGAGCACCGCGTTGAACTGATTGAGCTTGACCGCGCAATCGGCGACTCCGACCATGGCGAGAACATGGACCGCGGCTTCCAGGCCGTGCTGGACAAGCTGGCCGAAGCCGCGCCGGAAACACCCGGTGCGGCCCTGAAGCTGACGGCGATGACCCTGATGTCCAAGGTGGGCGGCGCGGCCGGGCCCCTTTACGGTACGGCGTTCCTCCGCGCGGCCACGGCACTGGGTGACTCAGTGGAGATCGAACCGGCAGCCTGGGCCGGCGCCCTGGCCGCTGCCCGGGACGGGATCGTGGCCAGGGGCAAGGCGGAGCCCGGTGACAAGACGATGGTGGATGCCTGGACGCCCGCAGCCGAGGCTGCCCGGGCCGCGGCCGAGAACGGCGGCCCTGACGTCCTGACCGTTCTGGTGGCGGCGGCGGAGGCTGCTGAAGCCGGGGCTGTGGCCACCGATCCGCTGATGGCGCGGAAGGGCCGGGCCAGTTACCTGGGCGAGCGGAGCATCGGGCACCGGGACCCCGGGGCGGCGTCCACTGCACTGATTCTTCGGGCTGCGGTGGGGGCGGCTGCGTGACCGTAAGCATTGTGGTGGTCTCCCATAGTGAAAAGATTGCCGACGGCGCCGTGGAAGTCGCCGCCCAAATGGCGCCCGACGTCGTGATCGTCGCAGCCGGCGGCACCAGCGACGGCAGGATCGGCACCAGCCTTGAGAAGGTGCTGGCCGCCCTGGACCAGGCCGCCGGCAGCGACGGCGCCGTGATCCTCACGGACCTGGGGTCGGCGGTCATGACGGCGGAGTCCGCCCTGGAGTTCGCGGACAGCCCGGCCGGTGTGGTCCTGGCGGATGCGCCGCTGGTGGAGGGGCTGGTGGCAGCTGCCGTCGCGGCGCAGGGCGGAGCGGACCTCCAGGCGGTCCGGCGCGCTGCGGAGACAGCGGGCGGCCCGCCGCGGCGTACCGACGTTCCGCCGCAGCAGGTAGTGGAGGAGGGCTCGGTCACCGGCCAGGGTCCGGCCTGCACCGGCGAGTTCGAACTCATCAACCAGGCCGGAATGCATGCGCGGCCGGCGGCGAAGATCGCCGGCGGGCTGTCCTCGCTGGACGCCGAGGTCACCATCAACGGGGTGGACGGCACTTCCATGACATCGCTCATGACGCTGGCTGCCGGCAAGGGGTCCTTGCTGCATGTTGAAGCGTGGGGCGTGGACGCCGAACGGGCCGTGAACTACGTGGGCGGGCTGGTGCAGGCGGGCTTCGGCGAGCCGTAGGTTATTCCGCGAGTGCCGAATCGCGACATCGCGGTGTGTTCAGGGCATCTTTGGGGAAAGCTGCGAATAAGCTCGATGCCATGGAACGGCTCCACCTTGACGACAACTCCCCCGAAATTGAAGTGCTGGACGGGCAGATGTCTGTGGAGGAGCTGCTCGCCGAACTGGGCCTGGACTGGGATGCCGAAGCTGCGGCTGCCGGTGCCGCGGGGGAAGCGGGACATCCCTTTAGCCAACCTGCACTGTTCTGAATCAAGCCTTCCCGGGTCAGATCCGCTCGCTAAGGCCGGAGGCGTCCAGGGTCACTGATGCAGTGACGAACCTGCCGCACTGCTCCCCGAAGGGGTACTCACCGCGAGGCCGGAAATCAAGGGTGCGGACAGGCAGGGCCGTCCCGTCGGCGGCGGTCCCGGAAGCAGTTACCGTCATGGGCGATTCCGTCAGCGTCTCCAGCATCAGCACCCCCACTTTGGTGCCGTCCGGCGAAGCCGTTGCGGAACAGACGCCGTCCGGGGTGCAGCCCTGGTCAATTGAGGCGCTCCCGGGATGCAGCTCGACGCCGGATTCCTTGCAGGTGCCGTCCTGGCATGCCTTGAGGTGGAGAGCGCCAACCTGCGGCGCGTATTCTGCCGCGACCGTCACGGAAACAGCCGTCGCCTGCGCGATGGCCGGGCAGGGGACGGCGCCGGGGCCGGGCCCGCATCCGGAGGCGAGTCCCGCCGTCGTCATCAATGCCAAAAGCAGCCCCGGCTTGCGCATACTTCAGCGTAGGACCGGCCCGCGCAAGTGTTCCCCGGAGCGGCCAAACTGGTACCGGCATTGTTATGGCTGCAGGCCTGTCGACAGCCAAAAGGAGACCGGGCGCCGCGTCAGCCCACCGGGAAGATGCCGATGAACCAGAACAGGGCGATGGCAAAGACGGCAAAGAACGGGATGAGGCAGCCGAGCGTGGTCCGCGGGGCCGACGAAACCTGCAGCGATTCATTCGGGTCGGCGGGGTTGTAGGCCACCTCAATGAGCGAACCGGGAACGGGCTGGGCGGCAAGGGAGATCTCGGACCTGCCCATGAACAGGGTGCCACGGGTGTCGGTGAACTGGTAGGTGGGGAAGAAGCGACGGTTCCGGCTGGAGCCGCCGCCGCCGCTTGTCCAACCAGCCACGCTGCCGGTCACTGTAGCCTGCGCCTTCGGCCAGCCCGTCATGAGCTGCTCGTGGCGCCTGGTCTTCCGCGCCGCATGGATCAGTGCAAAGACGGCGGCGGCGACGAACAGCGCCCACACGATGTACAGGATGATTTTCATGGCTTCCCCCCGGCTCCGGTCACCAAGAAGTATGCCAGCTCAGGCATAATTGCACGTCAAATCCTGGTGGAGTCAGGCAGGAAGCCGGTATCCGCCGTCGTGCATTTCGGCGAGTCCGTCCGCGAGCAGCCCCGACAGGGAACGTTCCAGCTGCTCGGGGGGCGGGTTCAGCCGGTGCAGGGCTGCCAGCGGCACGCCGATTCCTTCGGGAGCAAAGCCCAGGTCGGCGGGCTCATGGGTGAACATCTCGGCCGGCACAGGGGTTTCAGCCAGGCGCAGCACGGCTATCACGGCGCCGCGGACCTGGCGGTCAGTGCCGTGCCAGGCCTGGCTTTTGGGGACGTACGACGGCGGCGGCTCACCTGCCGCGAGCCACGCACAGGAGTCCCTCACAGGGCAGGCGGAACATTTGGGCGCACGCGCGGTGCATACCAAGGCGCCCAGCTCCATGACCGCGGCGTTCCAGCGCACGGACGTGCCGTCGTCGTCCGGCAGAAGGGAGGCGGCAAGGCGCATCTCCGCTGCCGTCAGCGCCGGGGCGGGAAGCGCGACGCCGGAAACCAGACGTGCGTGGACGCGGCGGATGTTGGTGTCCACCACCGTCTCGCGGCGGCCGTAGGCGAACGCCGCCACGGCTGCGGCCGTGTAACTTCCCACGCCGGGAAGAGCCAGCAGTTCCGCGTAGGTGTCAGGGACCTTCCCTCCATGATCCTGGACGATGGCAACTGCCGCCGCGTGCAGGCGAAGGGCGCGGCGGGGATATCCCAGCCTGCCCCATGAGCGGACCGCCTCACCGGCAGGTTCACCTGCCAGGCCTGCGGGGGTGGGCCAGCGTTTGAGCCATTCCTGCCAGACCGGCAGCACGCGGACCACGGGCGTCTGCTGCAGCATGATCTCGCTGACCAGCACGCCCCACGCGGAGCATGCGGGTTCGCGCCAGGGCAGGTCCCGGGCGGTTTCGGCGAACCAGCCGGTGATCCTGCTGTGCAGCTGCTGAAGCTCCACGCCACTTCCCTGCAGTGTTGCGGGCGCGGCCGGAGGGGGAGTCTTAGTGTCGATCCCAACACTGTAATGGATGTATTCCGGGAGCCTGAAAAGCGGATGTGACCAGAGCAATGGCGGCCCGGCGGCGTGGTGGCCAGGCAGAACCGGTGCGCTTCTCTAGCCTAGGAGGATGGGCAGGCAAGGGGATTCATCAGCGCGCGGCAAAGCATCGGCATCCGGTTCCAGCAGCGTCCGGAAGGCCAGCCCTGCCGTTTACCGCCGCCGCCGGCTGTTTGCGGGCGGCGCGCTGCTGATGGTCATCGCCCTGGTGGTCAGCGGGTTCGCCCTGGCGGGAGTGTTTTCGGGGTCCGAACAGGCCTCGTCCACGGATCCCGCGGGCAGCCCTGCGGCTTCAGAGTCGCCAACCGCCACGCCTGAACCGTCCGCCTCCGCACCGCCCGCCACACCCACTCCTTCCCCCACGCCCACGTGCAACCAGAACCTGATTACGGTCTCCGCTTCCACGGACAAGGCCGCGTACGGTCCGGAGGAAAACCCCATGCTGACACTGAAGGTGACCAACGGCGGCACCATGCCGTGCCAGGTCAACATCGGCACCTCCCAGATGGAATTCCTGGTGACCAGCGGGCCGGACCGGATCTTCTCGTCGCGGGATTGCCAGGCCACCAGCGAGGACCTGGTGAAGACCATCGCACCCGGCGCGAGCGAGACGGCCAACTTCCCGTGGTCCCGGAACAGGACGGTGGAGGGCTGCCAGGCGGTGGAGTCCAAGCCCGGCACCGGCGGGGCGTACTACATCTTCACCGCGAAGCTCGGTTCGAAGGCCAGCCCCAAGGCTGTTTTCCAGCTGAACTAGTCTCCGGCTGGCTCCCGAAGGCTGCCTAGAGGAAGCGGTCCAGCAGGCTTGCCTCAGCCATGCGGCTCAGCCCTTCGCGGACTGTCCGGGCGCGTTGGTCGCCGATCCCGTCCACGGTCATGAGGTCGTCGATGGTGGCGGCCATCAGGAACTGCAGCCCCCCGAAGTGGTCCACCAGGCGGTCGGCGACGGCCTTGGGTACTGCCTTCAGGCCGGACAGGAGGCGGTAGCCGCGGGGCTGGACCACGGCATCGAGGTTGGCTTCACCGCCGGCGAAGCCAACAATCCCGGAAATTTTTCCGAGGTCGATCAGCTCGGTGGGGCCGAGGTTCACCAGCTCGCTGACGGCCTTTTCGATGTCCTCGGCGGAGGCGTCCGGGCTTGCATAGTCGCGGATGATGACGTCGCTGCCCGGCCCGCGGCCCACGGTCAGTTCGTCAAGCTGCAGCGAGAGCAGGCGGCCATCCTCGCCGAGTTCCAGGACGTACTGGGAGATCTCCTCCGAGATGCGGCGGACCATTTCCTGCCGCTGCAGTGTGACAGCGACGTCCCGTACGGTGACCATTGCTTCGATCTCGAGGGCCGAGAGTGAGCTGGTGACCTGGTCCAGGCGGGAGCGGTAGCGTTCCAGGGTTGCCAGTGCCTGGTTGGCCCGGGCCAGGACCTTTTCCGAGCCTTCCAGCACGTGGCGCAGGCCGTTCACGTACAGGGCGATGATCTGCATGGACTGGCTGACCGAGATCACGGGAACGCCGGTCTGGATGGCCACGCGTTCCGCGGTGCGGTGCCGGGTACCGGATTCCTGCGTTTCGATGCTTGAGTCCGGGACAAGCTGGACGGCGGCGCGGAGGATGTTTCCGGCGTCCTTGTCGCAGATGATGGCGCCGTCCATCTTGGCGAGTTCGCGGAGGCGGGTGGGGGAGAAGTCGATGCCGATATCGAACCCGCCGGAACAGATGGAGTCGATGGTCCGGTCCGAGCCCAGGACGATCAGCGCGCCGGTCCGCCCCCGCAGGATCCGCTCGAGGCCGTCACGGAGGGGGGTTCCGGGTGCCACCCTGCCCAGAGTTGCCCTGAGTGACTCTTCGGGGCTCCGCGCCATAGGTGTTCCCTTCAAAGGTGCGGACCGCCGCCCGCAAGAATGCCGGCTTTATTGGATGGCCGGCAGGATCTGAAAATGCTCTGTTTCCCGCAAGCTCAATGATAGGGGTAAGAAACCCCAACTTCCGCACGGGCAAGCCCCAAAGTGCCCCATTAGGGGCTGTTGCGGAAGCCGCTGGAAGCGCGTTCCGCGGCGGGTGCCCGAAAGGCACTTTGGCCTGGACCTGCTTCCGGATGGAGAACCAGGTTGGGTGCACCCGGGCGCTGGCACCCTCCCTGTTAACGCTCCTGCTCTCACCCACGGCAGTCCCGCCGTCATATACTCCAAACATGCCAAACACGCGCCTGAACCGACGCATCTCCGCCCAGCCGTCCGCCGTCGCGCAGCACGGGGACCTCCTGTGAGCGGCGGTCTCGTCGCCCTGCTGGACGACGTCGCAGCCCTGGCCCGCATCGCGGCAGCCTCGGTGGACGACGTCGCGGCCGGCGCCGCCAAGGCAGGCGCCAAGGCCGCCGGCGTGGTGATCGACGACGCCGCCGTCACACCGCAGTACGTGTCCGGGAGGGACCCGTCCCGCGAACTTCCCATGATCAAGAAGATCTTCTGGGGCTCACTGCGGAACAAGCTGCTCATCATCCTGCCGGCGCTGCTGCTGGTGAGCGCCTTCGTCCCCTGGGCCATCCCGTTCATCCTGATGCTGGGCGGCACCTACCTCTGCTACGAGGGTGCCGAAAAGGTCTGGCACAAGCTCCGCGGCCACCACACCGCCGAGGAGGACGCACCGGCGGTGGACCGCGGACCGGGCGCGGAAGCCAAGGTGGTCAAGGGCGCCATCACCACCGACTTCATCCTGTCCTGCGAAATCATGGTCATCTCGATGAACGAGGTGGCCGATGAATCCCTGTGGGTCCGCGCGCTCATCCTGGTAGTGGTGGCACTGGTCATCACGGTGCTGGTTTACGGTGCCGTTGCCCTCATCGTCAAGATGGACGACATCGGCCTCCACCTGACCACCAAGGACTCTGCCGGCTCCAAGCGTTTTGGCGAGCTGCTCGTCAAGGGGATGCCCGCCGTTCTGGCCGGGATCACGTTTGTGGGGACGATCGCCATGCTGTGGGTGGGCGGTCACATCATGCTGCAGGGTGCACACGACCTTGGCTGGCACGCCCCTTACGACCTGGTCCATGTCCTGGAGAAGCCCTTCGCCGGCATCGCCGTAGTTGGCGGCTTCCTGGCCTGGCTTGTGAACACCCTGTGCTCGGCCGTCGTCGGCCTGGCCTGGGGCCTCGTCGTCATGGCTGTTGTGCACCCCCTGCTGAAAGCGCTGCCCATTGGCAAGAAAAAGGGCGGGCACGAGGAAGGCGACATCCGCGCCGAACTCGCCGGCTACAAGCCGACAAAGCCTCACGATCCCGCCCCTTAGGTTCCGGCCGGTACGCCCAAGACCGGAATTAGGGGTGGCTTCCCAGTGACGTGACAGTCTTGGTGCCGCTGTCCCACAGCCTGGCGTCGGTGCATTCGCCCTCCAGCCTCAGGTCCAGAAGTTCCGCTGCCCTGCCGAGCAGGTGAGGCGGGACGCGGCGGGCGAGGGTGACGTGCGGTGTCCAGGCATCGGGCCGCGTGAGGGGCACGGCTCCCGCCGCCGCCTCATGCACGAGGCGGTGCAGTTCCAGAAGCTGCCGGGTCAGCACGATGGACCGGGAGAGAACGTACTTTCCCGGACCGCCGGGAAAAACGAGGACACCGGAAAACTCAACAGGAACCGGCAGCATCTGCAGAAACCCCTGGCTTTCGCCGGACAGCTGCAGGCCGGCACCCGCCGCGAGGGTGATGTGCGGGCGGTTGCTGGGGGCCGTGTGGGCAGCAAGGCTGGACACGTCCGCCCCGGCGAGCCTGGCCCAATCGGACCTGATGCGGGCGTCCGTATCGTCGTCGAACGTCAACTCGATACTGCGCATGCACCCATCATGCCGCTACAGGCCATAAACACCAGGAAGCGTCACCGGGAGCGTGTGCGCTCCCGCACCATCCGTTCCAGGTCCCTGCTGACTTTCACAAGGGACGCGGCGCGGAGCGCCTTCTGTTCAGCCAGCGTCTGCGTCCCGCGGCGCGGGGGCCTGCCGCCTGCACCGTCCACGGGTTCGCCTCCGCGCACACCGGCGCCACCGCCGGGTGCTGACAGCCCGCCCGCAAGGGGATCAAAAAAGAGGTTGCCCGAAAAAGAGATACCGTGCACGGCTGATCAGTTCCTTTCCCCGCAGGATGTGCAACTGCCGCGGAAGGCATTGCCACGCGTCATCATGCGGCCACGGTAGCGGGGACTCATTTCGCGGCTTTGAACTGCTGGTTTCGGCGGCGTTAAGCGGGACCGCTGGGATTTGCCGCCCTGCGATAAACTGGAACTTGGCTTTCCGCCAGCCCGTTTCCCGGCCCCGGGCCGCAGCGCCCCGGCGCGCAGTGCCCGAAAGGCGCCCGGGCAGTCCCACCCGCAGCGAAAGTAGCACCGTGTCCCAAGATGTCCTGACCCCCGCCCGGATCTCGGCGATTCACAAAGAGGCAGGCCGCCGTCGGACCTTTGCTGTCATTTCGCACCCTGACGCCGGCAAGTCCACGCTGACCGAGGCGCTTGCACTGCACGCCAAGGTGATCGGCACGGCCGGCGCCTCCAGCGGCAAGGCGAACCGCAAGGAGACCGTCTCGGACTGGATGCAGATGGAAAAGGACCGCGGCATCTCCATCAGCTCGGCCGCCCTGCAGTTCTCCTACCGGGACACCGTCATCAACCTGCTGGACACCCCCGGCCACGCCGACTTCTCCGAAGACACCTACCGCGTGCTCGCCGCCGTCGACTGCGCCGTGATGCTGGTGGACGCCGCCAAGGGCCTGGAAACCCAGACCATGAAGCTGTTCGAGGTCTGCAAGCAGCGCAACCTTCCCATCATCACCGTCATCAACAAGTGGGACCGCCCCGGGCTCGACGCCCTGGCCCTGATGGACGAAATCACCGAGCGCACCGGCCTGCAGCCCATGCCCCTGACCTGGGCGGTGGGCATCTCCGGCGATTTCCGCGGCGTGTGGGACCTGCGCAATGACCGCTTCGCCCGGTTCCAGCGCAACAACGCCGGCGCGCAGATCGCCATCACCGAATACTTCACCCCGGAGGAAGCGGCGGAAAGCCAGGGCAGCAACTGGTCGGACGCCGTGGACGAGGCCGGCCTGGTGATCGAATCGAACCTGGAGTTCGACGTCGAGAGCTTCCACGCCGGCAAGGCGACCCCCATCCTGTTCAGCTCCGCCGCGCTCAACTTCGGCGTCAAGGAGTTGCTGGACGCGCTGGTGGACTTTGCCCCGCCCGCAGCGCCCCGCCCCGATGTGGACGGCACGCCGAGGCCCGTCGAGTCGCCGTTCTCCGGCTTTGTCTTCAAGGTCCAGGCCGGCATGAACAAGGCCCACCGCGACCATGTGGCCTTCATCCGCGTCTGCTCCGGCGTCTTCGAGCGCGGCATGGTGGTCACCCAGACCCGCACCGGCAAGTCCTTCGCCACCAAATACGCGCAGCAGGTGTTCGGCCGGGAACGCGAAGTGATCGACGAGGCCTACCCCGGCGACGTGGTGGGCCTGGTCAACGCCTCCTCCCTGCGCGTGGGCGACAGCCTGTTCCTGGAGGAACCGGTGGAGTATCCCGCCATCCCGTTGTTCGCTCCCGAGCATTTCCAGGTTGCGCGCTCCAAGGACCCCAGCAAGTTCAAGCAGTTCCGCCGCGGCATCGAACAGCTCGAGCACGAGGGCGTCATCCAGGTGCTCCGCTCCGACGTCCGCGGAGACCAGGCCCCGGTGCTCGCCGCCGTCGGCCCCATGCAGTTCGAAGTGGTGGAGGACCGCATGGCCCACGACTTCAGCGCCCCCATGCGCCTGGAGCGCCTGCCGTACTCACTGGCCAGGATTTCGACGGCGGATGCCATGCCGGCGCTGGCAAACGTGCCGGGCGCCGAGGTGCTGTTGCGGTCAGACGGCGAATACCTCGCACTGTTCAACGACGTCTGGGCACTGCGGCGGATCGAAAAGAACCACCCGGACCTCACCCTGGTGCCCATCGGCACCCACAACCCCGCGAAGTAGGGCGACATGACAGCATCACAACCACGCGCGCTGGTCACCGGTGCCGGGACCATCAACCCGCTCGGATCGTCGGTGGCCGAAACCTGGACGGCCCTCCTGGCCGGGCAGTCCGGCATCGCCGCCCTGAAGGAGGAGTGGGCTGAGCAGCTGCCCGTCAAGATCGCCGGCCAGGCGCCCGCAGATCTTTCGGAGCACCTGAGCACCCGCGAGATCAAGCGGATGGACCGCTGCGGCCAGCTCGCGCTCATTGCCGCGCGGGAAGCGTGGAAGCAGGCCGGTGCTCCTGAGGTGGACCCGGAACGCTTCGCCGTGGTGATCGGCTCCGCGTACGGCGGCCTTGGCTCCACCCTGGAACAGGACCGCACCCTCGCGGAATCCGGGCCGCGCAAGGTGTCTCCCCATACCCTGACCCGGCTCATGGTCAACGGCCCCGCGGCCTGGGTATCGATCGACCTCGGCGCCCGCGGCGGCGCCCGCACGCCCGTCAGCGCCTGCGCGTCCGGGGCCGAGGCGATTGTCCAGGCAGCCGAGATGATCCGCTCCGGTGCTGCCGACGTCGTCATTGCAGGCGGTGTGGACGCATCCGTCAACGACCTGGTGATCACCGGTTTCTCCCAGATCCGCGCACTGTCCACCCGCTCCGACGATCCACAGCGGGCCTCGCGCCCGTTCGACGGCGGCCGGGACGGCTTTGTTCTCGCGGAAGGCGCCGGCGTGGTGGTGCTGGAAAGCGAAGAGCACGCCCGCGCCCGCGGCGCTTTGGTGCTGGGAGCCGTAGCCGGCGGCGCGGTAACCTCCGACGCGAACGACATCGTGGCGGCAGACCCCGCCATGCAGCGGCGCGTGATGCAGAAGGCCCTGGAATCGGCCGGTATGCAGCCCGCGGACATCGGCTTCGTCCACGCCCACGCCACCTCCACCCCGGTGGGGGACCGGCTCGAAGGCCAGGCCATCAACGCGATCTTCGGCGCGGACGTGCCCGTCACCTCCACCAAGGGACACACCGGCCACCTGCTGGGCGGGGCCGGCGCGCTGGCCGCCGTCGTTGTGCTTGAAGCCCTGCGCACCGGCCAGCTTCCGGGCACCCTGAACGTTGAGGCGCAGGACCCCGAAGTGGACCTGAACGTCATCACCGAGGAAGCGCACGCCCTGCCGGCGGGAAACCCCCGGGCCGGCCTGGTGAACGCCTTTGGTTTCGGCGGGCACAGTGTCGCCTTGGTGATCACCGGGGAGTAGCCACAGCAAGGCGGGGTCACTACGGGCCCAATCCGAGGTGCGGATTGGGCCGAAAGTGACCCCGCGTTGCTTTAACCAGAATGCGGTAAAAAGATTGTTGAACAATCCTGGTTCTTGAGGCATGATGGATGAAGAATCCAACCTGAGACGAGGGTCACATGCCTTTCATCGATCTGAACAGCGACGTCGGGGAATCCTTCGGCAACTGGACCATGGGCGACGATGCCGCCGTCTTCCGCCACGTGACCAGCGCCAACGTGGCCTGCGGCTTCCACGCGGGCGATCCTTCCACCATTGCCCGCACCTGCCGGGATGCTGTCGCCGCCGGCGTTACCATCGGCGCGCACGTGGGCTACCGTGACCTTGCCGGCTTCGGCCGCCGGTTCCTCGACTGCTCCGCCACCGAGCTTGCCGATGATGTCCTGTACCAGCTCGGCGCGCTGCAGGCCCTTGCCCGCGCAGCCGGCGCCGAGGTCAAGTACGTCAAACCCCACGGCGCCCTCTACAACACCATCGTGCACCACGAGGTCCACGCCCAGGCCGTGGTGGACGCCGTTCATGCGTTCAACCCGGACCTGCCACTGCTGCTCCTGCCGGGAGCCGTGGCCGGAAAGAAGGCAGAGGCGCGGGGTCTCACTTCGCTCTCCGAAGCCTTCGCGGACCGCGCCTACAACCCCGACGGAACCCTCGTCTCCCGCCGGGAGGAAGGTGCCGTACTGCACGACCACAACGCCATCACCGGCAACATGGTCCGGCTCGCCACCGAGGGAACCATTATTGCCCGCGACGGGTCCGTGCTGCAGGTCCAGGCGGACAGCATCTGCGTCCACGGCGACACCCCGGGGGCGGTTGCCATGGCCGGAGCCGTGCGGACCGGACTTGAGGACGCAGGCGTCACTGTGCGGAGCTTTGTATGAGCATCACCGGCCTCCGCTGGGCAGGCCCCCGTGCAGTCCTCGTGGAACTGACCGACCTCGCATCGGTGCTCGCCCTGCACCACCGGCTGGAGGCCGAACCCCTGCCCGGCCAGCTCGATGCCATCGCGGGCGCAGCCACCGTGCTGGTCAAGTTTGCTTCCCGGTTCCACACCGGCGCTGCCCGCGAACTGCTTCCGAACCTTGACCTCACGGCCCGCCACCACGGGACCGGCAACGAGGTCACCATCGAAGTGGTGTACGACGGCGAAGACCTCGCCGAAGTGGGCCGGCTTACCGGACTGGGTGCCGACGGCGTGATTGCCGCCCACACCGGGCAGGCATGGACCGGGGCGTTCGGCGGCTTTGCCCCCGGCTTCACCTACCTGATGGGCGAGAACGACTCGCTGAACGTGCCCCGCCGCAGCTCGCCCCGCACCGCCGTGCCCGCCGGCTCCGTGGCGCTTGGCGGCGCATTCTCCGCCGTCTACCCGCGTCAGTCCCCGGGCGGCTGGCAGCTCCTCGGCCACACGAGCGCGGTGATGTGGGACCTGGGCAGGGAGTCCCCGGCACTGGTCCGCCCGGGCGATACCGTCCGCTACGTCGCGGTGCGGGAAGCAGTGGCAGCCCCCTCAGCTAAAGAGGCCAAGCCGGCTGCTCCAGAAAACACGGAATCCTGCTCCGGGCTCACCGTCCAGGCCCCGGGGCTGCAGTCCCTGGTCCAGGACCTGGGGCGGCCCGGTTTCGGGGACCTCGGTGTCTCCGTGTCCGGCGCCGCCGACCAGCGCTCCGTCCGCCAGGCCAACCGCCTGGCAGGCAACGAACCCGATGCCGCCGTCCTCGAAAACCTCCTCGGCGGCCTCACCGTGCAGGCAAATGGCGACCAGGTGCTGGCTGTTGCCGGTGCTCCGGCGGTCCTTGAAATCCGCGACGAATCCCGGACGCTCCTGCGGCACCCGGCCATGCATACACCCTTTGCCCTGCTCGACGGCGAGACGCTCACCATCGGTCCGCCCAGCGCCGGCGTGCGGAGCTACCTGGCCGTGCGCGGCGGGTTCGATGTTCCCCCGGTCCTGGGCAGCCGTTCCAGTGATTCGATGTCCGGCATCGGACCGGCCCCGTTGGCGGCGGGGACTTTCCTGCCCGTTGCCCCGGTTACGGGAGTCTGGCCGGTGGGAATACCGGAGGACGGCATGCTGGAAGACGGGTCATCGACCACCACCCTGCGCGTGACACTCGGCCCCCGTGACGACTGGTTCGACGCCGAAGCCATCGGTCTCTTCACTGGCCAGCAGTGGCTGGTCACCGAGCAGTCCAACCGCATCGGTGTCCGGCTCGCCCCGCCGGAGGAGGGCCGCGCCCTGGCACGCGCCCGGGACGGCGAAATGCCCAGTGAAGGAACGGTGGCCGGGGCGCTGCAGATGCCGCCCAACGGACACCCGGTCCTGTTCCTGGCCGACCACCCGGTGACCGGCGGATACCCGGTGATTGCCGTCGTCGTGCCCGAAGACCTGCCCCTTGCTGCCCAGTTGCCGCCCGGGCACCACGTGGAGTTCACCATCGTGGACCCCCGCACCCTGGACCCTGTTGACCGGGAAGTTGTTGACCAGGCAGCAGCCCGCCAGGAAACCCCCCGTGAATCAGCCGTAGGCGCCACCGCGTTTGAAGGAAGCCAGCCATGAAAAAAGTCCTGATTGCCAACCGCGGCGAAATTGCAGTGCGGATTGCCCGGGCGTGCTCGGACTCCGGGCTCGGGTCCGTCGCCGTCTACTCCGACCCGGACGCCGACAGCCTGCACGTGCGGCTCGCTGACGAGGCGTACGCTCTGGGCGGCACCGCCAGCGCCGAAACGTACCTGGACATCGCCAAGCTCCTGGACGCCGCCAAGCGCTCAGGTGCGGACGCCATCCACCCCGGCTACGGGTTCCTCTCCGAGAATGCGGACTTTGCCGAAGCCGTCATCAATGCTGGCCTGGCGTGGGTGGGTCCGTCGCCCGATTCGATCCGTGCCCTGGGCAACAAGGTGACCGCCCGGGAGATCGCCGTCCGGGCCGGCGCGCCGCTTGTGCCCGGCAGCGACGGACCCGTAGCCAATGCCGAGGAAGTGCTGGCCTTCGCCCGGGAATACGGCCTGCCGGTGGCCATCAAGGCCGCGTTCGGCGGCGGCGGCCGGGGACTGAAGGTGGCCCGGCGGATGGAGGACGTGGAAGACGCGTTCGAATCCGCGGTCCGCGAATCCACTGTGGCGTTCGGCCGCGGCGAGTGCTTTGTGGAGCGGTTCCTGGACCAGCCCCGGCACGTCGAAGCGCAGGTCCTGGCCGATACCCACGGCAACGTGGTGGTCCTGGGAACCCGCGACTGCTCGCTGCAGCGCCGCAACCAGAAGCTCGTGGAGGAAGCCCCGGCACCGTTCCTCACAGTGGAGCAGCGCTCGCTGATCCACGAATCCGCCAAGGCGATCTGCCGGGAAGCGGACTACCACGGCGCCGGGACCGTCGAGTTCCTGGTGGGCAAGGACGGGATCATCTCCTTCCTTGAGGTGAACACCCGCCTGCAGGTGGAGCATCCCGTCACCGAAGAAACGTCCGGCGTGGACCTGGTCCGCGAGCAGTTCCGCATCGCCGCCGGCGGCGTCCTTGGCATCACGTCCGACCCCGAGCCCCGCGGCCATGCCATCGAATTCCGGCTCAATGCCGAGGACCCGGCCCGCGGCTTCCTCCCCGGCCCGGGCACCATTGAGGCCTTTGAACCGCCCACCGGCGCCGGCATCCGCGTCGACTCCGGCGTCCGGTCCGGCTCCGTGGTCCCGGGTGAATACGATTCCCTGCTCGCCAAGCTCATCGTCCACGGCGAGGACCGGCCGCAGGCGCTCCGCCGCGCCGCCGCCGCGCTCGAGGAGATGCGCATCGTGGGGCTGCCCACCGTCCTGCCGTTCCACCGTGCCGTGGTCCGCCATCCCGCTTTCACGGCCGAGGAAGGACTGGGCGTGCACACCACCTGGATCGAGAATGAATTCGCGGAGCAGTTGGCGGCCTCTCCGGAGATAGCCCGCACCCAGCCCGGTGCCGCCCGCAGGACCTTCACGGTGGAGCTGGACGGCAAGGCCGTGCAGCTCGGGTTGCCGGCGAAGCTGTACGAAGCCCTGCTCAGCGGAGGCGGCGGCGCAGGCCACTCCTCTGCGGCGGCCGAGGAAGAGGACGACGCCGAACTCGCCTCACCGATGTCAGGTTCCCTGGTGAAATGGGTGGCCGAGGATGGCGAACACGTTGAGGCCGGCCAGCCGGTGGCCGTGCTGGAGGCGATGAAGATGGAAACCGTGGTGCCCGCCCACCGCAGCGGCACCCTGGCGCGGGGCCCGCAGGAGCCCGGCAACGTCGTCGGCCGCGGTGACGTCCTTTGCCGGATCGCATAGCGGCCGCCTGAACTGGGGAAGGCCAATCTTTCGATAGATTGGAACGATGCCCATGAACGCAGCACTCCAGGGGATCGCCGACGGCGCCCAGGCAGCCCACGCCCACACGGGGGCGTGGGTGGCCAGCGTGCTCCGCTCGCGCATTTCGGCCGGTGAGCTTCCGCCGGGGACCAAACTCTCGGAGCAGAAGCTCTCTGAAGCCCTCGGCGTTTCCCGGAATACTCTGCGCGAGGCCTTTACGGTCCTGGCCGGGGAGTCGATGGTGCAGCGGATTCCCAACCGGGGCGTCTATGTTGCCGCTCCCGGAGCTGAGGATGTGCGGGAGATCTACCGGGTTCGCCGGCTGATCGAGCCGGCCGCCGTCCAATGGGGCGAGATGCCGCCCGGGGCGCTGGAACACCTGGAGGCCATTGTTGCCAGGGCGCAGGCGGCCAAGGCTGCCAACTCGGTGCCCGAGATGGCCGACGCCAACCAGGAGCTGCACAAGGCCCTGGTGGCCCTGTCCGGCAGCGCATCACTGTCCGAGCTGATGGAAAAGGTGCTCGCGGAAATGCGCCTGGTCTTCCATGCGATGGCCACCACGCCTGACTTCCACAGCCACTACGTGGACCGGAACGTCGCCCTGGTGCAGCAAATCCGTGCCGGCCAGCGCGAAGAGGCAGCCGCCGAGCTCCGGCGCTACCTGGACACCGCTGAGCATGAGCTGCTGGTCCATATCGGCGCTGTTCCGGCCGGGCCGGCCGCCGTGGACCCTGCCTAAGCTGCCTGACTTCTGCAGCAGTGCCTAGGGCACGAGGTAGGAGCTGTCCCGGGCGTCCGTAATCAGCATGTGCCCCGGCGCGTGCCCGATGGCCAGTGCCGGCCGGGATTCCATCACCATTGCCTGCGGGGTCACCCCGCATGCCCAGAACACCGGAATGTGCCCCTCCGGAATCCGGACGGGATCGCCGAAGTCGGGACGGGACAGGTCCGCAATGCCAATCTCGGACGGATTGCCCACGTGGACCGGGGCGCCATGGACGGCGGGGTAGCGCGACGTGATGCGGACGGCGTCGGCCACCTGCGAGGCCGGAACAGGCCGCATGGACACTACCAGCGGCCCGGCCAGGGCGCCGGCCGGTTCGCAGCGGACGGAGGTCCGGTACATCGGGACGTTGACGCCCTGGTCGATGTGGGCGATGCGGATGCCGCCCTCCTGCAGCGCGGCCTCGAACGTGAAGCTGCAGCCCACGATGAAGGTGACCAGGTCATCCCGCCAGTACTCCGTGATGTCCGTTGGCTCGTCCACCTTCACGCCGTTTTCGTAGACGGCGTACTTCGGCACGTCAGTCCGGATGTCACCGCCGGCGAGCAGCGCACTGCTCGTCTCGCCGGCATCGAGCACCCCCAGGACGGGGCACGGCTTGGGGTTCCGCTGCGCGAACAGCAGCACGTCGAAGGCCTGCGCCTTCGGAACGATCATCAGGTTGGCCTGCGTGTAGCCTGCACTCCACCCTGACGTGGGCGTCACCAGGCCAGCCCGGAAGAGGGCCCGCGCCTGGGCGGGGGACAACGCGGCCGGGTTCTCCGGACGCACGACGGCGGCGGGCGGGTTTGCGGGGATGGTCATGGCGGGCTCCTGCCGGGCACAAAGGGGGTTCAGTGACTGCAGTCACAGGGTCTTTTGCCAGCTTAACGACCGAAGGGCGGGCCGCGCAAGAGATTGTTGAACAATTCTTGCGCGGCCCGCCCTGAGGTCCTTGTTGCGGAGGTTCGTCAGCCGTGGCGATCAATACCCCAGTGGCGCCTGGCGCCGCCGTCGTGCAGTCCCCTTATGCGCGGCTGCCGACCGGCTCCTGCGCGGCGGCTTCCTCAACCTGCCCGGGAGCGCCATCGGTTCGGCGCTCTTTCAGGAAGTACACCAGCCCGGCAGCGATGGTGGAGGCGGCGGCCAGCGCGAACAGGCCGGGGATAACGCTGCCGGTCTGCTCCTTGATGATGCCGAAGCCGAAGGGGGCCACAAAGCCGCCCAGGTTTCCCAGCGAATTGATGATGGCGATGGCCGGGGCGAGGATCATCGGGTGCAGGCCGGACTGCGGGATGGTCCAGAACAGTGGCGAGGCGCTCTTGAAACCCATGGCCGCGATGGCCAGGAAGACCAGGGCCATGACCGGAGATGCGATGGCGGCGGCGAACGTGCCGACGGCTGCCACCAGCAGGGCAACCACCAGCAGCGGGCGCTTGGACTTGGCCTTGTCCTGCAGTTTAGCGGCGAAGTACATGGCGAAGACGGCGCAGACCCACGGGATGGAGGACAGGAACCCCACGGTCAGGTCCGTGGTGCCGGGGATCTGCTTGATGATGCTGGGGAGCCAGAACGTGTTGGCGTAGATGGACAGCTGCACCGAGAAGTAGATGCCGCACAGCAGCAGGATCTGCGGGTTGAGCAGCATCTTCCAGCGGTTGATCTTGGCGCCGCCGGCCGTGGTGTGCTGTGCGTCCTCATCCCTGATGGCCTGGGACAGGGCGTCCTTCTCGGCGGGGGAGAGCCACTTGGCGTCCTTGATGCGGGCGTCCAGGACAAAGAACACGGCCATGCCCACCACCACGGAGAGGGCGCCTTCGAAGCCGAAGAGCCACTGCCAGCCGCGCAGCCCCAGCGCGCCGTGGAGGCTGAGCAGCATGCCGGCGATGGGGCCGGAAATTGCCGCGGCGATGGAGGAGCCCGCGATGAAGATCGCGGTGGCCTTGCCGCGCTGGCCCGCCGGAACCCAGCGGGCAAAGTAGAAGATGACGGCGGGGAAGAAGCCCGCCTCCGCGGCACCCAGCAGGAAGCGCAGGACGTAGAACATGGTTTCGTTCTGCACGAACGCCATCAGGAACGAGACGATGCCCCAGCTGATCATGATGCGGGTCAGCCAGACCTTGGCGCCGTACTTTTCCATCATCACGTTGCTGGGGAGTTCAAAGATGGCATAGGCGATGAAGAACAGGCCAGCGCCGAACCCGTAGGCGGCGGCGCCGATGCCCACATCCGCCTGGAGGTGGTCCTGGGCATAGCCGATGTTGGACCGGTTCAGCTGGTTGCAGACCAGCATGACCAGCATGATGGGCAGAACGCGTTTGAAGAACTTCTTCGTGGCTGTCGCCACGTCCGAGACAGCATTGTCTGCAGACTTCATTGAATGTATTTCCTTTGGATAGATAACGCAGGCCGGCTGCGGGGCCCAATGCGGGGGCACAGGAAAGTAGTGGGGCACGCCACAGCGGACCCCACTACTTTACCGAAAGTGCAGCCGGAGGCTGCTAACGGACCAGGCAGGGCCGCTTCGGGTCGAAGGACCAGCCCTCGATGTAGTACTGCATGCCGATGCTGTCGTCGCGGGCATTCAGGCCCTGTTCCAGATACAGCTGGTGTGCCTTGTCCAGGGCATTGCGGTCCAGCTCAACGCCGAGGCCCGGGGCGGCCGGAACCTCGATGGCCCCGTCCTTGATCTGCAGCGGTTCCTTGGTGAGGCCCTGGCCGTCCTGCCAGATCCAGTGCGTGTCCAGGGCGGTGATTTCACCCGGAGCCGCGGCACCGGTATGGGTGAACATGGCCAGCGAGATGTCAAAGTGGTTGTTCGAGTGCGAGCCCCAGGTGAGGCCGAACTCGTGGCACATCTGCGCCACCCGCACCGAGCCGTGCATGGTCCAGAAGTGCGGGTCAGCCAGGGGGATGTCCACGGCGTTGCTGCGGATCGCGTGCGACATCTCCCGCCAGTCCGTGGCAATCATGTTGGTGGCCGTCTTCAGGCCCGTGGCCCTGCGGAACTCCGCCATGACTTCCCGGCCGGAGAAGCGGCCTTCTGCACCGCAGGGGTCTTCCGCGTAGGCCACAACGCCCTGCATCCGCTTGCCCAGCCGGATTGCCTCGTCCAGGAGCCAGCCGCCGTTGGGGTCGAGGGTCACCCTTGCCTCGGGGAAGCGCTCGGCGAGGGCCGTGACCACGTCCACTTCGTCGTCGCCGGACAGCACGCCGCCCTTGAGCTTGAAGTCGCTGAACCCGTAGCGTTCCTGGGCGGCCTCTGCCAGGGCCACCACAGCTTCGGGCGTCATGGCTTCCTGCCGGCGGAGTTCCTCCCAGCGGTCCGCGGGTGCATCCTCCACGAGGTAGGGCAGGTCCGTCCGCTTGTGGTCGCCCACGAAGAAGAGGTAGCCGAGCATCGGGACGGAGCTGCGCTGCTGGCCGTCGCCGAGCAGTTCAGCCACGGGAACTCCGAGGTACTGCCCGTGCAGGTCCAGCAACGCGGATTCGACGGCGGTGACGGCATGGACCGTGGTACGCAGGTCAAAGGTCTGGAGGCCACGGCCGCCGGCGTCGCGGTCAGCGAACTCGGCAGCAATTTCACGCAAAAGCGAGCGGTAGCGGGCCACCGGCTTTCCGGTGATCAGGGCGCCGGCTTCCTCGATGGTGGTGCGGATCTTTTCGCCGCCGGGAACTTCACCCAGGCCGGTCCTGCCGTCCGAATCGGTGATGATCACAACATTGCGGGTGAAGAACGGGCCGTGCGCGCCGCTGAGGTTCATCAGCATGCTGTCGTGCCCGGCAACCGGGACAACTTCGACCCGGGCAATGCTTGGCTGGGAGGTCATGCGTTAATTCCTGCTTTCTGTGCTTCGGCGGCTTCCACAACCCCATCGATCCTGCGGTTCAGGTGCCAGGGGTTGGTGTCCTGCAGGGGTGCCGGGAGGAGTTCCTGGGGGATGTTCTGGTAGGCGACCGGCCGCAGGAAGCGGTTGATCGCGAGGGAGCCGACGGAGGTGGTGCGGGAGTCGGAGGTGGCGGGGAACGGACCGCCGTGGACCATGGCGTGGCCGACTTCGACGCCGGTGGGCCAGCCGTTGACGATGATGCGGCCCACTTTCTGCTCGAGTGCCGGGATCAGGGGCGCCGCGGTGGGGTAGTCCTCTTCGGTGAGCTGCAGCGATGCGGTGAGCTGGCCTTCGAGGCGTTTGATGGCGTCGAGGAGTTCGTTGGTGCTGCCGTAGCGGATGACCAGGGACGCGGCGCCGAAGATTTCCTCGTGCAGGACGTGGTTGGTGACGAAGTCGCGGACCTGGGTGCCAAAGATGGTGGGTGCCGGGGCGTTTTCGGTGGCACCGGCGGCGCCCTTTCCGATCAGGTTCACGCCGTCGGCGCTGCCCAAAGCTTCTGCCCCGGCGTTCCAGGACCCGGCGATGCCCGCTGTGAGCATGGTCTGTCCGGAGCAGGCGGAGACGGCGCGGCCGACGGCGGCGGCGAGTTTGTCGCCCAGTTCGCCTTCGGGGGCGAACAGCAGGCCAGGGGAGGTGCAGAGCTGCCCGGAGCTGCCGGTGACGGCGGTGACGTACTGCTGTGCGAGGGCGTCGATGTCTTCGGCGGAGCCTTTGAGGGCGCCTTCGAAGACGAAGACGGGGTTCAGGGAGGACATTTCGGCGTAGACCGGGATGGGTTCGCGGCGGGCTGCCGCGGTTTTCATCAGGGCGTTGCCGGCGGCCTGGGAGCCGGTGAAGCCGACGGCCTTGATGTTGGGGTCGGCGACGAGGGCCTGGCCGATGCTGGCGCCGGGGCCGTAGATGAGGGAGAACACGCCGGGGTGCAGGCCGAAGTCTTTGACGGCTTTGGCCACGGCCTGGCCGACGAGTTCGCCGGTGCCGGGGTGGGCGTTGTGGGCTTTGAAGACGACGGGGCAGCCTGCGGCGAGGGCCGAGGCGGTGTCGCCGCCGGCGGTGGAGAAGGCGAGCGGGAAGTTGCTGGCGCCGAATACCGCGACGGGGCCGAGCGGGATCTGGCGCTGGCGGATGTCTGCCCGGGGCAGCGGGCTGCGGTCCGGGATGGCGGGGTCCACGCGGACGCCGCGGAAGTCGCCCTGGCGGACCACGTTGGCGAAGAGCCGCAGCTGGCCGGTGGTGCGCGCACGCTCACCCTGCAGGCGGGCGGCGGGCAGCCCGGTTTCCTGGCCTGCGCGGACGATCAGTTCCTCGCCGATGGCCTCGATGTTGTCCGCAATGGCCTCGAGGAACCCGGCGTGGGTTTCCGGGTCCAGTGTGGAGAAGGACGGGTACGCGTCAGCTGCCGCGGCAGTGGCCAGCTTCAGCTGGTCCTCGGTGATCAGGGAGTACGCGGGATCGAGCTGTTCATTGGTGGCCGGGTTGAAGCCGAAGGCTGTCTTGCCGTCGCCGACGACGGTCTGTCCGGCGATCAGGGAGTGTCCGGTGAGGGTCACGATGGTTCCTCCTGGGAAGCGGTGGATCAGGGTCAGGATACGCGGGCGATAAGCGCCTTGAGGTCCGCCAGGTCCTGCTCCGCCATGTTCTGCAGAGGGGGGCGGACCGGGCCGGCGGAGCGGCCGATGGCGTCCAGGCCGCCCTTGACGATGGAGACAGCGTAGCCCTTCACGCGGTCGCGGATGTCCAGGTAGGGGATCACGAAGTCGTTCAGCTTCTTGTTGACGGCCACGCGGTCGTTGTTGCGGACATCCTGGTAGAAGTCCAGCGCGAACTGCGGGACGAAGTTGTACATCGCGCTGGAGTAGGTGCTCATGCCCAGCTGCAGCAGGGGGAGGGCGAAGGTTTCCGCGGTGGGAAGGCCGCCCAGGTAGAAGAGGCGGTCGCCAAGCTTGGCGTAAACGCGGGCGTCGTGTTCGAGGTCGCCAACACCGTCCTTGAAGCCGATGAGGTTTTCGTGCCGGTCCGCGAGGGTGGCAACAGTGGTGTCCTTGTAGATGGCGTTGGCGCGGTTGTAGATGATGACACCCAGCGAGGTGGCGCTGCAGATGGCGCTGACGTGGTCGATCAGGCCGCCCTGGTCGGCTTCGGTCAGGTACGGCGGGAGGAGCAGGAGGCCGTCAGCGCCTGCTGCTTCTGCAGCCTTGGCATTCTCAATTGCCTGTGCTGTTGATCCGCCGGCTGATGCAAGTACCGGCACCTGGTTGCCGACTTCTTCGACGGCGGTGCGCACCACGTGGGCGGATTCGGCGGGGGTGAGGGAGAAGCCTTCGCCGGTGCCGCCGGCTGCGAACAGGCCTGCCACCGGGAAGCTCGCCTGCCAGGCAAGGTGCTTGCGGTAATTTTCCTCGTCGAACTGCAGGTGGCTGTCAAAGGACGTCACCGGGAACGACAGCAGGCCGTCTTTCAGGGTGTTTGCCAGTTCCTGCGGGGTGTACTTTGCCACGATGTTGTCCTCTGTGTGAGCGCCGGGAGGGCGGCTGGTGGTGGATTCCTGTTCAGGTTAGGCAGAGGACGTAATGCCTGTCTAAGTGCATTTTTGTATGTATTGATACCTTCGGTGCATGATCCATGTGCCGTCTACTCCATGGCAAACTCGAGGTCGCGCAGGAGGCGGGCCAGTGCCGGGTTGGTGATCCTGCGGTTCCAGAGCGCGTGCAGCTCCACCTGTTCCTCCCTCCCTGCTTCCAACGGCAGGAATTCCACGCCTTTGATGCCCAGGAGGGTAGCCGAATGGGGCACGAAGGCCAGCCCGCGTTTTGCCGCAACGAGCGAGACCATCGTGAGGATCTGGCTGACCGTGTGGACCACATTGGCATGCTGGATGGGGAGCATGCGGACCACCAGGTCATAGAAATAGCGCGCCTGGGTGGGGGAGTGCATGATCAGGGGCTCGTCCTTGAAATCCTCGGCGGTGAGGTCCCGTCCCAGCAGCGTCAGGGGATGGCTTGAGGGAACCGCGAGCACCATGGACTCGCGGTAGAGCAAGTGCGAATCAAAGGTTTCGCTGTCAAAGGGAGGGCGCGCGAAGCCAAGGTCGAGTTCGCCGGTCAGCAGGCCGTTGAGCTGCTCGCGCGTCACCAACTCCTGCAGGTCGATGTCCACGTCCGGCATGATGCCCGAGATCTCTTCCAGCAGAGGGCCCAGGATGCTGAAACCGCTTGCTGCCGTGAAGCCGATCCGCAGGACGCCCGAGCGTCCGGACGCGATGCGGCGGGCCGTGACCGGGGCACGCTCCGCCAGCGCCATCAGCCGGCGCGCTTCCTCAAGGAACGTCTCCCCTGCCGAGGTGAGCTCCACCCGCCTGTTGTCCCGCTCAAGGAGTTCCGCTCCGATGATTTTTTCCAGTTTCTGGATCTGCCGGCTGAGAGGGGGCTGGGTCATGTTGAGCCGCTCGGCGGCGCGGCCAAAGTGGAGCTCCTCTGCGACGGCAATAAATCCCGCCAGCTGGTCAAACGTAAACATGATGCCTTCCGGGTATCACTTGATGCTGATTTGGGCTTAGACAGGCATCATAACGCGTCCCTAAACTCGATCCAGCAACCCGAAGTGATTCGGTTCACAGCACCGTCCGGGAGCATCCCGGAGCTTTTATGAGGAGTCCCAATGAAGCACTTCCCCACCCGCCGCTCGGTCCTCGGCGCGGCATCGGCCATCACGCTGCTGGCCATGACTGCCTGCGGTAACGTCGCCGGCGGCCAGTCCACCACGGCCGAGTACCCCTCCGGGCCGGTCAACCTCACGGTCGGCCAGGCAGCCGGCGGCAGCACCGACCTGATCGCCCGTGCCCTTGCCGAGGGAGCCTCGAAGACGCTCGGCAAGCCGATGCCCGTGGTCAACAAGCCCGGCGCCAACGGAGCCCTCGCTACCAAGGAAGTTGCCGGCAAGCCTGCCGACGGACAGGAACTGGTCCTGCTGACCGCGTCCCTGATCACCATCACGCCGCTGGCAGTCTCCGCCGACGAAGCGGTCAACATCGACGATCTGGACATCATTGCCGGCCTGTCCCAGGACGACTACGTCCTGGTGGCCAGCCCGGAGTCCGGCTTCAAATCCTTCAAGGACGTCACCGACGCCGGCCGCAACGTCACCTTCGGCACCACCGGCGTTGGCACCGGAAGCCAGCTGGCGCAGACCGTGCTCTTCAAGCAGGCCAGCGTCACCGGCACGGACATCCCGTTCGACAGCGGCAAGCCGGCGTTGACGGCCGTCCTGGGCAACCAGGTGGAACTCGCCACCATCCAGCTGGGCGAGGCCATGCCACAGATCGAGGCCGGCAAGGTATCCCCGCTGCTGGTCTTCTCGGAGGAGCGCAACAGCTTCCTGCCCGACACCCCCACCGCCAAGGAAGCCGGATACGACGTTCCGGTGGCGCAGTACCGGGCGGTCGCCGCCCCCAAGGGCACCCCGCAGGACGTCAAGGACAAGCTGTACTCGGCATTCCAGGAGACCTTCAAGTCCGAGGCCTACAAGGAGTTCAACAAGAAGAACATGCTGACGCCAAAGGAGATCTCCGGCGAGGAAGTAGTCACCGAATGGAAGGGCTACGCAGCGAAGTACAAGGAGCTGGTGGAGAAGTACGACATCAGCCTGAGCGGAAATAAGTGATTCCTGTGAAAGGAACCCCCGCAGTACCCGCCGGAGGAAGCAGCATGGCTGCTCCCTCCGGCGGGGGCACCGCCCACGCTCATGACGACGTCCCGGGCGACGTCCTTGATGAACTGACGCCGGAGCAACTGGCAGCCCAATGGGAAGAGGAAAAGCCGCCGGCGGCCGGTGCGCTCGCCAGCATGGCATCCTCCCTGGTGGTCCTCGGCGTCGGGATCGGTGCCATCATCCTGTCCGTCGCCATGGGACTGGGCACCCCGGCCAGCCCGCAGCCGGGCCTTTGGCCCTTCATCATCAGCTGCGTCATGGTGGCACTGGGCCTTTTCCAGCTGATCCTGGGCCGGCACAACCGGGATGCCGAAAAGTTCACGCGCATGTCACTGGCCCCCCTCACAGGCCTGGTGACACTGGCAGCCATGGTGGCACTCATGCCGCTCATCGGTTTCGAGATCCCGGCGCTGGTCCTGTGCATCATCTGGATGCGCTTCCTGGGCGGCGAGACCTGGCGCTCCACCCTGCTGGTCAGCGCCATCGTCGTCGCGGCGTTCTACGGCATCTTTGTCCTGGCGCTCGGCACTTCCATCCCCCACCTCTTCTAGGAGACCCCCGTGGATTTTCTGAATCCCGTTATCAACGGATTTGCGGTTGTCCTGGAGCCGACCAACCTCCTCTACTGCCTGATCGGCGTCGTCATCGGCATGCTGATCGGCGTACTGCCCGGACTGGGGCCCGCGGCAACCATTGCCATCCTGCTGCCCCTGACCTACAACGTGGAACCCGTCACCGCCATCATTATGCTGGCCGGCATTTTCTACGGCGCCCAGTACGGCGGCACCATCACCTCCGTACTCCTCCGGCTTCCCGGCGAAGCGTCCTCCGTCGTCACGGTTTTTGACGGCTACCAGATGGCCCGGCAGGGGAAGGCCGGCACCGCTTTGGGACTTGCATCCATCGGTTCCTTCGTCGGCGGCACGGCAGCCATCATCGGCCTGACGTTCCTGGCGCCCATCGTTGCCAGCTTCGCGCTGGATTTCGGCCCGCCGGAGTACACCGCCCTTGCGCTGCTGGGCATCCTCCTGGTGGCAACCATCAGCAGCGGCGCGAAAGCCAAGGCGCTCATTGCCGCCGCCCTCGGCCTCCTGCTCGCGACGGTGGGCCGGGACATCTTCACCGGGGAAAGCCGGTTCACCTTCGGCAGCCTGCAGCTGGCCGACGGCATCGACTTCGTGCCGATTGCCATGGGCATCTTCGGCCTTGGTGAAATCCTCTACAACCTGGAGGAACGGCACCGGGCCGCCAAGGCGCCGTCGAAAGTGGCCAACGTCTGGCCTTCCCGGAAGGACCTCAAGCAGGCGTCCGGCTCCATCGGCCGCGGATCCGTCCTCGGCTTCTTCCTGGGCATCCTCCCGGGCGGTGGCGCCACCATCGCCTCCATGGCCTCCTATGCCATGGAGAAGAAGCGGGCCAAGCAGCCCGAACGGTTCGGCAAGGGAGCGCCGGAAGGCGTCGCCGGCCCGGAGACGGCCAACAACGCTGCCGCCACGTCGTCGTTCATTCCGCTGCTGACGCTTGGCATTCCGGCCAACGCCACCATGGCACTGATGTTCGGTGCGCTGCTCATCCAGGGTGTGACCCCCGGCCCGCAGCTGGTGGAGCAGAACCCGGAGCTGTTCTGGGGCGTTGTGAACTCGATGTACATCGGCAACATCCTCCTGCTGATCATGAGCCTGCCGCTTGTGGGAATCTTCGTCAGGATCCTGCGCGTCCGCGCAGCCATCCTGGCCCCCGTCACTGCTCTGATCACGCTGCTCGGCGCCTACACCATCAACAACAGCATGTTCGATGTCACGCTCGTGGTGGTCTTCGGCATCATCGGCTACCTCATGAAGAAGTTCGGCTTCGAACCGGGCCCCCTGGTGCTCGCCTTTGTGCTGGGCGAGCTTCTCGAGAGCTCCATGCGGCGTTCCCTGCTGGTCTTTGGCGGTGACCCGCTGGGCTTCTTCGGCCGTCCCATTTCGGCCACACTGCTGGTCGTTTTTGTCCTGGTGGCAGTGCTGCCGTTTATCCGCACCTCCATCGCCAAGCGCAAGCTACCCGCTACTGCATCCGCAGCCCGGCCGGACATCAAGGAGAAAGTATGAGCATCGTCGTCGGATTCGTTCCAACACCCGCGGGAGAAGCCGCCCTCAAGGCCGGCATCGCCGAAGCCCGCCTGCGGAATGAGGATCTCCTGATCGTCAACTCCGCCCGGGAAGGCGCACTGGTGGACAAGTCGGTGGCACCCGAAGAGCTGCTGGAGCAGGCCGCCCGCCGGGCCACCGAGGCCGGTGTCCAGGCGAGCGTCATCCAGCCGCCGTACCAGCATGACCTCGCCGACGAGTTCCTGGATGTGGCCCGGGAAGCCAATGCATCCCTGATCGTGATAGGCCTCCGGCACCGCACCCAGGTGGGGAAGTTCATCCTGGGCAGCCACGCCCAGCGCATCCTGATGCAGGCGGACCGGCCGGTGCTTGCGGTCAAGGCCGACGGCGGAAACTTCTAGCAGAGAGCCCTTTGGAGAGGCACCATGTACATCCACAAACCAGCCCGCCGGGGAACGGTAAACGCCGCACCGCCCATTCCTGACTGGTCCAGGCTCTGCCGCAAGGACCACGTCGAGGTCCACAGCGACGGCGGCGGCCCAATGTCCGGAATCATCGACATGATCGCCGCGGACCGCAGTGTCTTTTGGATGATCCGGGACGACGGCGCGGGCAGGACCATGGTGTGCTCCGGAGACGATGTGACCGTGGTCAAGGTTGCGTCAGCCAACACGATGGCAGGTCGAATCCACGCAGCTGCCTGACGGCATGCAACGTCTGGCGCGGACACGAAGGCCGGGAATCCCAGCGGATTCCCGGCCTTCCTGTGTCCTGGGCTGTGGCGGGCAGCTTCCGGTGCAGGCCCCTTGACTGGGACTTGGCGTACTGGAGATTCGCTTATCAGGACTTCGCGCGGACGTGCTCGGCGAGGGCGTCGAGGACCGGAATCTGGCCCTTGACCAGCTTGAGCCTTGCCTCCGGCAGTGGGAACCAGCGGGCGTCATCGATCTCCGGGTACTCCTGGATCCTGCCTGACCCCTTGGGCCACTCGAGGGGAAAAGTGTTGCTGGCAATCCGTTCCGGCTGGAAGTCCTGATCGGCCGCATAAACGGTGATGATCTTGCCGGAGGGCTGGCGGAATTCGCCCAGGTGTTCGTAGTCAGCAGCAGGTGCGGGAGTTCCCATTTCCTCGGCGAATTCCCGCAGGGCGGCCGCGAGCGGATCCTCGTCCTCGGTGTACTCGCCTTTCGGAATGGACCAGGCGTGCGCGTCCTTGCGGGCCCAGAATGGCCCGCCCATGTGGGCGATCCACACCTGCAGTGCCCCGGGAACATCGGATGCGTTGCCTGGCTGTTGGCCGGCGGCGGCCCCGGGCGTTGTGCCCAGCCTGTACAGGAGGATTCCTGCGCTTCGGACCGGCATGTGTCCTCCATTTCCAGCCGCATTCAACAAGTAGCAAATTCGCCGTCCAGCGTTAACCGGCAGTTCACGGCCCTGCTTTAGGTTATTCCTTCAGGCACTTTCCTCGAAGGGACCCGTCATGGCCAACATTGCTGAGGTTTTGGGCCGGCTGACGCCGGAAGAACTTGATGAGCTTCGCAGCCTTGGCCCGCAGGGCCACCTTCCGCGGCACCTGCTCGATGCCCTGGACCGTGCTGCGGGCGGTCCAGGAAACGGGCGCGGGTACTACGTGCCCACCGGAAACGTCAGCGCCACCGGCGGCCCGCTGCTGGTGCTCCGCAGCGATGTGTCCGGCTGGCTCTTCAACGCCCACCGGGACGATCCGGACCAGCTTCCGCGGCACCCTTAGGCGTTACGTGCCCGCCATCATTGGCGGGAGTTACCCGATCAGCAAACTCAGCGCCTCCGTCAGGTGCTCCACTTCCCGCACGGAGAACCCGGCGGGTATGGGTCCCGGCCCGGCATGGCTTGCCGGGACCACTGCGTGGGTGAACCCCAGCCGGTGGGCTTCCTGGATGCGCTGGTTGATGCCGGGCACCGGCCGGACCTCACCCGCGAGCCCCACCTCGCCGAAGGCAATCAGCCGGATGGGCAGGGGTTTGCGCGCCTTGGCTGAAGCCACGGCAAGGGCAACCGCCAGGTCCGTGGCAGGTTCACTCAGCTTCACGCCGCCCACGGTGGCCACATAGGAATCGTCCTTGTGCAGCAGGGTTCCGGCACGCTGCTGCAGCACCGCCAGGAGCATCGAGACCCGGGAACTGTCCAGGCCGCTGGTTGCACGGCGCGGCTGCGAGTTGGGGCTCTCGGCCAGCAGCGACTGCACCTCCGCGAGCAACGGCCTGCGGCCTTCCATGGTCACGGTGATGCAGGTGCCGGAGACCGGATCCTTGGTGCGGCTGACGAACAGTCCGCTGGGATCCGCGAGCCCTTCGATGCCGTTTTCGTTCAGGTCGAAGCAGCCCACGTCGTCGGTGGGTCCATACCGGTTCTTGACCGCACGGAGCAGCCGCAGCCGCGAGTGCCGTTCGCCTTCGAACTGGCACACCACATCCACCAGGTGCTCCAGCAGCCGGGGCCCGGCGATGGACCCGTCCTTGGTCACGTGGCCCACCAGCAGGGTGGTCATGTTCCGGCGCTTTGCCGCGGCGATGATGGAGGCCGCCACTTCGCGGACCTGGGAGACACCGCCGGCACTGCCGTCCACGTCCGCGCTGCTCAGGGTCTGGACCGAGTCCACGATCAGGAGCCGCGGCTCGATCTTCTCCACCTGTCCCAGCGCCTGGCCCAGGTCCGTCTCGGCGGAGAGGTACAGGGATTCCGCGACGGCGTCGATCCGCTCCGCCCGCAGCTTCACCTGCGCCGCGGATTCCTCGCCCGTCACGTACAGCACGTCCTGCGCCGTCCGGGCGAACTTCGCCGCGACATCCAGCAGGAGGGTGGACTTGCCGACACCCGGCTCACCCGCCAGCAGGATGACCGCGCCCGGCACCAGGCCGCCGCCGAGCACACGGTCCAGTTCATCCACCCCCGTGGGCAGGAAAGCCGCCGTGGTGGCGTCAACCTCGGCAATCCGGCGGGCCGGCTCAAGGACCGTTGTGGCCGCCGTCGTACGCGCAACAGCCGTGCCCGTTTCCTCTACGGTGCCCCACGCCTGGCACTCGCCGCAGCGCCCCACCCATTTGACGGTGGTCCAGCCGCATTCGGCGCATTTGTAGGCGGGCGCTTTGGAAGCCCGGGAAGTCTTTGTTGCCATGCGTTCAACCCTAGCGGCGGCCACCGACAATCCAGCGCCCGGCGTTTCGACAGGCTCAATCACCCGGCTGTAGGCCCGGCCACTCCCGATCCGGGGTGCTCCGGCGATGTTCAGAGAGCGCTCTCTTGACAGTGATCTGCGCCACGCTTACAGTTGAGGAACTTGCCAGAGAGCGCTCTCTCAGCGCCGGTAGTTCCCCCACAAAGGAGTGACCTTGAAATTCGCACGTCGACATACAGCGGCCGCCATCGCGGGCGCAGCAGCCCTGGCCCTGATGGCCACCGGCTGCAGCGGCAGTTCAGAACAGGCAGCAAGCGCAGATAAT
Source organism: Arthrobacter sp. RT-1 (assembly GCF_003367205.1). NCBI lineage: Bacteria > Bacillati > Actinomycetota > Actinomycetes > Micrococcales > Micrococcaceae > Arthrobacter > Arthrobacter sp. RT-1. The sequence goes on from NZ_QRGQ01000003.1 coordinate 31,589, forward strand.
CCCGTGGAACTCACGGTCACCACCTTCGGAACGTTCGGCTACGACGATCTTTACGGTGAATACGAGCAGGCCAACCCCGGAATCAAGATCAAGGCCACCAACATCGACCGCGGAGCCAATGCCCGCACCGACGCCTTCACCAAGCTCGCGGCCGGCTCCGGCCTGAGCGACGTCGTCGCCATCGAGGAGGGCTGGCTGGGATCCATCATGAAAGTCTCGGACCAGTTCGTGGACCTGAACGAGCACGGCGCAGCTGACATCAAGGACAACTGGGTGGACTGGAAGTTCAAGCAGGGCACCGATCCGGACGGCCGCGTCATCGGGTACGGAACAGACATTGGACCGCAGGGCCTTTGCTACAACGGGAAACTGTTTGAGGCTGCCGGCCTGCCCAAGGACCGCGAATCCGTCGCCAAGCTCTTCGGCGGCGAGGACGCCACCTGGGAGACCTACTTCAAGCTCGGCGAACAGTACAAGGCGGCCACCGGCAAGGCCTGGTACGACCAGTCCGGCTTCGTCTGGAACTCGATGGTGAACCAGATGGAAGAGGGCTACTACACCAAGGACGGCGACCTTAACGTCGACGGCAACGCGGAGATGAAGGACAAGTTCGGGCTGCTGGCCGCCGGTACCGCCGCAGGACTGTCCGCCAACCAGACCCAATGGGACTGGGGCAACGGCAAGGCGTTCACTGACGGCTCCTTTGCCACCTTCGTCTGCCCGGGCTGGATGCTCGGCACCATCAAGGGTCAGCTGGAATCAGCGGGCGGCGGCACGGACAGCGGCTGGGACTTCGCCGACGTCTTCCCCGGCGGGGCCTCCAACTGGGGCGGCGCTTTCCTCTCCGTGCCCAAGACCTCCGAACATCCGGCAGAAGCTGCGAAGCTCGCCGCCTGGCTGACCGCACCAGAGCAGCAGGTCAAGCAGTCGGCCGCCGCCAACAACTTCCCCAGCACCCTCAAGGCACAGGAGAAGCTCGTAGCGGACGCCACCCCCAACGTGCTCTTCAACAACGCCCCCACCGGCGTCATCCTTGCCAACCGCGCCAAAGGTGTGGTGGCCCAGTTCAAGGGACCCGATGATTCCGTCATCCAGGAGAACGTGTTCGGCCCCGCGCTGAAAATGCTCGACGCCGGCACCGCCGACGCTGACAAGGCCTGGTCAGAAGCACTGACCCTCCTCAACGACCTGGTCGTAAAGAACTAGCACCACCCGCTGTGGGGCCTCCCCGACGGGAGGCCCCCCGATGGAGGGCAAAAGCCCATGACAACCACCCTGAACCGCCCCGCGAAACCCGCGGCCATCAAACCGAAACCCACCTTCAGGCAGCGCCTCAACGTCTTCGACGTCAAAGCATCGCCCTACCTCTACATCGCCCCGTTCTTCATCCTCTTCGCCCTGGTGGGACTCTTCCCCCTGATCTACACCTTCGTGGTGAGCCTCTTCGACTGGCACCTGCTCAAGGGCCAGGGCGATTTCGTGGGCCTGCAAAACTTTACGGAGGTCCTGCAGGACCGCTTCTTCTGGAACTCCCTGTTCAACACCGTGAGCATCTTCCTGCTCTCCGCCATCCCGCAGCTCGCCGTCGCGCTCTTCCTGGCCGCCATGCTCGACCAGAACATCCGGGCCAGGACGTTCTGGCGGATGAGCGTCCTCCTGCCATACATCGTGACGCCCGTGGCCGTGGCCATGATCTTCACCAACATGTTCGGCGAGCAGTACGGCCTGATCAACAACGTGCTGGGCAACTTCGGCCTGGACCCCGTGATGTGGAAGAGCGAAACGCTGCCCAGCCACATCGCCATTGCCACCATGGTTAACTGGCGCTGGACCGGCTACAACGCCCTGATCCTGCTGGCCGCAATGCAGGCCGTTCCCCGCGACCTCTACGAGTCCGCCGCCCTGGACGGCGCCGGAGCCGTCCGCCGGTTTTTCAGCATCACCCTGCCCAGCATCCGTCCCACCATGGTCTTTGTGGTCATCACGTCCACCATCGGGGGCCTGCAGATCTTCACCGAACCGCGCCTGTTCGATCCCGCCACAGCCGGCGGCTCCCAGCGGCAGTTCCAGACCACGGTCCTGTACCTCTGGGAAATGGCCTTCCAGCGCCAGAACTTCGGCAAGGCATCCACCATCGCCTGGCTGCTTTTCCTGATCATCGTGCTGTTCGGCGTCATCAACTACCTCATCTCCCGGCGCATCGCCACCGCCGACGCCGCCAAGCCCTCCAGGGCTGCCCGGAAACGTGCCGAAAGGACCAAGCGATGAGCACCATCGAGGGGACAGCGCCCGCCGGATCCAGCACCGCCGGCAGACCCGCGCCCGCGCCTGCCCGTTCCACCCTCCGCAAACGCATTTTCGGCTCCGGGGAAAAGCCCGGATTCCTGACCTACGGCCTGCTCCTGGCGTTCCTGCTGTCCTCGGCCTACCCCCTCTGGTGGTCCGCGGTGATCGGCAGCCGTTCCAACGAGGCCCTCGGTGAAACCTGGCCGCCCCTGCTGCCGGGCGGAAACTTCTGGACCAATGTGGGTGAGGTCTTCGACACCATCCCCTTCTGGCTCGCGCTGGGCAACAGCGTCCTGATTTCCTGCATCATCACCGTCTCGGTGGTCGGGTTCTCCACCCTTGCCGGGTACGCCTTTGCCAAACTGCGCTTCAAGGGCCGCAACGGGCTCATGCTGATGGTCGTGGCCACCATGGCCATCCCCACCCAGCTGGGCATCATCCCGCTCTTCATGGTGATGCGCACCCTGGGATGGACCGGCGAGATCGGCGCCGTGGTGGTGCCCACGCTGGTCACGGCGTTCGGCGTCTTCTTCATGCGGCAGTACCTGGTGGACGTGATCCCGGACGAACTCATCGAGTCCGCCAGGATGGACGGCGCCAGCATGATTTCCACTTTCCGGCACGTGGCCATCCCGGCCGCCCGGCCCGCCATGGCCATTCTGGGGCTCTTTACTTTCATGACGGCCTGGACCGATTTCCTCTGGCCGCTGCTGGTGCTCGACGCCGGCAACCCCACCTTGCAGACGGCGCTCAGCCAACTGCAGTCGGCCCGCTACGTGGACTACTCCGTGGTCCTCGCCGGAGCGGTGCTGGCAACCCTCCCGCTGCTGGTGCTCTTTGTACTGGCCGGCAAACAACTCATCTCAGGAATCATGCAAGGAGCAGTGAAGGGCTAATGCAGCACCCAACGTACGCAAGGCAATGGCCCGAGGGCTTCCTGTGGGGATCGGCGACGGCGGCCGCACAGATCGAGGGCGCCGGCCGCGAAGGCGGCAAGGAAGATTCCGTGTGGGACCACTTTGCGAGGGTTCCGGGCGCCATTGCACACGGCGACAACCTTGAGCAGGCAGTGGACCACTACCACCGGATGCCCCAGGACGTCCGGCTGATGAAGGAGCTGGGACTGGACTCCTACCGGTTTTCCACCAGCTGGGCCCGGGTGCGGCCGGGGGACAGGGCCGTCAACCACGAGGGCCTGGATTTCTACTCCCGGCTGGTGGATGAGCTCCTCGAAGCGGACATCCTGCCGTGGCTTACCCTTTACCACTGGGACCTGCCCCAGGCGCTTGAAGAAAAGGGCGGCTGGGCCAACAGGGACACCGCCTACCGGTTCGTGGAGTATGCAAACGACGTCTACTCGGCACTGGGGGACAGGGTCCGCCACTGGACCACGTTCAACGAGCCGTTCTGCTCTTCACTCCTGGGCTACGGGTCCGGCGTCCACGCTCCCGGCCGGCAGGACCCGGCGGCGGCCATCGCCGCCGTGCACCACCAGCACCTGGCCCACGGGCTGGCGGTAAATGCGCTGCGCAGCCGGGGAGCCCAGCAGCTGGGGATCACCCTCAACCTGAGCAATTCCATCCCGCGGGACAGCACGGATCCGGTGGACCTCGACGCCGCACGCCGGTTCGATTCGCTGCAGAACAGGATCTTCCTTGACCCCCTCCTGCGGGGAAGCTACCCGGAAGACACCCTCCGTGATCTGGCACCATTCGGATTGCAGGACGTCATTCTTCCGGGGGACCTGGAAACCATCAGTGCGCCGCTGGATTTCCTGGGAGTGAACCACTACCACGACGACCTCATCAGCGGCCACGCCGACGACGCCGGAAGCGACGGCCACTCCGGCGGCGCCGAACGGCCCTCCGCCTCACCCTGGATCGGTTCCGAGGACATCGCGTTTCCCAGCCGCGGGCTGCCGCGGACAGCAATGGGCTGGGAAGTGAACCCGGGCGGGCTGCGCACCCTGCTGGTGCGGCTGGGGGAGGAGTACCCGTCCTTGCCGCCGTTGTACATCACCGAAAACGGCGCCGCGTACGATGACACTGTCAGCCCCGACGGCGTCGTTCACGATGAAGAACGGACCGGGTTCATCCTGGAGCACGTGGCCGCCGTCGGCGAAGCAATAGACCAGGGCGCGGATGTCCGCGGCTACTTCGTCTGGTCACTGCTGGACAACTTCGAATGGTCGTGGGGCTACGGGAAGCGCTTCGGTATTGTCCGCGTCGATTACGGCACTTTCGAAAGAACGGTCAAGGACAGCGGCAAGGCCTACGCGGAACTGATTGCCGCCGCGAAGCGGAACGCCTCCCGGCTCGCTGCATCCCTGCCCGCCTAAACTGAAATCCCCGGCCCAGTGCCAGCTAGATCACTGTGCCAGCTAGATCACGGAGCGAAGATTGTGAAGCCAGACCCGAGCGGAAGCCGGCCAACGCCCACCCTTGAAATGGTGGCAGCGCTGGCCGGCGTCTCCCGCGCCACTGTCTCGCGGGTGGTTAATGACGTGCCGAGCGTCGATGAAGAGATAGCGGCCAAGGTGCGGCAGGCCATTCTCGCAGTGAACTACACGCCCAACCGGGCGGCGCGTTCCCTGGCCAGCAGGCGGCCCAATTCGGTGACGCTCATTGTGCCGGAGTCCACGTCCAAGGTGTTCGCGGACCCGTTCTTCGCGTCCGTGGTGCAGGGCGTGGCCCTGTACCTGGCGGACACGGACTACACGCTGAACATGGTGATTGCCTCCGAAGCCAAGCCGGAAAAGACCAGGGCGTTCCTGCTGGGCGGCAATGTGGCAGGTGCCCTGGTGGTGTCACACCATGCGGGGGACAAGTCCTGGACGCACCTGAGTGACTACATCCCCATGGTTTTCGCTGGCAGGCCGCTGGGCGAGAGTGCCAGCTACTACGTGGACGTGGACAACGAGGCCGCAGCCGCGGGAGCAACCCGGCTGCTGGTCAAGCGTGGGCGGACCAACATTGCCACCATCGCCGGGCCCCAGGACATGCCGCCGGGCATCGACCGCGTCAGCGGCTGGAGAAAGGCCATGGCGGAGGCCGGACTGGATGACTCCCTGGTGGAGTACGGGGATTTCACCCTTGCATCAGGAGCGAAAGCGATGCGGCGGCTGCTGGGCAGCGGGCGGGCGGTGGACGGGCTCTTTGTCGCCAATGACCAGATGGCCGCAGGTGCCTACACGGTGCTGCAGGAACGCGGGCTGCGGATTCCCGACGACGTCGCGGTGGTGGGGTTCGATGACGATTCGTTCGCCACATCCGTCAATCCCCAGCTGACCACGGTCCATCACCCGATTATTGAGATGGGAAAGAAAATGGCCGAGATCCTGGTGAACCTGATTGAGGGGAAAGACGCCGACCGTGTAACGCAGATTCCCACGTCCCTCGTGGTCCGGGACTCCGCCTGATGGGGGCGCCAGGAGAAAACACCGCCGGCAACGCCAAGCGCGTCCTGCGGTGGGGTGTTGTTGCCACGGGAAGGATCGCCCACCGGGTCACCCGAGACCTTGCTTGCCTTGAGGACGCGGAACTGCATGCCGTGAGTTCCCGGAGCGAGGATTCCGCCCGCGCCTTCGCCGAGCAGCACGGCTTTGCCCTGAGCTACCACGACACACCGGCCGCAACCGGCCACCGGCAGTTGTTTGCCGACCCCATGGTGGACGTGGTGTACATCGCCACGCCGCACGCCCAGCACTTCGAGGTTGCCCGTGCAGCCCTCAACGCCGGCAAGCATGTGCTGTGCGAAAAGCCGCTCACCATCAACGCCCGCGAGGCCCGGGAGCTGGTCCGGCTGGCCGGCGAACGCGGGCTGTTCCTGATGGAGGCAGTCTGGACCCGCTTCCTGCCGGCAACCCGCCGCGTCCTGCAGCTTATCCGCGAGGGTGAGATCGGGGCGGTCCGCTGGGTGCAGGCGGATCTCGGGTTCCCCGCTGTTTACGATCCGACGGACAGGCTGTGGGATCCGGCTGCCGGCGGCGGCGCGCTGCTGGATCTCGCGGTGTATCCGCTGACCTGGGCGGTGGCGGCCCTCGGATTTCCCGCCGCGCTCAAGGCCAAAGGGCACCTGAACCAGGACGGCGTGGACGTGCAGACCACCCTCTCCCTTGAGTACCCGGAGGGCGCCGCAGCCCAGCTGATCTCATCGATCCAGGCCGCCGGTCCGGGCATGGTCACCCTCAGTGGAACGGCGGGCTGGATCAGGACAGGAGCCCCGCTCTACAACCCAAGGACCGTGGAAATCTGCGGGCGCGATGGCCGCACCAGGATCGAGGAATTCCCCGAGGACACCGAAGGCTTCATCCACGAACTGCGCGAAACCGCCCGGTGCATCCGCGCCGGCCTGCAGGAGAGTCCGCTGATGCCGTGGACCGAAACGGTGCAGGTGATGCAGCTGCTGGACGAAGCACGGCAACAGCTGGGGCTTCGCTACCCGAACGACGGGGTTCCAGCGGGCTTGACCGCAGATTCGTCCCCAACCGCCGGGAACTAAAGCGCCGGCAGCACGTCGCGGGCCTCGCGGGCGTCCATGCCGGTGGCCTCCAGCAGGTCCACCATCAGCGGCCGGTACAGCATCACCACGGTTTCGCCTTCCAACCGCTGCACCTCCAGCAGCCTCGGGTGCAGCCGCAGCGCAATCTCACTCAGGTCCCGCCGGGCCGTGCGCAGGTGGGCGCGGCGGACGCCGTCGTGCGTTTCCGCGAGGCCCAGCGACAATTCGTCAATCGCGGCAGCGGTCTCCTGCAGCACCTCCGCAATGTTCGCGGTGGCTTCGTCGGAGAGGGCGGCGTGGTTGATGGCGCTGGTGAGGCGGCGAGCAAAAACGCGGCTGTTCCTGAGCGCCAGGTCGATGAAATCGAGCGACTGCTTCAGCTGGTCCAGTTCCTCACGGTGCCGGCGGTAGGCGGGCGCGAGCCTGGCCACCTCACCCGACGCCCGCAGCGAATGCCGCATCGCGTCCACCAGGGGCTGGCAGTTCCTGCCCCGCACCAGCGCATGCCAGGCCCGCGTCGAATCGCTGTCAGCCAAGGCCTCCGCGCACTCACGGAGCACCTCCGCCAGCTCATGGAGGAGCTTCTGCACGTCCTTCCGGGGCTCCCTGCGGGGATCCTTGGGGACCAGGATTGTCACCAGCAGGGCAAACAGCCCGCCGATGACGGCGTCGATGCTCCGGGTGAAGGGCCCGCCGGCGGGGGCCGGGAGCAGCACCACCAGCAGGGACTGCAGGCCCAGCTGCGTGGTGAAGATGTTGCCGCTGTCCAGGAAGCGGGCCAGCAGGATGGAGAACAGAAGGACGACGGCGGCCTGCCAGATTCCGCTGCCCAGCCAGTGCAGGAGCAGGTCACCCACCGCGATGCCGATGGTGCAGCCCAGGCCCACCTCCACCACGCGCCGCAGCCGCGGTTCCCGGGAAAACCCCAGCGCAATCAGCGACGAGGTGGCCGCGAAGAGCGGCCCCGAGTGGCCCAAGACGTATTCGGCGAAGGCGTAGGCACCCACCGCACACACGGTCATCTGGATGGCCGGAACAAGCGAGTTCCGGCTCCGGATCAGTCCGGTGCGGATACGGCCGCGCAGGAAACGCCTGCCTGCTGAAAGTCCTGCTGCGGGAGCCATGCCGTCCAGTCTATTTGCTGCCTGTGACGTTTATTTTGCGGCTGGCCCACTACGGCCGCAGATGTGATCCGCGCAATGGTGACCCGGCATTTGTAAGCCAATATCCCGCGGTCGTTAATGTTCCGTTCACCTTGGGCAGGGCATCCCTTTACCTGCGGCCCCTAACTTCGATGAAGGTACAAAACGTACGCATCGCGCTGCAGGGTTCTCCGTCCCTGTCCCGCACCTGAATAACCCTGGAAGGGGTACATCTAGTGAAGGCACTCCGCTTCGGCCGCCACGCGGCTATCGCTGTTATCGCAGCCGGCGCACTCGCGCTCACCTCCTGCGGTTCAGACAACGCCACCAATACCGCGCCCGGCGGCACCCAGACTGCTGGCGGCCCCAAGGTCACCGGCACGCTCACCGGCATCGGCTCCTCCGCGCAGGGCGCGGCAATGGACGCCTGGAAGACAGAGTTCGCCGCCGCCAACCCCGGCGCCACTGTGCAGTACTCCCCGGACGGTTCCGGTGCAGGCCGCAAGGCCCTCCTGGACGGATCCGCCCAGTTCGGCGGCTCCGACGCTTACCTGAAGGACGACGAGTACGCCACGTCCCAGACCGTCTGCGGTCCTGACGGCGCACTGAACATCCCGGTCTACATCTCGCCGATCGCCGTCGCCTTCAACCTGCCCGGCATCACCGAACTGAAGCTTGACGCCGCCACCGTTGCCAAGATCTTCCGCGGCGAGATCGCCAACTGGAACGATCCCGCCATCGCCGCCCTCAACGAAGGCGTGAACCTGCCGGACCTCAAGGTCACCCCGGTGAACCGCTCCGATGACTCGGGCACCACCACCAACTTCACCGACTACCTGGCTGCCGCTGCACCCGAGGTCTGGACGGACAAGGCCTCCGGCGTTTGGCCTGCATCCCTGCAGGGCGAGAACGCCAAGGGAACCTCCGGCGTGGTCAAGACCGTCACCGACACCCCCGGCGCCATCACCTACGCGGACGACTCCGCAGTGGGCGGAACCCTCGGTGTTGCGCAGATCAAGGTCGGCGAATCCTTCACCGAAATCTCCGCCGAAGCCGCAGCGAAGGCTGTTGACGCAGGCACCCCGGTTGAAGGCCGCTCCGCCAACGACCTGTCCATCAAGCTGGACCGCAAGACCACCAACGAGGGCGCTTACCCCATCGTGCTGGTGTCCTTCCACGTCGTCTGCTCCACCTACGACAGCCAGGAAACCGTTGACCTGGTCAAGGCCTTCGAGAACTACGTAGTCTCCGAGGAAGGCCAGCAGGCCGCCGCGGATTCCGCCAAGTCCGCTCCGCTCTCTTCCGAGCTGGCTGAGAAGGCCGCCAAGGCCATCGATTCCATCAAGGTCAAGTCCTAATCACTGCACCAAACCCGGGTTCCCCGCCTGCCACAAGGCAGTGCGGGGAACTTCGGTTTGACCGCAACATCTTCCAGTGTCAGTAAACGATCGAAGGGCCGTCGAATGACCGCCACCCCCTTGACCAGTAACCAGGGCGCCGCCCGCGCCGGGGACAAGATATTTTCCGGCGCAGCACTGGCCGCCGGTTGCCTCATCCTCGCCGTCCTCTTCGGCGTCGCGCTCTTCCTGGTGGTCCAGGCAATCCCTGCGCTCACAGCCCCGGCCGCCGAGATCCAGGGCGGGGAAGGCTTCTTCGCCTACATCTGGCCCATCGTGATCGGCACGCTCATTGCAGCTGCCATCGCACTGGTGATCGCAACGCCGATCTCCATTGGTGTGGCCCTGTTCATCTCGCACTTCGCCCCCCGCCGCCTGGCGGCAGGACTGGGCTACGTGGTGGACCTGCTCGCCGCCATCCCGTCCGTGATCTACGGCGCCTGGGGTGCCGCTTTCCTGGCCAAGGAAATCTCCCCGGCCTACAACTGGCTCGCCGCGAACATGGCCTGGCTGCCCATTTTCCAGGGACCTGCCTCCGCCACCGGCAAGACCATCCTGACGGCCGGCATCGTCCTGTCCGTTATGGTGCTGCCCATCATCACCTCCCTGTCCCGCGAGATCTTCCTGCAGACCCCCAAACTGCACGAGGAAGCCGCGCTTGCCCTCGGTGCCACGCGCTGGGAAATGATCAAAATGTCCGTCCTGCCCTTCGCCCGGCCAGGGATCATCAGCGCCGTCATGCTGGGCCTGGGCCGTGCGCTCGGCGAGACCATGGCCGTGGCCCTGGTGCTCTCCTCCGGCGCGCTGACCGCCAGCCTGATCCAGTCCGGCAACCAGACCATCGCCGCGGAAATCGCCCTGAACTTCCCGGAGGCAAGCGGTCTCAAGGTCAGCACGCTGATCGCCGCCGGCCTGGTCCTGTTCGTCATCACCCTGGCCGTGAACATGATCGCGCGCTGGATCATCACCCGGCACAAAGAATTCTCGGGAGCCAACTAAATGACCTCCACGCTTACCCCGGTGCGCAGCAAGCGCTCGGCACTCACCAAGGGCCAGCTGCCCAAGTACGCCCCCTACGTGGTCCTGGCCGCCTCGCTCATTGTGGGCGCGGCCATCCTGGCGCTCGTGGGCTTCAATGCCTTCGGCTGGGGGATCGTCTCGGCACTGCTGTTCGCCGTCGGCCTGGTGTCCTGGAGCGCCGTGGTTGAGGGTTCCCGCAAGGCGAAGGACAAACTGGCCACCTGCCTGGTGGTGGGATCCTTCCTGGTGGCACTGCTTCCGCTGATTTCGGTCATCTGGACCGTCCTCGTCAACGGCGTGCCAGGCCTCCTGAACCCCGGGTTCCTCACCACCTCCATGAACGGCGTCACCGGCGTGTTCGACAACCGGGCAGTGGAGAACGGTACCCCTGTGCTGGGCGGCATTTATCACGCCCTCCTGGGCACCGTGCAGATCACCCTGCTGGCCACCCTCATCTCCGTCCCGGTGGGCCTGCTCACGGCCATCTACCTGGTGGAGTACGGCAACGACGGCCGCCTTGCCCGGGCCATCACCTTCTTCGTGGACGTGATGACCGGCATCCCCTCCATCGTTGCCGGCCTGTTCGCCGCGGCCTTCTTCTTCGCCGTGGTGGGCCCGGGCACCAAGACCGGTGCCGTGGCCGCCGTCGCCCTCTCAGTGCTGATGATCCCCGTGGTGGTGAGGTCCAGCGAGGAGATGCTGAAGATTGTCCCCAACGAGCTGCGCGAGGCTGCGTACGCCCTAGGTGTGCGCAAGTGGCGCACCATCGTCAAGGTGGTCATCCCGACGGCGATCTCCGGCATCGCATCCGGCGTCACCCTGGCCATCGCCCGGGTCATCGGCGAGACGGCTCCCATCCTGGTCACGGCGGGCTTTGCCACCAGCATCAACTCCAACGTCTTTGGCGGGTGGATGGCCTCGCTCCCCACGTTCATCTACACCCAGATCCTGAACCCCACCTCGCCGGCCAACCCGGACCCGTCCTCCCAGCGGGCCTGGGGCGCCGCCCTGGTGCTGATCATCCTGGTGATGATCCTCAACCTGGGGGCCCGGCTGATCGCCAGGGTCTTCGCCCCCAAGACCGGCCGCTGACCGCCGCACCGCCCTTCCGGTACACCCCGCCGGATCCTAGACTTCAATTCATACCCAGTTAGTGAAGGAACACCATGTCTAAGCGCATCGACGTCAAGGACCTGAACGTGTACTACGGCGATTTCCTCGCCGTGGAGGACGTCACCATCAACATCGAGGCCAAGTCCGTCACCGCCTTCATCGGCCCGTCCGGCTGCGGCAAGTCCACGTTCCTGCGGACCCTGAACCGCATGCACGAGGTCCTTCCCGGCGCCCGGGTGGAGGGCGAGGTCCTGCTCGACGGCGACAACCTGTACGGCCCCGGCGTGGACCCGGTCACCGTGCGCTCGCAGATCGGCATGGTGTTCCAGCGCCCCAACCCGTTCCCCACCATGTCCATCCGGGACAACGTGCTGGCCGGCGTCAAGCTGAACAACAAGAAGATCTCCAAGGGCGAGGCGGATGTCCTGGTGGAACGCTCGCTGAAGGGCGCCAACCTGTGGAACGAGGTCAAGGACCGCCTGGAGAAGCCCGGTTCGGGGCTGTCCGGCGGCCAGCAGCAGCGCCTCTGCATCGCCCGCGCCATCGCGGTGGAGCCGCAGGTGATCCTCATGGACGAGCCGTGCTCCGCCCTGGACCCCATCTCCACCCTGGCCATTGAGGACCTCATCAACGAGCTCAAGGACCAGTACACCGTGGTGATCGTGACGCACAACATGCAGCAGGCTGCCCGCGTTTCGGACCGGACCGCGTTCTTCAACATCGCCGGCACCGGCAAGCCGGGCAAGCTGATCGAGGTGGGGGATACCCACACCATCTTCAGCAACCCGAGCCAGAAGGCCACTGAGGACTACGTCTCCGGCCGTTTCGGATAAACATCCGCCTCGGATAAACACCGCTGGAAACGCCGCTGCCGCCTGAGGGTTGGCAGCGGCGTTTTTGTGCTTATGGCGGCCGTGCTATTCCGGGACTTCCAGCTGGAACCCGCAGCGGCAGCGCAGCACCCTGGTGGGCAGGCACACGGCGCTGAGCCCGCTTCCGCTGGTGCTGCTCCGGTAGCAGAGCCGTTCGATCTCGAACTCGGCTTCCTCCATGGGAAAGCCGCAGTGGATGTAGTCGTCCCCGAAAACGATCACTTTCGCCATCCAGCGCACCTGGTGCAGTGCCGCCGCAACATCGGCGGCGTAGGCAAGGTGCTCCTGGAACAGGTTGCAGTCATTGCAGGTGTAGGAGACGGTGACCAGGTCCCCGCCCACGGCTCCCAAGGCCATGATGGCGTGGATGGTGAGCCGGTGTTCCGTTCCGCAGGTCCCGCATTGGAGCGGCCGTGGCTGGGGGTGCCGGGGATTCGAGGTAGACATGATGCCTGCTCATTTCCGCGATGTGCATCCGGGCCGCCGGCATCCTGCAGCGGCTAACGCCCGTGGCCCTGCACGCGGCGGCGGGCGGCAGTCCCCGGCGACAGTGCGGAGGGGGCTTCATCCGAATCTACGTCACCGGCGTACGGCTGTACAGGGTTTTGGGGGTCAGCCGCCGATCGGGGAAAGCGCCAGTGCCAGGACGAAGGCCAGGGCAGCCGTGGCGGCCGGTGTCAGGACCCAGAGGCCCACGATCTGGATCACCAGCTTCCGGTTGGTGACCGAAAAGTGCTGGTTCTCGCCCGCACCCAGGACGGCCGAGGTGACCGTATGCGTGGTGGACAGCGGCCAGTGCAGCCCGATGGCGCCCAGGAACAGTATTACGGCGCTGAAGATTTGCGCCACAGAGCCCCGCAGCGGATCGATGCGGGTGATCTTGTATCCGATGGTGTGGGATATCCGCCAGCCGCCGAACAGCGTCCCCGCCGTAATCATCACCGCGGAAAGCAGGGCCACCCACATGGGGATGGTGCCGCCGTCGGAATAGCCTGCGGCCAGCAGGGAAAGCAGCAGGACCGCGCTGACCCGCTGGCCGTCCTGCAGGCCGTGGCCGAAGGCGACGGCCCCCGCCGCGATGGCCTGGCTGCGGCGGAACCGCTGGTTGACCACGTTGGGCTGCGTGTGGCGCGCCGCCCAGGTGGCGGGGTAGACCAGCATGAATGCTCCGCTGTAGGCCACCAGGGGGGACAGGACCAGCGGGAGGACCACCTGGAACAGCAGCGACTGATCCACTCCGCCCACTCCGGTGCCGCCCACCGCCAGGCTCGCCAGACCGGCACCGGCCAGGCCGCCCACCAGCGCATGGGTGGAGGATGCGGGAATGCCGCGCCACCACATCAGCAGCCCCCAAGCGAAGGCGCTCGCCAGTCCGGCCACCACGATGCTGAGGCCGTCCGTCCCCGGCGGCAGGGTGATCCAGTGCTGGCTGACGGCCACGGCCAGGGTGGCACTCAGCAGTGCACCAATGAAGTTGAAGAAGGCGGCCAGCAGTACCGCGACGCTGGGAGTCAGCGCACGGGTACGGGTGGCCACCGCAACCGAGGTGGAGACGTCGCGGAAGCCGTTCAGGAATGCAAACCCGGCGGCCAGCAGGACCACCACGCCGAAGATGACTGGCGTCACCCTAGGATTCCTTGACGATGATGCTGCCCACCTGGGTGGCGATCCGCCGCATGTCCTTGGTGACCTCCACCAGCTGGTTGGCGATGTCCCGGTTGCGCGAGTACTGCGCCCACTTCATGTCCTTGATCATGTCCGCCACCCACACCCGGTGCGTCCGCTCGGCGCGTTTGGCCAGGCGCAGGATTTCGATCCAGTAATCCTCAAGGTCATCGAGGTTGTTCAGCCGGCGCATGGCATCCACGGTCAGTTCGGCCTGCCGGCTGATGATCTCCAGCTGGTCCGCCGCCCGCTTGGGCAGCCGCTCCAGCTTGTACAGGGCCACCAGCTCCGCGGCGGCGTCCAACTTCTCCATGGCTTCGTTGAGGTAGCGGGAGAGGGCGTACATGTCCTCCCGGGGGAGCGGGTTCACGAAGCTGGTGCGCATGTGGGTCAGGAGGGCGAAATGCAGTTCCGCGGACTTGGCCTCGTGGTTGTGCATGTCCTCAACGAGTTTGCCGTGTTCCGCCGCGGGGACTCCCAGGATTTCCGCGAGGGTGGCGCCGGCCAGCACAATCTGCTGTGCCATCTCAGAGAGGAGGTTCAGCCCGGCGGGCTCCTGGGGAAAAAGGCGCAGCTTCACAGTAATTACCGGTCTCCGGGGAAAGTACAGGGCGGGGATTGCCGCCGTGTGACTTGACCCCGGCAGGCAACTGACGCTAACTCTACCGGTCCGTAACTGCACGGCTGAAAAGGGCCCGCGGAAAAACGGCTGACAGGAAACGGGCAGAAAAATGGTGCCGAACCGGATACGCCTCTCGGCGGTAGGCCGCTCTAGGCGGCTGAGTGTTGAAGCCCGGGGGTTTCGCGGTTCGGCACCGGTTTCAGTTTTCTACGTTGCCGCCCGCAAGTCAATCTTGACAGGTGGGCCACTGCGGGGGACGGGTCAGTCCAGTTCGCCCAGACGCCATGCGTTGGCGGCGTGTTCCAGGTCTTCGGCTGTTTTGACCAGCTGGTGCGAATTGCGGGTCAGCCTGCTGGCGTGCGCCTCGTTGGCGTGCTCGGCGCCATCGGCGATGGTTGCCTGGCCCAGGGCTACCACGCGGCAGAAAGCGGCGGAACGTTCCAGTGCGACGTCGAACTCGCCGTCGAACGCCCCGGACAGGATGGCATCGGCCATGGCGATCATCTCGTCCGCACCGGGAGGCTCGGCTGCACCTGCCACCACGTTGGAGACCTGGGCGGTGTCCTTGCCCGCACGGAAGTACACGGAGATGCGCTGCGGGTCCTGGACGGTGGCGGCACGCAGGGCATAAAGCCGCCACAGCGCACCGGGAAGTGAACGGGCGGGACTTTCGGCCCACATCTCCGCGATGGCTTCAAGGCCCTGCTCGTCGGCGAGCTTCACCAGCCGCTCGGTAACCACGGGATCGTCGCTGTCCCGGCCATGGCGGACCAGCGCCTGGGCGGCAAGGTGGGCGGCTTCAGAGACGCGGGCGGGATCGGCGCCGCCCGCGAACGGCTCGAAGTCGATGGGAGCGAAGGGTTTGGGCTTGTGGTGCCGGTTCGCGCCGCCGTAAGGACTGGATCCTGCTTGCTCACTCATGCCCCCACGCTACTCCTGTGCCGCAATGGAAATCGAGCATCCGAGGGCCCTCTTCCATGTCCGACGGCGGCGCCCGGGTTGTGTGCGGAGACGCCGGAACCATGGGTTAGAGTATTAACGTCCAGAAATGGATTGGGCCGGACGGGCGGACACAGCGTGTTCCAACCAGCCGGCAGGGGCCTTTAGCTCAGTTGGTAGAGCATCGGACTTTTAATCCGTGGGTCGTGGGTTCGAGCCCCACAGGGCCCACCGTTTAAGCAGGCCAGAGGCATTTAGCCTCTGGCCTGCTGTGGTTTTCCGGGCACGGCGAGGGGCTGCTGGACGGCGTCGGAAACCTCACGCTTGAACCGACGGAAGTAAGCGGCATCCGCCTGGTGACGCATGTGCGCTACCGGGTGGTTCCGAGCGCCTGGGCGGAAACAAGGCGCCGCCCCTGGCATCCTTGACTCTGGCTGAACTCAAGAATGCGGTCGTTCGGAATATCGCTCCAGCGGACCGTCTGCGACGACGGCACCCATAAGGGACCCTCAGCCCATGCCGAGCCCGTGAACACGCACTCCCTGTTTGGCCAAGACAAGACAGCGGAGCCACCCGTAAGGTGACCCCGCTGCACATGCGATGTGGTGGCGCCGTCGTTTGCTGCGAACGCCGTTACAAGTGGATGTCAGTGGCCGCCGCGCCACTTCTTCCCGGAGTCAACAACCTGTACTGCAGCGGCCAAGGTGCCGTCAGCCAGGCTGCCCCAGGCATAAATGATCGTGTTTTTGCCGCCCTCGACGGTGAAGTCGGCCGGCCCGATCACGGGGGCGGTTGTCCCGGCGGCGGCAACGGAGGCTGAGATGGTGCCGGCCTTCAGCTTCAGGGTCGCCTCGTCAGGATTGCTGAGCCCTTCGATCACTGCGGTTCCACGGGCCAGGACGTCGACGGCGGGGGCTGCGGCTACGTGCCTGACCGTCAGCTTGCCTTTATTGTCGTTGCGGGGAGCCTTGGTGTCGTTGGTGAAGAGTGTGGCTGTTGGGGCACCGCCGGCGTCGAGGTGGGCCACCGCAGTGTAATCTCCGCCGTTGTCGAGTTCAACGGTAACGGGTCCGATCACCGGATTGTCCGCGTTGCGGGCGTCAGAGCCGGTGATGGCGATTTTGTAGTCGCCGGCTGCAAGTTCCAGGGGACCGGCCAGGCTTCCGGGTTTGAAGTCGTTCAGGGTGAGGTTGCCGTTGACCCATACGTCCACGGTCAGGCCGGGTACACCGTGCAGGACCGAGAGCTTGGCTGGGTCCTCACCGTGGTGGTGCCAGCCTCCGGCCTGGGCTGGAGCCGCGAAGGTCAGTGCGGCTGCGAGCGACAGTGCTCCGGCGGCGATGGGTGTTTTGCGCATTTCAAACTCCTCAGAGGGACGCCCGGGGACGGGCTGTGTTTGTGCTGACACCTCTACTACCGGCGGACTGTCCTCTGTGGATGCAAATTCATGGATCTTCTTAAACGCGGGGCTGGTTGCGTCACCCCGCTGCTGCTACGCCAGGATGACTGTGCCGTTCGGCGGCAGCCCGTCCGGGAACATGATGGGAACCGGGGCGGCCACTGCCGGGTCGGGGGAGTCCATCGCCTGCAGGTGAAGGTGCGGCTCGGTGCTGTTGCCGGAGTTGCCACAGGTCCCCACCGGATCGCCGGGTACAACCGCCTGGCCCGGTTGTACGCAGATGCTCCCGCGCTTGAGGTGGCACAGGGCGATGAACACCCCGTTGCTTTCGAGGACCACGTGATTGCCCGCCAGGCCAACCCAGCCTCTGCGCACCCTGCCGGCCTGGGTGGCTGCGTAGCCGATCGACGGAAAGCCACGGAAGCTCCCGTGATCCGTTTCGCCGTCATGGACCGTCCTCACCGTCCCTGCCACCGGAGCGATCACAGGCCGCCCGAACCCGATGAACTTCTCCGGCCGCTCGGGCCGGAAGGCCGACAGCAGGCTGAACGGCGCAGAGCGTCCGCTGCCGTCGACCGGCGTGAAGTCTATGGAATAGGCCGTGCCGAACAGGTGCGTGCCGTGGCTGGGCACCCGGTTCGCGGGGGAGTTCTGCACCAGCCACCGGCCCCTGAACGGATAGGAGAGGTTCACCGTCATGCACCGAGCCTAGGCCCGCCCGCTGCTCCCGGGCTTGTTCGCGGTTCAGAACCTTCAAGGTCCCGATCCGCGAACAAGCCCGGGACGGCCCCCCGGTTGTGCCGTGGGCGTCCTCCCCGCCCACAATAGGCACATGGCAAAAAGCAGCAAGGGCAGGATGCCGCGTCTGGAAGACGTGGCGGACGTTGCCGGCGTGTCCCATCAGACGGTCTCCCGGGTGGTCAACAACCATCCCAACGTCAGCAAGGCCACCCGCGAAAAGGTGGAGGCGGCCATTGCGGAGCTGGGGTACCGGCGGAACACCGCTGCCCGCAGCCTTGTAACCCGGCGCTCGCAGACCATCGGTGTGCTGGCCAGCGAGCTGGCCCAGTACGGCCCGGCCAACACGCTCCTGGGCGTGGAGCAGGCCGCCCGCGACGCCGGCTACTTTGTCAGCATCGCCGCGCTGCGTGAAGTCAGCCGCGACGCAATTTCGGACGCCGTCAGCCACTTTATGGACCAGGCCGTGGACGGGATCGTGGTGCTGGTGCCGCACTCGGACACCCTGCTGGCCCTGGACGAAATGGAGCTTTCAGTTCCCGTGGTTGCGGTGGGGTCCCTCGGCAACAGCAACGTCAGCGGGGCAATGGTGGACCAGCGCCACGGCGCCAGGCTCGCCGTCGAGCATCTCATCGGCCTGGGGCACCGGCAGATCGGCCACGTCTCCGGGCCGCCGGACTGGACGGACGCCGGCGAGCGCGCTGAAGGGTGGCGGGAGGCCCTCGGGGAGGCCGGGCTCCCTGACGGGCTCCTGGCGGAAGGCGACTGGAGCGCCGGCAGCGGCTACGACATCGGCCGCACGCTGGCGGCCCGGCGCAACGCCACGGCGGTTTTCGTGGGTAATGACCAGATGGCACTGGGCCTGCTGCGGGCGTTTGCCGAAGCGGGCGTCCGGGTGCCCGGCGACGTCTCCGTCGTGGGCTTCGATGACCAGCCGGAATCGGGGTACTTCACCCCGCCCCTCACCACCGTCCGCCAGGACTTCGAGGAGCTCGGCCGGCGCTGCATGGACATCATGCTGAAGGAGATCGAAGCCGGGGCAGCCGTCAGCTCCACCGTTGTCACCCCGGAACTGGTCCTCCGGGCCAGCACCGCGCCGCCGGCCGCCGCCGGATAAGGGACCGCAGCGGCGCACCGCAAAAATCCGCGCAAAGAATTTTCCATGAATCTGCATCCAACTCCGGGCCTGCGCCAGTAGTAGAGGTGTAAGCAAAAAACGCCCGCCAGCCGGGCCGATCAAGGAGAAGGACATGCGCAACACGATCTTCACAGCAGGTGCCGGTGCAGCGGCAATTGCGGCTGCAATCGCTCTCGCCGGCCCCGCCCAGGCAGCCGAAGGAGACGCCCAGCTCTCCGTGCTGCATGGCGTCCCCGGACTGACCGTGGACGTCTGGGTCAACGGCGAACGCACCCTGGACGACTTCACCCCGGGCACCCTGGCCGGACCGCTCGCCCTGCCGGCCGGAGCCTATGACCTGGCCATCACGGCCTCGGATGCCGCCGACGCTTCCGCCGCCGTCATCGGGCCCGTCAGCGTAACCCTGGCCGCCAACGGAAACTACACCGCCGTCGCCAACCTGGACGCCGCAGGAAAGCCCACCGCCAACCTCTTCACCAATAACGTGTCGCAGATCGAAGCGGGCAAGGGCAAGCTGACCGTCCGCCATACCGCAGCTGCCCCCGCCGTTGATGTCCTGGCCGGCGGCACCGCCGTCATCAGCAACCTGGCCAACCCCAACGAGCAGACCCTCACCCTGGATCCCGGAACCATCCCGGCAGCAGTTGCCGCCGCCGGCACCACGGCCCCGGTGATCGGCCCGGCCGATGTCACCGTTGCCGAGGGTACGCACACCATCGTCTACGCGTGGGGCAGCCTGACGGACAAGAACCTGCAGCTGGCGGTCCAGACCATCGAAGGCCTGCACTCCGCTCCGGGTTCAGTACCGGGCGCCCTTGACGGCTCTGCCAAGACGGCAGCGGTAGAACCGGCCGCCATCGCCCTCGGCTTCGGCGCCATCGCGATCGCCCTCCTGTTCGGCGGCATGGGTGCAGCCCGGGCACTGGGCGGACTGCGCAAGCAGCGGTAACAAGAAAAAGCAGTAACAGCAGTTTTTACGAACTGCAGGAGCAGGCCGGCTGCCCGGGGCAATCCGGGCGGCCGGCCATCATCCATCGAGAACCAGCAATCGTCCGGTGATGCGGGAAAGGCCAGCGAGATGAACAGAGGTACGACGACGGCAGGAAAGTCCCGCCGTCGTTCTTTCGATTTTGCGGGTGCTGCCTTCCTCGCGGCGGCCGCGCTGCTTCTTCCCGCCTGTGCCCCTGCCGGTCCCACCCCGCCGCAACCTTCGGCCGCAGCTTCCAGCCCCGCGGCCACCTCCAGTCCGGCTCCCACAGTGGACGGAACAACCTCCCCGCCTGCGCCTCCCGCCACCACCGCTCCCGCTGTATCGCCGGAAGCGGCGGCGCCAGTCGTCCCGGTCCGGCCCGCCACACCACCGGCCGCGGCGCCACAAGAGCCCGTCCCAACGTCCCTTACCGTCGCCGGAACGTCGATCGACTTCCCCGTGGTGCCCGGGGGAGTGTCGGACGAAGGTGCCATGGAGATCCCGGACGCGTTCGACCAGGCCGCCTGGTACCGGTTTGGCCCTGCCCCCGGAGCAACGGCCGGCACTGCCGTGATCGCAGGCCACATCGACACAAAGTCGGACAATGCACCGTTTTCGCAGCTGAAATCGCTGGCCGCAGGAACAGCCATCCGCGTGGGGCGTGATGGTGCTCCCGCCCTGAACTACCGGGTGGTCAAGGTCGAATTGATGGCCAAGGACAGCTTTGACGGCGAGGCACTGTTCCGCAGGTCCGGGCCGCACGAACTGAAAGTGGTGACCTGCGGCGGGAGGTGGCTGGACGAGCGGATGGACTACAGCGACAATGTGATTGTCACCGCGGTCCTTGAATGAGCGGTGAGCCAGCCGTGATTCTCGCCACCGATGCCGGGAAGGAGTCCCTCGTGACACTTCCTGGGCAGCCTTCCCGTGGATGGGAAGACGGGCTGACCGATTCCTTCCTCGCGGGGGATGAGCAGGCACTGGCTACCGCCTACCGTGAATTTGGGCCGTTGGTCCACACCCTGGCCCTGCGCTCGCTGGCGGACCGTGCGGCTGCCGACGACGTAACCCAGGAAGTCTTCATCCGGGTCTGGCGCTCCCGGGGCACGTTCAATCCGCAGGTGGCACGGCTCCCGGCCTGGATCGTGGGCATCACCCGGAACGTCATCTCGGACATGCACTCCGCGTCCGCACGGGAAGCGCGCAAGGCCGTGGCGGCAGTGGGTGCCGGGATGGCCGATGAAGCAGGTCCGGGAACCGAGGCCGCCGAGGCGCTGGCGGACCGGCTGTTGCTGGACGGGGAACTGGACAGGTTGGGCGAACCCCAGGGCTCCATCATGAAACTCGCCTTTTACGAAGACCTGACGCACGAGCAGATTTCGCGGAAACTGGACCTGCCCCTTGGTACGGTCAAGAGCCATATCCGCCGCAGCCTGACGCACCTGAGGAAAAGATTGGAGGTTGACCATGCCGCACCTTGATCCGGAAGAGTTGAGCCTCCTTGCCCTGTATGGCGACTGGGAGGACGAGGCCAGCAGGGAGCACCTGAGGGTTTGCCCTTCCTGCGCCTCGGACTATGCGGCGCTGCGCCGCACCGTGGACGCCGTGAAAACTGCGCCGGACACCAGCAGCCTGTCCGTCCCCGGTCCGCAGGTATGGGCCGGCATTCACCGCGAACTTGGCCTGTCACCGTCGGTTCGGGAGGATCCGCTGAGTGCCGCCCGGCGTGACAGCGAACGGCACGCCGCCCTGCCCCATGCGGAACGGCCGGTTGCCGGCGATCTGCAGTCCGCCGCCCCTCGGGAGGCCGATCAAAGTGCCGGCCGGCAGGATGCCGACCCGCGACGTGCAGTTCGGGACGCTGGACAGCAGGGCCCTGTCCCGCCGTCGGACGCTCCCCACGCCCGCATCTACCCGCGAAAGAACCCCGCCTGGTGGCAGCGCACCGGAACCTGGATGGCCGCCGCCGCGGCAGCGGTCCTGGTTGCCGTGGGCGGGATCTGGGCGCTCAACCGCCCGGCGCAGCCACAGCCGCTCGCGGAAGCCCAGCTGACGCCGCTCGCAGAATACTCAGCCACAGGATCGGCGCGGGTGGTTGAAACGGCGGGCGGGGCACGAACCCTGGAAGTCACCCTCGACAAGGACGAGGCGCAGGGCTACCAGGAAGTGTGGCTGATCGCTCCCGATCTTTCGCGGCTGGTGAGCCTGGGCGTGATGAACGCGGACTCGGGGACGTTCCAGGTGCCCGAGGGACTGGAGCTCGCCGACTATCCCATTGTGGACGTCTCGGACGAACCCGTTGACGGCAACCCCGCGCACTCCAGCGTCAGCATCGTCAGGGGAACGCTCTCCTCCTGACGGGCGCTGCCGCCTCCTGACCGGGCCCTGCCGCCGGGGTTTTCAGTCCTTTCCGGCGCGTTCCTTCCGCCGTTCCTGGAAGAGCAGGCTCAACCTCCCCATCTTGCTCCACTGCGTGACAACGGCCATGGTTACCAGCGCGGCGGCCGTGTGCGCGTACAGCATCAGGTGCAGCGAATGCGGGGCCGCAGCGTCCTGGGAGCCGGGTTCGGCCGGCGGAGCTCCCGCATCATGCCCGTGCCCCGGCAGCGGGACGCCGGAAGAGATCGAGAAGGCGGCGAAGGCCAGGTGCAGGAGCTGCTGGGCAAGTCCGGCCGCCAGTAGGATTGCCCAGGCCGGGAGCTGCCGGGGCCCGACCATGGACGCGGCCATCCCGAGCAGCGCAGCCAGGGCCAGGACGATCAGGACCGCCGGGGACTGGCCGCCCGACGCCACGTGCGCGGCCCAGGCAGGTCCGGTTGCAAGGGGACCTGCCAGCCAGACCGGGGCGCCGCTCCCCGTGGGCACCGGGTGCCGGGGGTTGTGCATGTGGTTCCCCTGTCCGTTGAGGTCTGTCCCTGCCTCCTGTCCTACCCATTCTGCAGCCCACGCATCCATGGGCTGCAGGGAAACTGCGGCAGATGGCTGTCGAGCTGTTGACTTGGTTCTTGTTAGCGCTCACAATTAAGACCAGGCCGCGATGTTGCGGCAGCTATTGGAGGAACATTCTTATGAACGCAGTGGACGGCTCGGACGTCTTTGTCATCGGCGTGGACTACGGGACCCTTTCCGGCCGTGCCGTCGTAGTGCGGGTGCGGGACGGCAAGGAGCTCGGCAGCGGCGTGTTCGACTACCCGCATGCAGTGGTTACCGATGCCCTGCCCCGGGACGCGGCAGGGGGCGGGGCAAGCGTCCGGCTTCCGGGCGAATGGGCGCTGCAGGTGCCGAACGACTACCGGGATGTCCTGCGGAATGCCGTTCCCGCCGCCGTCGCGGACGCGGGGATCGACCCGGCCGCCGTCGTCGGAATTGCCACGGACTTTACCGCCTGCACCATGGTGCCGGTGAAGGCCGACGGTACCCCGCTGAACGAACTGCCCGGCTTTGCGGACCGGCCGCACGCTTATGTCAAGCTCTGGCGCCACCATGCGGCGCAGCCGCAGGCAGACCGGATCAACCAGCTGGCCGCCGAGCGCGGGGAGGAGTGGCTGCCCCGGTACGGTGGGCTGATTTCCTCTGAATGGGAGTTCGCCAAGGGCCTGCAGCTGCTGGAGGAGGACCCCGAAGCGTACGCCGAGATGGACCACTGGGTGGAAGCGGCCGACTGGATCGTATGGCAGCTCTGCGGCCGGTATGTCCGCAACGCCTGCACGGCCGGCTACAAGGGGATCTACCAGGACGGGCGCTACCCGTCCGAGGACTTCCTGGCCGCCCTGAACCCGCAGTTCAAGGACTTCGTCAGCAGCAAGCTCGAGCACACCATCGGCCGGCTGGGCGACGCCGCCGGATACCTCACGGCCGAAGCGGCCGCGTGGACGGGGTTGCCGGAAGGGATCGCCGTTGCAGTGGGCAACGTGGATGCACACGTCACTGCCCCGGCAGCAAGGGCGGTGGACCCCGGCCAGCTGGTGGCGATCATGGGCACCTCCACCTGCCACGTCATGAACGGCACCGAGCTCCACGAAGTCCCGGGCATGTGCGGCGTGGTGGACGGCGGCATCGTGGAGGGCCTCTGGGGCTACGAGGCCGGCCAGTCCGGCGTCGGCGATATCTTCGGCTGGTTCACCAAGTACGGCGTGCCGCCCGCGTACCACCAGGCCGCCGAGGCCGCGGGCCTGGGGATCCACGAATACCTCACCGAGCTCGCCTCATCCCAGGCCATCGGGGAGCACGGCCTGATCGCCCTGGACTGGCACTCCGGCAACCGCTCCGTCCTGGTGGACCATGAGCTCTCCGGCATTGTGGTGGGCCAGACCCTCGCCACCAAGCCCGAAGATAACTACCGCGCCCTGCTCGAAGCCACCGCCTTCGGTACCCGCACCATCGTGGACGCTTTCCGGAACGCCGGCGTCCCGGTGAAGGAATTCATCGTTGCCGGCGGGCTGCTCAAGAACAAGCTCCTGATGCAGATCTACGCGGACGCCACCGGGCTGCAGCTGTCCACCATCGGCTCGGAGCAGGGCCCGGCGCTCGGGTCCGCCATCCACGCCGCCGTCGCCGCCGGGAAGTACGCTGACATCCGGGCGGCCGCCGCCGCCATGGGAGCGGAGCCGGGCGAGGTGTACACCCCCATCCCGGAAAACGTGGCAGCGTACGACGAACTCTTCCAGGAGTACAAGACCCTGCATGACTACTTCGGCCGGGGAAGCAACGACGTGATGCACCGGCTCAAGGCCATCCAGCGCAGGGCGGCCGGCCCGCTCCCGGGTTCCCCGGCAGTCACAACCCAGGTCGCCGAGGAGGTGTCCGCATGAGCCCGGAAATCCTCGGGACCATTGCGCGGATCCGGGAAGAGGTCTGCGCCCTGCACGCCGAGCTGACCCGCTACGAACTGGTGGTGTGGACAGCGGGCAACGTCTCCGCCCGGGTACCGGGCCATGACCTGATGGTCATCAAGCCGTCAGGCGTGTCCTATGACGCCCTGACGGCGGAGCAGATGGTGGTCACCGACCTGTACGGCGTTCCAGTGGCGGGCAACGACGACGGCGAGTGGGGCAATCCCGCGCTGTCGCCGTCGTCAGACACGGCCGCGCATGCCTACGTGTACCGGCACATGCCCGAGGTGGGCGGGGTGGTGCATACGCACTCCACCTACGCCACGGCCTGGGCCGCCCGCGGGGAGGCCATCCCGTGCGTGCTCACCATGATGAGCGACGAATTCGGCGGGTCCATCCCCGTGGGGCCATTCGCGCTGATCGGCGACGATTCGATCGGCCACGGCATCGTGGAGACGCTAAAGAACTCGAACTCGCCCGCGGTGCTGATGCAGAACCACGGTCCGTTCACCATCGGCAAGGATGCCACATCGGCGGTGAAGGCGGCGGTGATGTGCGAGGAAGTGGCCCGCACCGTCCACATCTCGCGGCAACTGGGTGAGCCCGTGCCCATCGACCAGGGCCACATCGACTCGCTCTACGCCCGCTACCAGAACGTCTACGGCCAGTAACAGCCGGTCAGCAACACCCCGGGCAACAGCGCCCGTTCCCACGAAACTTTTCCAGGAGAACCCATGAGCACTGCAGCAAACACCTCCCTCGACGGTTACGAGGTCTGGTTCCTCACCGGCAGCCAGCACCTCTACGGCGAGGACGTCCTCAAGCAGGTGTCAGCCCAGTCGCAGGAAATCGCCAACCAGCTCAACGCGTCGTCCGCAGTGCCGGTGCGCATCGTCTGGAAGCCGGTCCTGACCGACTCGGACGCCATCCGCCGCACCGCCCTCGAGGCCAACTCGGATGATTCCGTCATCGGCGTGACCGCCTGGATGCACACCTTCAGCCCCGCCAAGATGTGGATCCAGGGCCTGGACCTGCTCCGCAAGCCGCTCCTGCACCTGCACACCCAGGCCAACCGGGACCTGCCGTGGGCGGACATCGACTTTGACTTCATGAACCTCAACCAGGCGGCGCACGGTGACCGCGAGTTCGGGTACATCCAGTCCCGGCTGGGCATTGCCCGGAAGACCGTGGTCGGGCATGTCTCCAACCCCGAGGTGGCACGCCAGGTGGGCTCCTGGCAGCGCGCGGCCGCCGGCTGGGCCGCCGTGCGGACCCTGAAGCTGACCCGCTTCGGCGACAACATGCGCAACGTCGCCGTCACCGAAGGCGACAAGACCGAGGCCGAGCTGCGCTTCGGCGTCGCGGTCAACACGTGGTCCGTCAATGAGCTCGCCGACGCCGTGCACGGCGCTGCCCAGTCCGACGTCGACGCGCTGGTGGCAGAGTACGAGGACCTTTACGACGTGGTTCCGGAGCTCCGCGCAGGCGCAGCCCGCCACGAGTCGTTGCGGTATGGCGCCCGGATCGAACTGGGACTGCGGAGCTTCCTGGAAGCGAAGGGCTCCGCCGCTTTCACCACCTCCTTCGAGGACCTCGGAGCGCTCCGCCAGCTTCCCGGCCTGGCTGTCCAGCGGCTGATGGCTGCCGGTTACGGGTTCGGCGCCGAGGGTGACTGGAAGACCGCCATCCTGGTCCGCGCCGCGAAGGTCATGGGCGGTGACCTGCCCGGCGGGGCCTCCCTGATGGAGGACTACACCTACCACCTGGAACCCGGCGCGGAAAAGATCCTGGGTGCGCACATGCTGGAGGTCTGCCCGTCGCTGACCGCAGCGAAGCCCCGGCTTGAAATCCACCCGCTGGGCATCGGCGGCAAGGAGGACCCGGTCCGCCTGGTGTTCGACGCCGATGCCTCCCCGGGCGTCGTCGTCGCCCTGTCCGACATGCGGGACCGCTTCCGCCTGGTGGCCAACGCCGTCGACGTGGTGCCGCTGGACCAGCCGCTGCCCAACCTGCCCGTGGCACGCGCCCTCTGGCAGCCCAAACCGGACTTCGCCACCTCCGCCGCCGCCTGGCTCACCGCCGGCGCCGCGCACCACACCGTCCTGTCCACCCAAGTGGGCATGGACGTCTTCGAGGACTTCGCGGAGATCGCCAGGACGGAACTGCTCACCATCGACGAAGGCACCACCATCCGCCAGTTCAAGAAGGACCTGAACTGGAACGCCGCGTACTACAAGCTGGCCGGCGGCATTTAGGCTGCACGCCCGGGCAGGACAGACACAGCAGGCTCCGGGGGCAGTAGCCTCCGGAGCCTGCTGTGTCTGTCCGCGGTTCGGCGGTCAGCCGTCAGTGACCGAAATGCGCGCGGGGCGGACCTTCCGGAAGCCGTTCCAGGATGTCCTCGGCGATCCTGCGCACCTTGATGTTCCGGTGGCTGGACGCTTTGGCAAGGATCGAAAAGGCCTCATGGTACGAGCACCTGTTCTGCGCCATGATTACACCGCAGGCAACATTGATCGACGTGCGGCTGTCCAGCGCGGAGCGCAGGTCTGAAGCCATGGAGCGGGCCGTGTGCAGGTCGATGGCCATCTGCAGGCTCTTGGCTGCCAGGCCGGCGAAAGCGCGGGCTTCGGCGATGACCTGGAGCGGGAACGCCTTCGCGTCCTGGGCAAAAAACGCCAGTGCTGCGGGAGTTTCCTGTGCCCCGGCGTCATCGTTGCCGGCACTGCTGTTCACCAGCAGCCGCACGCCCAGCACGCTGCCGAATCCGGCCAGCTGGAGTTGGTTGCAGTAGTGCGGCCAGCGGAAGTCCCCGTTGCGCTGGAGCACGGCCACGGGCTGGCCGCCGGTCAGCACCTCGCACACCGGTCCTTCCGCCGCCTGGTGCTCCCATTCCAGCAGTTTCACCACGTCGTCGGAGGTGCCGGTGATGGCGGGTGCCCTTTTGGGCTGGTGCACCACCACGCCGCACTCGATCCGGAGCCCTGCCGTCCGGACCACCGACTGTGCGGAGGCGGTCACCAGCCGGTTGAGGGACTCTGCCAACGAGTCCGTGCCCGTGACCAGATCCAGCAGGAGGCCCGGGTTTCCGTTGTCCTGGGGCTTGGCGTCCCGGGATCCTTTGTCCGGGTGAGGGGCCATTCCGACGGCAGGAGCCGGGCGGGCGGTGTGGGTCCTCGGAGGAACAAGAGGGCCGGCGACGGCTGGGGGAGAGGCCTTGGTCTCAAAGGCCTCCTCGTCGCCGGCCCCGCTCATTACCCGTGTCCGTCGGACCGGGAAGCCTGAGCTTATGTGTCGTGCATGCATTGCCAGTCTCACACCCCCTCGTGAGCAAGTACCGCGAGCCAGAACACGTCTTGTCTCTGAGATGAACTTAGTTGGGCGGCAGCGGGCGGTGAACGCGTAGGAGGTACTCGTTTTTGAGATTAGGTACTACTTGGTTTTGGGTGCCGATTACTTGCTTTCGGTGTTGCCGCAGGTGGGCGGCCCGGACCTCTCAGTCGGGAAATTAATGCCGCCCTTCCGATTCGCGTCACCCGACCGCTTGACTCGCGAAGCACGAGCACCAACAATTATTTCTATAACGTTGTAAATCAGAAGTGAGGATGTTTCGTGACCCCAGCAGAACCAGCCGCGGCGAAAATCACCATGGACCCTGCTTTCGCGGTGGGACCGGTCCGGCGGCGCACTTTCGGCGCCTTTGTGGAGCACCTCGGACGCTGTGTGTACACCGGCATTTTTGAGCCGGAGCATCCGACGGCGGACAGCGACGGGTTCCGGAAGGACGTCCTGGAACTGACCCGGGAACTGGGGATTTCCACCGTGCGTTACCCCGGCGGAAACTTCGTGTCCGGCTACCGCTGGGAAGACGGCGTGGGCCCGGCGGAGAAGCGCCCCGTGCGACTGGACCTTGCCTGGCACTCGAGCGACCCCAACCTGGTGGGTGTTGACGAGTTCGCCAAATGGTCAGCCAAGGCTGGCATCGAAACCATGATGGCCGTGAACCTCGGCACGCGCGGCACCCAGGAGGCGCTGGACCTGCTGGAGTACTGCAACATCGACGGCGGGACCGCCCTGTCCGACCAGCGCAGGGCCAACGGTGCGGAGAACGGCTACGGCATCAGAATGTGGTGCCTGGGCAACGAGATGGACGGGCCCTGGCAGATCGGGCACAAGAGCGCGCAGGAATACGGACGGCTGGCGGCAGACACCGCGCGGGGCATGCGGATGATCGACCCCGACCTCGAGCTCGTGGCCTGCGGCAGCTCCGGTCCCACCATGAACACGTTCGGGGAATGGGAACGGGTGGTGCTCACGGAGACCTACGAGCTGGTGGACTTCATTTCGGCGCACCAGTACTTCGAGGACTTCGGCGACCTGCAGGAATTCCTCTCCGCCGGCCATCGGATGCAGGCGTTCATCCATGACATTGTGAGCCACATCGACCATGTGAAGTCGGTGAAGAAGTCCACCAGGCAGGTGAACATCTCCTTCGACGAGTGGAACGTCTGGCACATGAGCCGGGACGCATCGAAGCCTCCCACCGGTAAGGACTGGCCCGTGGCCCCCGTCCTGCTCGAGGACACGTACACGGTGGCGGACGCCGTCGTCGTGGGTGACCTGCTGATTACCCTGCTCCGCAACACAGACCGTGTCCACTCCGCCAGCCTGGCGCAGTTGGTGAACGTCATTGCCCCCATCATGACCGAGCCGGGCGGGCGTGCCTGGAAGCAGACCACCTTCCATCCCTTCGCACTGACTTCCCGGCATGCCTCCGGCACCGTGCTGCAGCTCGCCGTCGAGTCCCCGCTGCTAAGCGGCGGCAAGACCGCAGCCTTCGCCGCGGTCTCCGCCGTCGCCACCTATGATGCCGAGAAGGGCGAGGCCGTGGTGTTCGCCGTCAACCGCTCGGCAACGGACGCGCTGCGCCTGGACGCCGTGGTGTCCGGGCTGGGCCCGGTGCGCGTCGTGGAGGCCGTCACCTACACGAACAAGGACCCGTACTGGCAGGCCACCGCTGATGATTCCACCTCCGTGCTTCCCACCGAGAACGTCACGGCAAAGGCCGACGGCGGCCGCCTCACCGCCGAGTTGCCTGCTGTGTCCTGGTCCATGATCCGGCTGGCCGTGGGCGGGTAACCTGCCTGGCCGGACCACGCCCGGCGGGGTGCCCGATGCAACAATCCGGCACCTCGCTGACGCCCCTGCCAACCTCTGGGAGGATGGACGGCATGGAATTGCACATCACGGGCGACCCCGCCGCGGACAAACTCTTGAGCGAGGACGACTTCGCCCTGCTGACCGGCATGCTGCTGGACCAGCAGGTGACCATGGAATCCGCGTTTGCCGGGCCCGAAAAGATCAAGACCCGGATCGGGTCCATGAAACCCGAAGCCATCGCCGCCCACGATCCGCAGGCCTTCGTGGAAATGTTCAAGGAACGGCCGGCCGTCCACCGTTTCCCCGGTTCCATGGCCGCGCGGGTGCAGGCGCTCGCCGAGGCGGTGCAGAGTGAGTGGGACGGCGACGCCGCCGCGATCTGGACCAAGGGCGGTCCGGACGGTGCGGAAGTGCTCCGACGGCTGAAGGCCCTGCCGGGGTTCGGTGAGCAGAAGGCGAAGATCTTCCTTGCCCTGCTGGGTAAGCAGCGCGGACTTCAGGCGCCGGGCTGGCGTGAGGCCGCCGGGCACTACGGCGAGGAGGGTGCCTACCTGTCCGTCGCGGACATCGTGGATCCCGAGTCCCTGGTCAAGGTGCGCGCCAGCAAGCAGGCCGCCAAGGCGGCAGCGAAAGCGGCGAAGGCCAAGGACTGACCCGCCCGCGGACCGCCGTCGGGGGAAGGGATCGGAAGCCGGGGACTCCCTTGTGACGGGCGGTTCCCGTGCGGAGGCCTTTCTCTGCAACGATGTATCCCGGAAACCGGCGGAACCACACGAAGGAGCCAGACATGGCGGTCACCATGAACGACGTAGCGAGGGCGGCGGGTGTGTCGCTCAAGACGGTCTCCAACGTCCTGAATGACTACGAGTTCATCCGCCCTGCCACCAAGCAGCGGGTCCAGGACGCCATCGCCGAGCTGGGCTACGAAGCGAACCTCACCGCACGGAGCCTGCGGTCCGGAAAAACCTCCATGCTCGGCCTGGTCCTGTCCGATCTCTCCGCGCCCTACTACGCCGAGCTCGCGTCAAAACTGATGAAGGCGGCCGCGCAGCGCGGTTACCGCGTCCTGGTGGAACAGTCCGACGCCGAAGGCAGCGTGGAATTGAATGCCCTGCAGGGGCCGTTCCGGCAGCTCACCGACGGCCTGCTGTTCACCCCGCTGGCCATCGACGCCGATGCGGTTGCCGCCCGGGTGGGAAAGAAGCCCCTGGTGATGCTCGGTGAACACATCGTTGATCCGCGCTTTGACCTGGTCACCATGAAGAACCGGGAAGCTGCGGCTGCCATCACTACCCACCTGCTAAACAGCGGCCGCCGCCGCGTTGCGGTGATCGGTGCCCATCCCGGGGAGTCAACCGGCAGTGCCGGGCTGCGGCTCAACGGTTACCGGACGGCGCTGGAGGAGGCGGGGGTCCCGTTTGATCCGGCCCTGGTGGCCCCGGCAAGCTGGCGCCGCGACAACGGGGCAACCGCCCTGGCAGGGCTGCTCGACGCGGGCGTCCGCTTCGACGCCGTGTTCGGCCTCAATGACGTGCTGGCGCTCGGCGCCCTGCACGAGCTGCAGATCCGTGGAGTCAGGGTTCCGCAGGACGTTGCCGTGGCAGGCTTCGACGACATCGATGAAGCCCGGTTTGCCTCGCCCTCCCTCACCACCGTTTCCCCGGGCATGGATGAAATTGCCGAACGCTCCATCGGCCTGCTCCTGGACAGGATCGCAGGGAACGAGACCGCCGCCACGGGCGTGCACGTGGAGGCCGGCTTTCAGCTGAAAATTCGCGAATCCGCACCCTAGGATCCACCCTGCAGGTTTCGCCGGCGCCACAGGCGGGTACGGATTTGGCACCGGTTCAACAAGAGAAAGGTGCCTCCATGATTGCTCTTCTTGTCATCGACATGCAGAACGCGTACTTCGAAGCACCGGAGCTGGCGGCCCGGCAGGAGCAGCTGGTCGCCTCCTGCAACAGGCTGGTGGAGGGGTTCACGTCCAGCGGCCACAAGGCATTGCTGGTGGGCACGGAGCACGAGCGGGACAAGTCCACCTGGACACTGAACATGCTCGACGACGACCAGGGCTTCATCTTCCGCGGCAGCAAGCAGGCCGAGGCTGTTCCCGGCCTGGCCAAGGATGGCCTGCCCCAGTTGAACAAGACCCGTGACAGCGCCTTTGTGGGGACCAACCTGCTGTCCCGGCTGCGGAACTGGGGCGCGGACGAGGTGGTGCTGGCAGGGGTCTCCACCCACAACTGCATCGCCCAGACCGGGGCAGACGCCTTCGCCCACAACATCCGGGTCACCTACGCCGAGGATGCCATGGCCTCGGAAGACAACCAGGACGCAAAGGACATGCTGCGCATCCTCTCCACCAGTTACCGCCAGCCGGTCCAGTCCACCGACGAGATCCTCGCCCGCCTCAGTGAGGCAAAGTAGGCCGCTGATGGGGAAGGGCACGTAGAGCCCCGGATTACACCCCCGAAACGTGGCCGAAACGTTCGGCACCTACTGTGGGTCCCACGCCGTCCGCAGGCCGTTGAAGGGGACCCTCATGCATCTGATGCCACGTGAGCAGGAAAAGCTCATGATCGTGGTGGCCGCCGACCTCGCCCGCCGGCGCCAGGCCCGCGGCCTCAAGCTCAACTACCCCGAGGCTGTGGCCATCATCAGCTACGAGCTGATCGAAGGCGCCCGGGACGGCCGCACCGTGGCTGACCTGATGAGCTACGGCACCACGCTGCTGGCCCGTGACGACGTGATGGAGGGCGTGCCCGAGATGATCCACGACGTCCAGATCGAGGCAACCTTTCCGGACGGCACCAAGCTCGTCACCGTCCACGATCCCATCCGCTAAAGGGGCAGGCCATGATTCCAGGGGAGTACATTCTTCGCCCCGAGCCAGTGACGGCCAACGCCGGACGCGATGCGATCGAAGTTGCCGTCACCAACACCGGCGACCGGCCCGTGCAGGTGGGGTCCCATTTCCATTTCGCCGAGGCGAACGCCGCCCTCACCTTCGACCGGGACGCCGCGTACGGCCGCCGGCTGGACATTCCCGCCGGAACTGCCGCCCGCTTTGAACCGGGGGACTCCCGGACTATCCGGCTCATCGAGTTGGCCGGCACCCGGGAAGTGTACGGACTCAGCAACGCCGTCAACGGCCCGCTGACAGACGCGAAGGCGGGAGACAAATGAGCTTCGACATTCCCCGGCGGCAGTACGCCGACCTGTACGGCCCAACGACGGGCGACAAAGTCCGCCTGGCCGACACTGAACTGTTCCTCGAGATCGAGAAAGACCTCACCGTGTACGGCGAGGAAGTGGTGTTCGGCGGCGGCAAGGTAATCCGGGACGGCATGGGCCAGAACGGCCAGGCCACCAGGGATGGCGCTGGTTCCGACGAAGACGTCCCGGACACCGTCATCACCAATGCCGTGATCCTCGACTACACCGGCATCTACAAGGCCGACGTGGCTATCAGGGACGGCCACATCTTCAGGATCGGCAAAGCCGGCAACCCGCAGATCACCGACGGCGTGGACATCGTGATCGGCGCCAGCACCGAAATCATCGCGGGGGAGCGGAAGATCCTCACCGCAGGCGGCGTGGATACGCACATCCACTTCATCTCCCCGGACCAGGTGCCCACCGCACTGACCAGCGGCATCACCACCATGATCGGCGGCGGCACCGGCCCTGCCGAAGGCACCAAGGCCACCACCGTCACGCCCGGAAAGTGGCACATCCAGCGGATGCTGCAGGCGGCGGAGGGGCTCCCCGTCAATATCGGCCTGTTCGGCAAGGGCCACGCGTCCGCCGTCGAACCCCTCGCCGAGCAGATCCGTGCGGGTGCCATCGGGCTCAAGGTCCACGAGGACTGGGGCTCAACGACCTCCTCCATCGACACCTCCCTGAAAGTGGCCGACGAATACGACGTCCAGGTGGCCATCCACACCGACACCCTCAATGAGTGCGGCTTCGTGGAGGACACCATCCGCGCCATCGACGGCCGGGTCATCCACACCTTCCACACCGAGGGCGCCGGCGGCGGGCACGCCCCGGACATCATCAAAATCGCCGGGATGCCCAATGTCCTGCCGGCCTCCACCAACCCCACGCTGCCCTACACCCGCAACACCATCGAAGAGCACCTGGACATGCTGATGGTCTGCCACCACCTCAACCCGGACATTCCGGAGGACGTGGCCTTCGCCGACTCCCGGATCCGGGCCGAAACCATCGCCGCCGAGGACGTCCTGCAGGACCTGGGCATCTTTTCCATCACCTCCTCCGACTCGCAGGCCATGGGCCGCGTGGGCGAGGTGATCACCCGCACCTGGCAGGTGGCGGACAAGATGAAGAAGCAGCGGGGTGTGCTGGAAGACCCCCGGGGGGACAGTGCTGCCGGGGTCCACGGTTCGGCGGGCAGCGATAACTTCCGCCTCAAGCGCTACGTGGCCAAGTACACGATCAACCCGGCCATCGCGCAGGGCATCGCGGACTCCATTGGCTCCGTGGAGGAAGGGAAATTCGCCGACCTTGTCCTCTGGGATCCCGCGTTCTTCGGCGTCAAACCGGAGCTCGTGATCAAGGGCGGGCAGATCGCCTACGCGCTCATGGGCGACGCAAACGCCTCCATCCCCACACCGCAGCCCCGGACCATGCGGCCGATGTTCGGCGCGTACGGGAAGGCCGTGCAGCAATCGTCCATCACGTTCCTGTCCCAGGCGGCCATCGACGCCGGCGTCCCCCAAGAGCTGGGGCTCGGGAAGGTCATCCGGCCCGTTTCAGGGATCCGCACCCTCACCAAAGCGGACCTGAAATACAACGACGCCACCCCGGACATCCAGGTGGACCCGGAAACCTACCAGGTAACGGTCGACGGCGAGGACGTCACCTGCGAGCCGTCCGACGTCCTCCCCATGGCCCAGCGCTACTTCCTCTTCTAGATTTCCGGAGCCCACATGATCATCGACAAAGTCCTCGGCAACCTCCATGAACTGCCCGCGACCGACCTCGCCGCCTACGCCGGCCTGCACCAGGAAAAAGTGGTGCTGCCCAGCGCCCAGCTGGTCAAACGGGTCCAACGCGCAACGACGGACCACGGCAAGGAAATCGGCATCCGGCTGCCCTCCGGCTCCGGTGACCTCCGCGACGGCGACATCCTGCATGTCGAGGACTCCAACATGATCGTTGTGTCCGTGCTGCCCACCGACGTCCTTGTCATCGCACCCCGGTCCATCCACGAAATGGGCGTCGTGGCCCACGCCCTCGGCAACCGGCACCTCCAGGCCCAGTTCTTCGACTCGTCGTCAGAGTACGAAGCCGACGTCATGGTGTGCGCCTACGACCACACCGTCGAGGACTACCTTCGCCACGCCGCCGTGCCCTACTCCCGGCAGGAACGCGTCATGCCTGTTCCTTTCCGCCATGCCGAGCATTCGCATTAATTCCTCGCCTTCGGCGACCGGGTGCGCCTTGGGGGCTTCGGCGGGAGATAGGGGCCGTGCCCGCTTCGCGGTGCCCACCACGCCGCGGCCCCTATCTCCCGCCTCCGCCGATTCGAAAGGTCACCTTTCGTCGAGGTGGGTGACATGACTTACCAGTTGGCTTTGCAGCAGCTCACTGACTCGGCGCTTCCCACTGGGGCCTTTGCGCACTCTCTTGGGTTTGAGACTTATGTCGATGCCCGTGTTGTCTCTGATGAGGCTGGTTTTGGAGTGTGGCTCGGTTCCTTTATCTCGCAGTCGCTTTCTTACTCTGATGGGCTTGCCATTCGGTTCTTGTATGAGGGCGGGGACCTGGAGGAGTTGGATGCTCTTTTGTCTGCTTCGCTGTTGCCTCGGCAGGTTCGGGAGGCTTCCGTGAAGATGGGGCTCCGGTTGCTGGAGATTGGGGGTGAGGTGTTTCCCTCGGATGAGCTCGCATCCTACCGGGAGCTGGTTTCCGGTGGCCGGGCTGCGGGGCATCAGCCGTTGGCGTTCGCCGTTGTCGCCCGTTCACTCGGCGTGCCGCTTCCGGAGGCGCTCGCCGCCTATCTTTTTGCCACCGTCACGTCGCTCACCCAGAACGCCGTCCGGGCCATCCCGCTCGGCCAGAACGCCGGCCAGCGGCTCCTGCGGCAAGCGGCCGACGACGTTGCTGCCGCCGTCGAACGGATCGCCCACCTCACGCCGGACGACTTCGGGGCCGTGACGCCCGGACTGGAAATTTCGCAAATGCGGCACGAACGCCAACGTGCCCGGATGTTCATGAGCTGACTGTGCTT
Source organism: Arthrobacter sp. RT-1 (assembly GCF_003367205.1). Taxonomy (NCBI): domain Bacteria; kingdom Bacillati; phylum Actinomycetota; class Actinomycetes; order Micrococcales; family Micrococcaceae; genus Arthrobacter; species Arthrobacter sp. RT-1. Next base: position 67,641 of record NZ_QRGQ01000003.1, read on the forward strand.
GTGAATTCTAAGGAGGACACATGTCTGAACCCATCAAGATCGGCATCGGCGGACCCGTCGGCGCAGGCAAGACCCAGCTCGTGGAGCGCCTCACCCGCCACATGAGCGGCGAAATCTCCATGGCTGCCATCACCAACGACATCTACACCATCGAAGACGCCAAAATCCTCGCCGCCAATGGCATCCTCCCCGTGGACCGGATCATCGGCGTCGAAACCGGCGGCTGCCCGCACACCGCCATCCGCGAAGACACCTCCACGAACACCGCCGCCATCGAGGAACTCAAAGCCCGCCATCCCGACCTGCAGGTGATCTTCGTCGAATCCGGCGGTGACAACCTCTCCGCCACCTTCAGCCCCGAACTCGTCGACTTCTCCATCTACATCATCGACGTGGCCCAGGGCGAAAAAATCCCCCGCAAAGCCGGCCAAGGCATGATCAAGTCCGACCTCTTCATCATCAACAAAACCGACCTCGCACCCCACGTCGGCGCGGATTTGAAGGTAATGGAGCGGGATTCGCGGGAATTCAGGGGCGACAAACCATTTTGCTTCACCAACCTCAAAACAGACGAAGGACTCGACGCCGTCATCAAATGGGTTCGGCGGGACGTCCTGATGCTCGACCTCGCGTCATGACTCCAAGCAGTTCCGTCGTCGTCTCACCGTGGGCGGCGCCCGCGGATGAAGGGGGCCGTGCCCGCTCCGCGGTGCCCGCCACGCCGCGGCCCCCTTCATCCGCGACCGCTCATCGCCCAGAGAGAGGGCGGTTGGAGCTTGTCCTGAGTGAGCGGGGCGGAAGGACTATTGCCCGGAGCCAGTTTCACGAGGGCGCTCTTCGTGTTTTGCGGCCGCATTATCTCGATGACTCGGGCCAGGTCTGTTATGTCGTGGTAAATCCTGGCGGGGCTTATCTTGGGGCTGATCTTTTTGTGCTGGATGTTGAAGTCGGTGAAGGTGCCTCGCTCCTCCTCACTACCCAGTCCGCCACGAAGGTGTACCGGACTCCCGGGTCTTTTGCTGAGCAGCGGATGACTGTCCGGCTGGGGGAGGGGGCGCGGTTGGAGCTCATGCCCGACCAGCTCATCGCCTACCGGGAGGCGAGCTACCGGCAGCGGACCTCCGTTGTTCTGCGGCCGTCGTCGTCGCTGGTCATGGCTGAGGTGGTGACCCCGGGCTGGTCGCCGGACGGGGCCGCCTTCCGGTACGAGGAAGTCCGGCTGCGCAACGAGATCCGGGTGGAACCCGACGGCGACGGCGGGACGTCTGAACTCCTGGCGCTGGACAACCTGCTGATCCGGCCGCCGTCGGGCGATGTCACCGGGCTCGGGTTCATGGAGGGCTTCAGCCACGTGGGGTCCCTCGTGGTGGTGGACGCCCGCGTGGACCAGGCGCTCGCCGATGAACTGCACCTGATCGCCACCGGATTCGATGCGTTGACCGGCATTTCCCTGACCCGCGCCGTCGCGGGTACTTCCGGCCTGGTGCTCCGCGCCCTGTCCAACAGCACCGGGGAACTGAACCTCCTTCTTTCGGCCTGCGCCAACCTCCTGCGGGAACGCTGGCACGGGCAGGCACCGTTGAACCTGAGGAAGCATTGATGACGGCCATCACGGACATCGCCGCCTACTACCGGCAGCGGGAAGCACTGCCGGTGCGGACGCGCCTGATGTTCACCTTTGGTGCGGTGGCCGCGCTGCATGCGGCCGCCGTCGTACTCCTGCTCGCAGGGAACGCCGGTGCGGCCGGTGCGCACGCGCTCACGTGGGGCCTGGTCCTGACCGCCTACCTGGCGGGCGTGAAGCACAGCTACGACTGGGACCACCTGGCTGCGATCGATAATTCGACGCGGAAGTTCGTGGCGCAGCGGCAGGACCCTGTGAGCGTCGGCTTTGCCTTCAGCCTGGGGCACAGCTCCGTGGTGACCCTGGCCGGGGTGCTGGTGGTCGCCGGCGCCGGCGTTGTGGGCGGGTTCATGCAGGACGGGTCCGCGGGCAACCTGGTGCTCGGGTTGATCGGGAGCGGCGTTTCCGGCGTGTTCCTGCTGGCGATGGGCCTGTTCAACGGGTCGGCGTTCGCCAGGTCGGCGCAGGCCTACCGCCGGGCCCGCAGCGGCGCAGCAATCAGTCCGGCGGACCTCGAACAGCAGGGGCTCGTCGCGCGGCTGCTGGCCAGGCCACTGTCCAGGGTGCGTCGGCCAAGGAACATCTACGTGATCGGCTTCCTGTTCGGGCTGGGCTTCGACACCGCCACCACCATCGGGCTGCTGATGATGACGACGGCGGCGTCCCTTGCCGGGGTGCCGCCCTTCGCCCTGCTTGCGCTGCCGCTGGCGTTCACCGCCGCGATGACGCTGTGCGATTCGGTCAACGGCATGGCGATGATGCGGATGTACCGCTCCGCCCTGGACCACCCGCAGCGCACGCTCGGTTTCAATGCCTTGGTGACGGGCCTTTCCGCCGTGTCGGCGCTCTTCATCGCAGCCATCACCCTCGGCGGGTTCGCCCATGCCGCCTTTGGGCTGGATGACCCGGTCACCGCCTGGCTGGGCGATATCGACCTGGGCGAGGCAGGGCTCTTGCTGGTTGCGGCCTTCCTTGCCGTTTGGGGCGGGGCGGTCCTGCGGGCCGGCCGTGGCATCGGAAGGCGGGCTGCCGGCCCGGAGGCCGGCAGCCCGGGCTCCAGTTGCCCGTGAAAACCCCGAGGCGCAAAGGGTCAATTTTCGGCAGGGCGAGGATGGGAACGTGGGTCGTTTGATGATTGTGACGCGACCAGTTGCTTCTATTGCAACAGCTCGGAGACGGGCTGATCACGCGGAAAATGGAGGCTTAGATCACATTCGGGGCGGGAAAGCGGCCGATCCTCCGTTGTCTTTCTGGCACAATACTTACCAGCCTCCCCTAGGGGATTCCGGTTGACCGCCGGTACTCCTGCCCACCCGCCATCCGGTACAGAGACAGGACAAAGATGTTCGAACACTCAAAAGAAGAGCACCCCGTGCGCCACAGAACTGCCCGCCGACTGACGGCGGGCGACTGCATCATCGTGGATAAGAACGAACTGCGGAAGGCGCAGGTAGGCGCTGGGGTAGGCAACTTCATCGAGTGGTACGACATCGGAGTCTACGGCTACCTGGCCGTCGTCATGACCTCCGTGTTCACCGAGGGCATGGACGAACGCATGGGCCTGCTGGTCACCCTGCTCGGTTTCGCTGTGTCCTTCATCGTTCGCCCCCTGGGTGGAATGATCCTCGGGCCGCTGGGTGACAGGATCGGCCGGCGCAAAGTGCTCTTCTTCACGATGGCACTGATGGCCGTGGCCACAACCGGGATCGGCATGCTCCCCACCGCCGGCGAGGTGGGCCTGTGGGTCATCATCCCCCTGTACCTGCTCAAGATGCTGCAGGGTTTCTCCACCGGCGGCGAATATTCCGGTGCCGCCACCTACATCTCCGAGTTCTCGCCCGACCGCAACCGCGGGTATATGGCCTCCCTGCTGAACTCCGGCTCAATGCTCGGCTTCGCTGCCGGTGCCAGTATGGTGGCCGCGACCACCGCCATCACCACGTCCGCGTGGGGTGACAGTGCAATGCTGGACGGCGGCTGGCGCATCCCGTTCCTGATCGCCCTTCCCCTGGGCATCGTGGCGATTCTGATGCGGCTCCGGCTCCCGGAATCACCCAGCTTCGAGGCCGCCCACGCAAAGGCCGGAACCGAAGACGTTGACCCCATCTTCGTCCGGCACAACCTGCCGAACATCTTCAAGCACTACTGGCCGCAAATCCTGATCGGCTGCTCCCTCGTTGCCGCCGACGGCACGACGGGGTACCTGCTCACCAGCTACATACCCACGTACTTGGAAACCCAGGTCGGATCCGACCCTATGCACACGGCGGTTGCCGCCGTCGTCGTCCTGGTTCTGCTGGCGCTCATGATCCCGCTTGTGGCCCGCTGGTCCGACCGCATCGGCCGGCGCCCCATCTACGCGATGGCCACGATCGGAAACCTGGTCCTGCTGCTGCCGGCCTTTACCCTGATGCAGCTGGGAACGCTGTGGTCCCTGTACCTGGCACTGTTCCTGGTGTCGCTGCCCTCGGCGTTTTTCCTCGCACTGACCGCGGCCGTGATGTCGGAGCTCTTTCCCACGGCCTCCCGGTTCGGATCGGTAGGCGTCACGCACAACCTCGCCATTTCGGTTTTCGGCGGCACCACGCCACTGGTCAGCCAGATCCTCGTTGAGGCGACCGGGAACCTGTACGCTCCCGCGTTCTACGTGATGTTCTTCTCGCTGGTGGCGCTGTTTGCCTTGCTGAAGATGCGGGAGTCGGCGTCCCGGCCCCTGCTCGGGTCAGTGCCCGTGGTTGCCAGCCGCGAGGAGGCGGACGAACTGGTCGCCCGGCAGGACACTGATGAGCGCATCGATACCGCAACCATGCTGCTCGCGCCTGCCCCTGAGGTTCGCGAGGCTGCCGGGGCGCGCTAGCAGCCTCAGGCGGCGATCCTACCCCTGCCGCTGCGGTGTGGCCGCTTCCGCGCCGCGGCGCGTTCCGGGGTCCGCGAACCCAGCAGGACCTGGCCGCCGTCGGGCACGGTGCTGTCCGCGTGCACGTGGACCCCGTGCTCAATGAGGACCCCGGAACCAATGCGCGAGTGGCTGCCGATGTGTACCCGGCTTCCAATCACCGTCGCACGGCCGATGCGCACGCCGTCACCCACCACCGTCCGTTCGCCGATCCTGGCTTCACGGTCAATCCAGCTCCCGTGGCCGATCCGGCAGCCGGGACCGATCTGTGCGCCCTGCTCCACGTACGTCATGGCGCCGATGCGGGCGCTTTCGGCCACGACCGCCCCGGGCGCCACGAGGCCCCCGCCGTTGCCGTGACGGACGTAGCGGGTGACCTTCCCGGCGTCGTCCTCAACAGATACAAACTTCCCGTTCATTCAATCCCTCGTTTACGCGCGGGTAACTTACCGAACATTCAGTTAACGGTTGAGAACCCACAGGGATTCCCGCGCGGCCGCAAGGAAAATCAGCCCACGGGTGGTGCGGTAACGCCGTCCTCCTGCCCGGTCTCCTCTTCCTCTGTCAGCTGCAGGACCGTGCCCTGGTAGGCGGGCAGTTCGAGGAAGAAGCTGTGCAGGTCATCCACCTGGCCAACGGCATCGCCGGTGAACAGGTCGTGGACTGCAGCCCCGGGCACCAGGTGGCTGGACTGGATGCTGCCCGCAATGTCCTGGTCGGAGAAATTCAGCACCGTAACGCCCAGTGCGCCGTTGTTCAGCCGGACCACCATCACCAGCAGTCCGCGGTTGGAGACGTCCGGTACATCCAGCAGGGCGCCTGTGGCGATGCCGCTTTCCTCGCGGACCGCCAGGATCCGCTGCAGGCGCCTCGCGAAGGAGGACGGGTTCTGCAGCTGCTCGGGGAGCGGGCCGTACAGGCTCCGGGCCCGGGGCATACCGGCGGAGGAGGTTACCGCGTCCGGGCTGGTGCCCATGATGTCGTGCGCACCGCGGTTGATCCAGCGGGTGTCACCCTGGGCGGTGAGTTCTGCGACGCTCTTGCGGTCCAGTGCCATGATGCCGGCCAGGTCCCAGCCGGAGAGTGCGAAGACCCCGGGCTGGAGCGCGTTGTACATGGCGAGGAGGATGTGGACATCCAGGATCCGCGCCTCCTCTTCCGGGGTCACCGCTTGGGGGTCCTTGATGCCCAGCGCGGCCATGATGAAGCTGACCGACGTGCAGGCGATGCCGTTGGTGGTGAACAGGGCGTTGTAGGGGGCGTTCTCCCCGGTCAGGCGCTCCCGCATGGTTTGCTGCACCTGTTCGGCGACCTGGGCGCCCGTCAGTTCCTGCCCGTTGAGCTCGAAGATCTCATCCCGGTGCCCTGCGGCAAAGTGCATCAGCTCGTACGTCAGTTCGTCATGGTTCTGCAGGGCGTGGACCAGCGATGCCTGGTCGACGCCGATTTCCATGGACAGCTTGAGCGTCAGCCGCAGGAACTCGGTATCGGCGGTGACCAGCGCGTAGTGGTAGGCCGGCCGGGTGATGAAGTCGTAGGAAAGGTCCGGGCCCGCCTCGGACGTCGCCTTGATGTCGTCGATGGTCAGGTTCAGCTCCTGGAAGGAGAACCCGCCCACCTTGCGGATCATGGAGCCGATGAGCTGGTTGGCTGCCTCGGACAGCGGATGCCCCTCGGACCAGCCCGGCTGCTCCTCGGCGCTCTTTTCCACCCCGAGGAAGCCGTTGGCATCCAGCCGCAGTGCGCCGGTGCCCAGGTCCACCAGGGAATGCAGTGCGTCCCCCACCACGAGGCGCATCCCGGCGAACGTCGGATCCAGCCAGTTGATGGACGGCTGGCCTGCTTTGAAGTAGTGGAGGTAGACCCAGCGGCGGGTCTTTCCGGTGGTGTCCACGATGGGCCGGGTGGCGCTCCAGTTGGTTTCCTTGACGCCCGGTTCGTAGAAGATCACCCGCTGCAGCCGGCCAATGATGTACCCGGCCTTCTGCAGGGCCTGCTCGGAATCGGGGCTCAGGTTGACGGAGTCCTGCCCCTCGGGGACGTCCGGCAGGAGGTGCCAGTCCTCCTCCGGGATATCCACCATGTGGTAGATGCCCGGGTAGTCCCGGAAATTCATTTCGGCCAGGCGGAAATCAGCTCCCTTGCCGGTGTGGCCGGGAACGATGTCATCGATGATGGTTCCGCCGTGTTCCGCGGCGACCTCGCACATCCGGCGGAACTCATCCTCGGTTCCGAACACCGGATCGATCGCCATGCTGATCCGGTCGAAGTGCCCGTCCACGCTGGGCGTCTGGGACCAGCCGCTGATGCCTCCGGCCAGTTTCACCGGACCGGTGTGGATGGCCCGGATGCCTATTTCGCTGAACGCTTCCCACATGGCCGGATCGCCCAGGGCCGAGAGGAAGGACTCGGTGGACCTGGTGATGAAGGACAGCGGATAGGCAGTGAACCAGACGGGTGCCCGCTCCACGGCAGCCCGGGGGTTCGGGTGAGCGTAGGAGTTCTGCCACATGCTGGCTTGCCCGGAGAGCTGCCGGGCCAATGTGTTGGCGTCGCCGAGCATCGCCTGGTTCCGCAGCCATTCAACATAGGCCGCATTGCGTCCATCGAATTCGAAGGATGGCCTGGTGGCAAAGTATTGGCGCCGCCGGGCGGTGGGCCTTAGGGCCTTGGGCCGTGCCGGATAAAACTGCTCGTCGAAATTGACGTCCGGGTCCGCTGACGGTTCAGCAGCTGCTTCTTCGTTTTCGCCGGCAACGGTCTCCGCTTCAAAAACATCGTCGCTGGTCATCGGTTCCCGCATTGAGTCCTCTTTCTACAGTTGGTCCCGCGGTCCCAAGGCATACTGCCTGGCCACCCTGCTCATAGTCCAACGTACCCGGGGGCGCGGGGACTATTCGCGCGAACTACGAAACTACCAAGAAGTGGCTAGGACACCAGGGTGGCCGCGGCCGTGTCCATGTGCTCGAGGATGGTCTTGCGGACCAGGGCGGCGTCGCCGGTGTCGATGGCGGCGACGATCTCCCGGTGACGGTCCACGCTCATGTTGCTGACGCCCTTTTCCCGGCCGGCGAACATGATGGACATCCGGATGGAGCCTTCCAGCGATTGCCAGGAATGCAGGAGCGTCTCGTTGCCGGTCAGGCGGCAAAGGGTGCGATGGAATTCGAGGTCCGATTCGATCCGTTCCTCAAGCGTCCCGTCAGCTGTCGCGCTCATCGCGTCGATGGCTTTGTGCAGGGACTGCGTGACGTGTTGCCGGTCCGGAAGTTCGCAGAGGGTCCGGGCGGCAAGCGACTCCAGGGCGGCGCGGACGGCGAAGATATCCCGGATTTCCTTTTCATCCAGGTGCCGGACGGAGAGCCGGCCACGGGGCCCGGCCGAGAGCAGGCCTTCCTGTTCCAGCTGGCGCAGGGCTTCACGGAGAGTTCCCCGGCTGATCTGCAGCATCTCGGACAGCTCGGTTTCCACCAGGTGCCGCCCGGGTTCCAGCTCGCCGCTGGTGATGGCGGTCCTCAGTGCCGCGAGCGCCTGCTCGCGCAGGCTTTTCTTTTCCAGTCCCAGCAGCGGGGCTGTCAGTCCGGCCATGGCTTCCGTCCTCAATGTTGTAAGTCGACTGTTTACAGTCGTACGTCGATACTACGACAGAAAGCACGGCACCGGCCGGGACCGGTGCCGTGCTCTTTGATGCTGAAGGTCAGCCGAGTTCGGCGAGGACCTTTGCGACGATCCGGTCCACGGCAAGCCCGTAGCGGTCGTGCAGGGTGGGCAGCGCCCCGGCGTCGAGGAACTGGTCCGGCAGCGCCACGGGGACCACGCGCTTTCCTACGCCGGCGGTGACGACGGCGGAGGCGACGGTTTCGAACAGGCCGCCCACCACGGAGTGGTTTTCCAGCGTCACGGCCAGCCGGTCGGTGTTGATCTCCTTGAGAACGGTTTCGGCGTCGAACGGCTTGATGGTGGGGGCGTGCACGACGGCGACGTCCACGTTGTGTGCCGCCAGCGCTTTAGCGGCCTGCAGGGCGCGCATGGTCATCAGGCCGGAGGAGATGAACACAACGTCGTTGCCGCCGCGCAGGACCTTGGCCTTGCCGAGCTCGAACGTGTAGTCGTATTCGTCCAGGACGGTGGGCACGTTGCCGCGCAGCAGGCGCAGGTAGGTGGGGCCCTCGGACGCTGCGAGCTGGGGGACAGCCTGCTCGATGTCCACCGAGTCGCAGGGGTCCACGATGGTCAGGTTGGGCATGCCGCGGAAGATCGCCATGTCCTCGGTGGCCTGGTGGCTGGGGCCGTAGCCGGTGGTGAGGCCGGGCAGGCCGCCCACGATGTTGACGTTCAGGTTGGGCTCGGCGGCGTCCAGGCACAGGAAGTCGTAGGCGCGGCGGGCAGCGAACACCGAGTAGGTGGACGCGAACGGCACCAGCCCGGTTTCCGCCAGGCCGGCCGCGGCGCCAAAGAGCAGCTGCTCGGCCATGCCCATCTGGAAGAACCGCTCCGGGAATGCCTTGGCGAAGATGTGCATGTCCGTGTACTTGCCCAGGTCCGCGGTCAGGCCGACGATCCTGTCGTTTTCCTGCGCGGCCTTGACCAGGGCGTGCCCGAACGGCGCGGACGTCGTCTTCTGGCCCGGGTCAGCGAAGGAGGCGATCATGGCCGAGGTCTTCAGCTTCGGCTTGACGGCTGTCGTGGTGTTGGGGGCCTCGGTGGTGGTGCTCATGCTGAAGCCTTTCCTTCATAACCGGCGGTGAGCTGCTCGCGGCAGGTCTGCCATTCGTGTTCTTCGATGCGCATGAAGTGCGCCTTTTCGCGGTTTTCGAGCAGGGGTACGCCGCGGCCCACCTTGGTGTCGCAGAGGATCACGGAGGGGCGTCCGACGGCGGCGGCCTGGGCGGCTGCGTTGTCGAAGGCTGCGAGCAGCGCGGCGACGTCGTTGCCGTCCACCCGCTGGGTGTACCAGCCGAACGATTCCCACTTTTCGGTCACCGGCTCGGTGCGCAGTACCGTGTCCGTCTTGCCGTCCGCCTGCAGGGCGTTGATGTCCACCATTGCTGTGAGGTTGCCCAGCTGGTGGTGGTGCGCGCCCATGGCCGCCTCCCAGGTGGAGCCTTCGTCCAGCTCGCCGTCGGAGAGGAAGTTGAACACCCTCGAATCGGAGCCCTGGTACCGGAGGCCCAGGGCCATGCCGACGGCGATGGTCAGGCCGTGGCCCAGGGAGCCGCCGGAGATCTCCATTCCGGGTGTGTAAGTGGACATGCCGGACATCGGCAGCCGCGAATCATCCGAGCCGTAGGTTTCGAGCTCGTCGACCGGGACGATGCCGGCTTCGGCCAGCGCGGCGTAGTGGCCGATGGCATAGTGGCCGGTGGAGAGCAGGAACCGGTCCCGGGCCTCCCAGTGCGGGTCCTCCGCGCGGAAGCGGAGCTGGTCGCCGTAGACCGTGGCCAGCATGTCCGCTGCACCCAGGGCCTGGCCCACGTAGCCCTGGCCCTGCACCTCGCCCATGTTCAGGGCGTGGTGCCGGATCCGGTAGGCGCCGGCGGCGATTTTGGCGATCCGCTCCTGAGCCGCTTGGCTTTTGATGGCCGGCGCTTGGACGGTTTCTGTCGGCATTGCTTGCTCCGTTTTCGTTTCGTGCGTGACGGTCATTAGACGCTCACCGTGTTGGGGGTGCTTTTGGTGGCTTCATCGGCCAGCTCGCGCTCGCGCTTTCCCCAGGTTTCGCGGGTGGCGACTGCGGCCCACAGGCCCACTGCTGCATAGGCGCCGAACAGAAGGGCCGGGCCCATCCAGCCGAAGCTGACGAAGAGCAGCGTGGTGACGAAGGGGGTGAAGCCGGAGACCATGGCGGAGATCTGGTAGGCAAGGCTGGCGCCTGAGGCGCGGGTCTTGGCCTGGAAGAGCTCCGGGAACCAGGCGCCCTGCGCGCCGGCAAGTGAGTTCTGGCAGACGGCGTAGGAGATGGCGATGGTGGCGATGATGAAGAAGAACAGGCCGGTGTTGACCAGCAGGAACATGGGCACGGCGAACAGGACGGCGAAGGCGCAGGACCAGAGGTAGACCGGGCGGCGGCCGATGCGGTCGGTGAGGCGTGCCCAGGCGGCGGTGGCGAAGATGCCGATGAAGGATGCGATGCAGAGCGCTACGAGGGTCTGCGTCTTGTCCGCCAGCTGTTCGGTGTGCAGGTAGGAAATCATGTACGTGATGGACACGGCGTAGCCGGCAGTCTCAGCAACGCGCAGGCCAATGCCCTTCACGATGTTGCGCCAGTCGGTCTTGATGACCTCCACGATGGGCGACTTGACGATGTCGCCGCTGTCCTTGACCTCGTCGAAGACGGGGGACTCGGGAACCTTGGAGCGGATGATCAGGCCCACAACCACCAGCACGATGCTGGCCAGGAACGGAACGCGCCAGGCGAGCTCGCCACCGAGGTTGACGCTGACCAGGAAGACCAGGTTGGCGAGCAGGAGGCCTACCGGGAAGCCGGCCTGGACAATGCCGGTGTACTTGCCCTTGGACTTCCACGGCGCGTGCTCGTAGCTCATCAGGATGGCGCCGCCCCATTCGGCGCCGAAGGCCAGGCCCTGGACGATGCGGACAAACACCAGCAGCGCCGGAGCCAGCAGGCCCACCTGGCTGTAGGTGGGGAGCAGGCCGATCAGGAACGTGGCCACGCCCATCAGGATCAGCGAGGTGACCAGCACGGGCTTGCGGCCCACCTTGTCACCCAGGTGTCCACCAATGATGCCGCCCAGCGGGCGGGCAGCGAAGCCAACGCCCAGGGTGGCGAAGGCGGCCAGGGTGCCGGTAACGGGATCGCCGGTGGGGAAGAAGGCGGTCCCGAAGTACAGCGCAGCGGCGGTGCCGAAACCGATGAAGTCGTACGTTTCGATTACTGCGCCCACACCGGAGCCAATGGCGACGCGCTTCGCGTCCTTGGTGCCATGCACTGGACCGCGCATGTTCAGAGCATCTTTGCCCATGGTGGTTCCCTTTCGGAAAGCGGCTGGTTGGGGTAGCCGCTGTCGACGGTTAACAAAATGATAGGTCCAGTGTGATCGGGGTCATGGGTAATGTCAACAGTCAATGTCGGAGGTTGACTGTTAACATTGACCGGACTAGTGTGGTCCTCATCACGAATGCCCGTGCGAGCCGGGCCAGCCAACCCAAGGGACCAAAGATGTTCCATCACAGCCAAGGAGCACCATCATGACCACCATCCAGCGCACCGCAGTCCTCACCGGGGCAACCTCGGACCGGGGCATCGGCATCACCACCGCACGCCGCTACGCCAACCAGGGCTGGGCCGTGGTGATCCTGGACCTCGACGGCGAGAAGTCCGCCAAGGTCGCCGCCGAGATCGGCAACGAATTCAACGTCCCCGCCTTTGGCCACGAAATCGACGTCGCCAACGAAGCATCCGTCAGCGCCGCCTACCAGGCGGTGGCCGCGGAGGTCACCGCCGGCAACCTGCCGCCGGTAGGGGCCCTGGCCAACATCGCCGGGATCACTTCCCCCGTCCCGTTCCTGGAGACCACCCTTGAGCTGTGGCACAAGGTGATGGACGTCAACGCCACCGGCACCTACCTGGTGACCAAGGCTTTCCTGCCGGACATGATCGCCAACGGCTGGGGCCGGATCGTCAACATGTCCTCCGTATCGGCCCAGCGCGGTGGCGGGGTCTTCGGCAAGGTCCCGTACTCCGCAGCCAAGGCCGCCATCCTGGGCCTTACCAAGGCCCTGGCCCGCGAACTGGGCACCACCGGCGTGACCGTCAACGCCATCACCCCGGGCGCCGTGGACACCAACATCCGGGTGGGCAGCACAGAGGAGCAGGAAGCCGCCATCAACGCCGGGATTCCGCTGGGCCGCAACGCCACCACGGAAGAAGTTGCTGCCGTGATCACCTTCCTGTCCTCCGAGGAATCCGCCTACCTCACCGGCACCACGGTGGACATCAACGGCGGAAGCCACATGCACTGACCGCGCCATGAAGTGGTTTCGCTTTCACGACTGGAGCCGGCTCGTCGGGATTCCCGTGGAGGTCCGGAAGGATTTCCAGCTGGTCCGGGCAGGGGTGGTGGATGACGCCATGCAGGATTCCTCCGCCCTCTGGCTTGCAGCGGACATGACAGCGGGCAGGGCCCTGTTCTCGGCAGCCGAGGGCTATGAGGTGTGGATCCATCCCCGCGAACTCGGCGGGCAGCTGTGCTACAAAATGGCGTCCGTCCAGCTGGCCGGACGGAAAACGGCTGCGGCGGCCGGGCGGGCGTAGGGCGGCGGGGCTGTGCATCCCGCCAGCCCGTTCCTACACTGGGGTGATGATCACAGTCACCGGAAGCGTGGAAACCAAGCTGTCTGCCGACAAGGCCTTTGCCTTCATGAGGGAGTTCGAGAACACGAGCACGTGGGACCCCAACACTCCCGTGATGGACAAGCTGACGCCGGGCCCGGTGGCGGTGGGCCACCGCTACCACGCGGAGTCCGAATTCCGGGGGAAGCGCCAGACCCTGGAGTACGAGGTCATCGAGTTGACGGAGAACCACATCAAGCTCCGCGGCGAGAACAAGACCGTCACGGCCTTCGACTCCGTTAACGTCAGCCCTTCCGGGACCGGATCACTGGTCAAATACACGGCCGAGTTCAGCATCAAGGGACCGGCCAAGATCATCCAGCCGCTGCTGAAACCTGCTTTCATGCAGCTCCGGGACCCCGCGCTGAACGGGATCCGGGACACCCTCAACGCCCAGGCTGCAGGCTGACCCGGTTCGCCTCGAAGAACTCCCTGATGTCCCGGCGCGGATCCGCGTCCACCCGGGGTGCCGCGTCAAGGATCATGGTGTTGCGCTGCCGCCCGTATTCCGGCCACTCCAGTCCGGGCAGGACGGGTGTTCCGGTCCACGCGAATGACGCCCACGCGCCGCTCATGGTGTCGCTGAGGGACTGGGGTGCCCGGCCGCGGGTGAGGAAGGCAGCCTCCGGCGCATCCAGGTGCCGGAAGACGAACGGGATGTCCAGGGCGTGGCATGCTCCGAGCTTCCCGCCCATTGCCGGGCTGCGCCAGGTGAAGAGGTAGGAAAAGGTCCGGCCCGGCGCCCCGTGCCGGGCGCCACTACCGCGCGCGTCCAGCAGGTTGTTGCTGGGCTGGCGGTAGACGGAATCGGCAATGGCGGCTTCGAGGAGTTCCTTGCCGGACACATCCCGCGACAAACCGGCCTCCAGCGACAGAACCTTGGCGAGGGCGGCCGCGTAATCCGCCGTGCGGTCCCCGGCAATCCCGGCAGCCGTGAGCACGGCGGCCGCGCGTTGCGGGTAGCCGGGATCCTCAGGGGCAGTCGGTCGCATTTCCACCGCGAAGGACCCCTCGTTGAGGTTGGTCCCGACAATAAGATCCACCCCGGCGTTGAGCCCTTGCCGGACCGCGTCCAGGGGCGGCTGCGGCAGTGAGGGCGTCCCCACCGTCGGCTGGAAGGGCAGGGGAACGGCGAATGTTTCCCGGCCCACCTCCTGCACCAGCTTTTCCTGGGCCTCCAGCAGCCGCTCCACGGGCAGGGCCAGCAGCTCGGCGGCCGAATGGCTGTCCAGGCCGCACAGGGCGAGGAATCTCCGGCTGATGCTGGCAGAGTCAACGGGCGTGCGCCAGCGTTCGGCGGTGCCGCTTTGCATGATGGCCCGGCGGAACAGGCCTTCCGACGCCGGCATGCCCAGGAGGGTGCCGATGGCCGCGGCCCCGGCCGATTCCCCAAACAGGGTCACGTTCTGGGGGTCCCCGCCGAACCCGGCGATGTTGCGGCGGACCCAGCGCAATGCTTCGAGCTGGTCCAGGAGGGCAATGTTGGAGGAGTCTTCGTAGCCAGGTCCCAGGAGGTCCGCCAGGTGCAGGAAACCGAGCGCTCCCAGCCTGTAGTTGATCGTGACCACCACGGCATCGCCCGCGGCGGCGAGGTTGGCGCCGTCGTACATGCCGTCACTGTTGGAACCACTGAGGTAGGCGCCGCCATGGATCCACACCATCACGGGCCTGGCAGGGCCGTCCGTGGCGGGAGTCCAGATGTTGAGGTTGAGGCAGCCCTCCTCGCTCCAGATCCGCGGTTTGGCGCCGGGCGGTGCCGGCGACTCGGGGTTCTGCGGGGCGGCCGGACCCGGCGCGGTGCCGTCGAGCACACCGGGCCATGGGGACACGGGAACGGGCGGGCGGAAACGGCGTTCCCCCGTCGGCGGCTCCGCGTACGGAACCCCCAGGAAACTGTGCACCGGGACGCCGCCGGCCGTCACTGTTCTACCGCGGACGGAGCCGCTGTGGCTGGAGGCGGGCTTCATGGTTGACACGTTACGTCCTTCGCACGGGTAGGCTGGAATGACCGTTTGGCAGTGAGCGGCCATGTTGTTATGGCTTTTCATTTTCGTCCGGGAGGAAAGATCCTTGGTGGTCACCGATGTTGCGGATGGCAGAGTCTTTGCCGATGTTGCAGCGCACCTGCAGGACCTGGTCCTCGGGAACCGCGGCGTGGAGCAGCTCCTTCAGGACCTCGCAGAGTACTCTGCCGCGCGCCTGGGCAGTGCCGGCCGGGACGTGTCCTGCGGCATCAGGCTGACCCGCCCCAAGAAGCCCACCGCCATGGCCGGCAGCAGCCCCGGCTCCTGCCTGCTCACCGAGCTGGAAGACACGCAGGGGGACGGCCCAGGCCTGGCCGCCATCCGGACCAGGGGAACGGTCCTCGTCCCGGACCTGGAACACGAAGACCGCTGGCCGGAGTACGTGGTGGCCGCCCGGGAGCAGGGCATCGGGTCTGTGCTGGGCATCCCGCTGATCCTGGAAGGCAAGGACCTCGGCGCTCTTACCCTTCACTTCGAGCAGCCGGGGGCGTACAGCGGTGACGACGCCGCCACCGCCGAGGCCTATACCGAACAGGTATCCAAGGGGCTCACGCTTGCCCTGCGGATGGCCAGGCTGCAGGACTCCAGGGACGGCATGAGCGCAGCGATGCAGTCACGGACGGTCATCGACCTGGCCACCGGTGCCATCATGGCGCAGAACCGCTGCAGCCAGGCCGCTGCCTTCCAGGTCCTGCGGGAGGCCTCCAATTCCAGGAACGTGAAGCTCCGGGACGTCGCGGCCGCCGTGATCTCCTCCGTGGCGGGCGGCACTGACACCTTCACCTACTTCGACGAGTAGGGGTCCTGCCGTTCCTTCTGCGGAAGTGCGAGGAGGGAACCGCTGAACGGTGCCCGGACCAGTGCATTCGCCGCGGCACAGTGCTCATTCACTGCCTGGGTCAGGGCATCCCGGTCATCTTTTGACAGTGCCGCCGTCCCGGAGCTGTAATCCCTGATGTCCTGTTCGGAGGCGTCCCCGCCCAGGGCAACAAAGTCGAGCCACACCTCGGCGAGGTCGAGGCCGTGCCTCTTGATCACCGCTCCGGTCAGGGCCTGCTGGTCCGCTTCATCCATCGTCCCGTCCTAGCTTTGGGAGTTTTGTCCCAAGGGATTCGGAGCGGGCGGCCGGACTGATGGGTGAAGTGCCGGATCTCCTTAGGCAGGCTGCGTCACGTGTGACAGCGCATGCTCACGGGCGAAGCCACCCAGCCAGTGGGCGCTTTCCTTCGGAGTGCGCTCCTGCGTGCCGCGGTCGACGGCGATGAGCCCGAACTTGGGCCGGTAGCCGAAGATCCACTCGAAGTTGTCGAAGGCGGTCCAGGCGATGTAGCCCCGGACGTCGATGCCGTCCGCCAGGCAGGCCGCGACGCCGTCGACGGCCACCTGAAGGTAAGCCACGCGCTGGGCGTCGTCCTCGGTAGCCAGGCCGTTCTCCGTAACCATGACGGGAATGCCCGCGATCCGGTGTGCTTCGCGGATGGTCGCCTCCAGTGCCTGCGGGTAAATTTCCTCGCCCATCTGGTTGACCTCCACGCCTTCGGGCGCCGGTGCGTGGCCGTCCGGACCGTATACCGTGCGGCCGTACGTCTGGATCCCCACGAAGTCATCGCCCCGGGATGCTTCGAGGAAG
This sequence comes from Arthrobacter sp. RT-1, assembly GCF_003367205.1. Lineage (NCBI taxonomy): Bacteria > Bacillati > Actinomycetota > Actinomycetes > Micrococcales > Micrococcaceae > Arthrobacter > Arthrobacter sp. RT-1. Next base: position 84,168 of record NZ_QRGQ01000003.1, read on the forward strand.
CGCTCGTTGACGTCCCGGCGGACCCGGTCGGCCAGTTCGCGGCCGCCCTCGATGGACTGGATGTCCGAGTTGGCAAGCGTCCAGCCCACCTGCAGCCCGGGCCGGTGCGCCTTGATCGCTGCAGTGGCGGCCCGATGAGCCGCCAGCTTGACGGCGAACCCGGCCTCGGTGGAGCAGAACTGGAAGGGCGCCACGGTGCTGGCATCCACGCCCAGGCGTTCCGCGGCGGCAGCCCACATGGGCACCGAAACACGGTTTTCCGGCGCTTCACCGCCGATGCCGAACGATTCCAGCAGCCACGGCAGGTTCGGTTCGTTCAAGGTGCAGGCGACGCCGATCAGGTCACCCAGGTGCGTCATCACACGGTCGCAATAGCGGGCAAAAAGCTCCGCCGTCCGCGGGCCCTCCCACCCGCCCATGGCCAACAGCCACCGCGGTGACGTGAAGTGGTGGAAGGTCACAACCGGGGTCAGTCCATGGTCACGGCACGCCTCCAGCATGCGGCGGTAATGGTCCAGTTCGGCCACCGAGAAATGGCCTTCCTCGGGTTCTATCCGCGCCCATTCCAGCGAGAACCGGTAGCTGGTGAAGCCGAGTCCGGCGATCATGGCGATGTCCTCGCGGTACCGGTGGTAATGGTCCACGGCGTCACCTGAGGGCTCGGCAAAAATCGTTCCGGGCAGGTGCTCCAGGAGCCACGTGTCGCTGTTGACGTTGTTTCCTTCCACCTGGTGCGCGGCGCTGGCCACACCCCACAGGAAGTCGGGCGGGAAAAAGGGGGAGACGGTCATGGTGATCCTTTCGGTGCAACGCCGGGTCCCGGCGCCAGGCTTCGCTGCCTTGACATTCATCCTGTCCTGCGCCGTGACCCGCGCCACAGAAGTATTCCAATCAATGAAATAGTCGTGTCTGGCGAAAACGTGCCCACAGCATTCTTGAGGAAGCCGGCCACTCGCCTGGCCCACACAGTCATCTCCGTTGTCACATCAGAATGCAAAGGCGCACTACATGAAACTCCTGAACTCCACCGCCCGTGGGAGCTCCGCCGTTCTGGCCGGCGCCCTCCTGCTGGGATCGCTCACCGCCTGCGGCGGCGGGTCCGGCCAGGCAGCCGCCAAAGTGGACACCAGCACCCTGACCCTCGCCATCGACAGCGACTCCGCATCCTTCGGCTTCGATCCGCTGCGTGTGTCGGCAGCCCAGCGGCAGTTCTTCGAAGGGCTCTACGAAAGCCTGATGACCCTGCAGCCGGACGGCTCGGCAGGCCCGGGCCTGGCCAAGGAGTTCAGCTACAACGCTGACAACACGGTCCTGACCCTGACCCTCAAGGACGACGTCACTTTCACAGACGGGTCAAAGCTCGACGCCGAACTGGTCAAGGCAAACCTCGACCGCCGCTCCGACCCGGCCTTGACTGCCTACTCCGCCGTCGCCAAGGGCGGCGCGCAGGAGATCGCCTCGGTGGACGTCGTCAGCCCCACGCAGGTGGCCCTGACCTTCGCCAAGCCGCAGCCGGGGTTCGAAAAGAACCTGGCCTCCACCACCGGCATGATCGTCGGCAAGACCGCCGTTACAGACACCGCGAGCCTCGCCGCAACCCCGGACGGCTCAGGCCCCTACACGCTTGATCCCTCCACCGTGAAGGGCAACAAGTACGTCCTGGTCAAGAACAGCAAGAGCCCGGAAGCCTCCAAGTACGCCTTCGACAAGGTCATCTTCAGTGTGGTCCTTGACCCGCAGGCCCGGGCGAACGCCCTGGTCTCCGGCCAGGCCGACGTTGCCATGCTGACGTCCTCCACGGTGGACTTCGTGAAGACCAAGGGCGTGGGGGTGTCCCAGATTGGCGGCACGGTCAACACCATGATCTCCTTCGACAAGATCGGCAAGACTGCTCCGGCGTTCGCCGAGGAAAAGGTCCGCCAGGCCATCCAGTACGCCATCAACCGCCAGGCTCTGGTGGACGCGCTCCACAAGGGTGACATCCCGGCCTGGAACGCCCTGCCCAAGGACTCCGCCGGCTTCACCAAGGACCTGGAAACGGCGTTCGCCTACAACCCGGAGAAGGCCAAGAGCCTGCTCGCGGAAGCAGGCTACCCGGACGGCTTTGAGTTCACCATCATTGCCGGCGCCCAGACCCAGACGGACCTGCAGGCAGTCCAGAAGGACCTCGCCGCCGTGGGGATCACCATGAACGTCAAGATGGCCGCCTCAACGGACGAGGCGTTCGCCGCCGTCGCCACCACCCCGCTCGGCTACGCACCGCTGAACTGGGACAACCCCGTGGGCGTGATGTACGGAGCAGTCCTGAGCGGCTTCACCAACGTCCAGAAGGCCACCGACGAGCAGCTCAGCGCCGCCACCGGTGAGCTGGCTGCCGCCAAGGACGACGCCGCCGTCAAGGCCGCGGCCACCAGGCTGAACACCCGGCTGGTGGAATCCGGCTGGATGATTCCGCTGTACGAGGCGCTCACCAACCAGGGCTACAACACCAGGAAGGTGGCGCCGGTGGAGTTCGCCGGCACCAACGCCTACCCGCTCCTCTCGTCCTACAAGCCGGCCAGCTAACACCCGCACCTGTCGGGCGGGCCCTCCCCCACAAGAGGGCCCGCCCGGCAGGGCCTGACCGATGGAGGTCACCATGGCACTATTCATCACCAAACGCCTGCTGATGGCGCTTGCCACCGTTCTGGTGGTTGCGGTGCTGGCATTCCTGCTGGTGCACGCGATGCCCGGCAGCCCCGGAGCCGTCTCGCTCGGAGCCGGCGCCACCCAAGAGGCCATCGACGAAGTCAACCAGCGGCTGGGCTGGAATGATCCGCTGCTGACCCAGTTTGTCCGCTGGCTGGGCGACGCCGTCCAGGGCAATCTCGGCACTTCGCTGATTGACGGCCGCTCCGTCAGCGCCGACCTGGCCAGCAGGCTTCCCGTCACCGCGTCCCTGGCCGCCGGGGCCACGCTGCTCAGCGCTCTTTTGGGCATCACCCTGGGCGTCACCGCCGCGGTCCGCGGGGGAACGGCAGACCGCATCATCGGTGCTGCCTGCGGCATGGGTGTGGCCCTGCCCAACTTCTGGGTGGGCGTCATCTTCGTGTACCTGTTCGCGGTCCAGTCCTCCATCTTCCCCGCCACCGGCTACGTCCCGTTCGAGGCATCCCCGCAGGACTGGGCACTGTCCCTTGCCCTGCCCGTCATCACCCTGGCAGTGGGCGGCGCGGCGTTCATCGCCCGCCAGACCAGGGCCTCCATGCTTGAGGCGCTGCAGCAGGAACACATCCGGACCCTGCGCGCCACCGCTACCCCCACCTGGAAAATCCTCTACGTCCACGCCCTGCGGTATGCCAGCCTCCCCATCGTTGCCGGCATCGCACTGCAGTTCATCCAGCTGTTCGGCGGCTCCGTCATCGCGGAGCAGCTGTTCGCCATGCCGGGCCTGGGCCAGGCTGTCCAAACCTCCGTCAGCACCCATGACGCTCCGTCCGTCCAGGGCGTGGTGGTGATCGCCACCGTTGTGGTGGTTGCCGTGAACCTGGTGCTGGAACTCGCCACCAAGTTCCTCGACCCGAAGTTGCGTGCCTCATGATCCCCTCAGTTGCCCCTGCCCCCGTGGATTCCCCCGCCGAGGCTCCCGCCGCCGGTGCCGCAGCGCCCACGGTGTCCCGCCGGCCGGCACTTACCCGCTTCTCCGGGAGCAAGCTGTTCGCCTCACCGGGAAGCATCGCCGGGGTGGCCTGGCTGGCCGCCATGGTGGCCGCGTCCGTGACCGCGCCGCTCTGGCTGCCCTTTAGGACCGAGGACCAGGACTTCACCGCAGTCCTCTCGGGCCCCACGGCCGCGCACTGGCTCGGCACCGACGAACTGGGCCGGGACCTCCTCAGCCGCATCTTCGCTGCCGCGGCCGGCACCCTGGGAACGTCCATGATCACGGTGCTCGTCGCCGTCGGGCTCGGAACCATCCTGGCCATGCTGGCAGCCGCCGGCGGGGACCGTGCTGAGTCGGTCATCAGCCGCACCACCGAGATCATGATGTCCATTCCCGGCACCGTGATCATCCTCGCCGTGATCGGCGCGGTGGGCACCAACATCCCCGTGGTCATGGCCATCCTGGGCATCCTCATTTCCGCCGGCATCTACCGCGTCATGCTGGGCCAGGCCAAGTCGCTGCAGTCCCAGCTGTATGTGGATGCAGCGAAGGTGGACGGCGTCAGCATGCTCGGGATCAGCCTCCGGCACGTCCTTCCCGGACTGACCAACACCATCGTGGTGCAGTCCGCCCTCATCTTCGCCGTCGGCATGCTGATCCAGGCCGGCCTCGCCTTCATCGGGTTCGGCCCGCCCATCCCGCAGCCCAGCTGGGGCGGGATGATCCAGAGCGCGTCCCAGCACGTCTACGACGCCCCCTGGCTGATGGTTCCCACCGGCGCCGTGCTGGCCCTGACCGTGCTTGCCGCCAACGCCATCGGCAACGCACTGGGCAAGTCGCCCAACGCCACCGCCTCCCACCTGCCGTCCGCAGCAGCCCGCCGCCAGCGGGCAAAGGCCGTCTCCGCCATCGCCGCAGCATCACCGGTAAACCCGGAGGAGGCCCCGGCGCAGGACCAGCTCAGCGTCCGGAACCTCTCCGTGGGCGTGGACGGCAGCGTCCGCCTGGTCACCGACGTCTCGTTCGACGTCGAACGCGGCACCGTGCTTGGCCTGGTGGGGGAGTCCGGCTGCGGCAAGACCATGACCGCACTCTCGCTGCTGGGACTGCTGCCCTCCGGGGTGTCCGTGACCGGCGGGGAAATCCTCTGGAACGGCAGGAACCTGGCCGCGGCAACCGACAAGGACATGGAAGGCATCCGCGGACGGGAAATCGCCCTCATTTCGCAGGAACCCATGCGCGCCCTGGACCCGATGTTCACGGTGGGCTACCAGCTCACCGCGGCGATCCGCCGGCTCCGCGGCATGGGCAAGGCCGAAGCCCGCACCGAAGCCCTGGGCCTGCTGCAGAAGGTGGGCATCGTGGACGCCGAACGCATCCTGAAGACCTATCCGCACCAGATCAGCGGCGGCATGGCCCAGCGCGTCGCCATCGCCCTGGCACTGTCCGGCAGGCCCCGCCTCCTTGTCGCCGACGAACCCACCACCGCCCTGGACGTGACAGTGCAGGCGGAAATCCTCTCCCTGCTGCGCTCGCTGGTGAAGGACACCGGCATGTCGGTGGTCATCGTGACGCACGATCTCGGCGTGGTGGCCGACATCTGCGACAAGGTGGCAGTGATGTATGCGGGCCAGGTGGTGGAAAGCGGCCAGACCGCCGCCATCCTGGACAACCCCCGGCACCCGTACACCCTGGCGCTCCTCGCGGCTGATCCGCACGCCAATTCCGCCGCGGACATGCCGGAGCGGCTGGCCACCATCAGCGGCCAGGTGCCGCAGCCCAAGGACTGGCCCGCAGGCTGCCGGTTTGCCGCCCGCTGCCAGTTCGCCGGTTCCGCCTGCGCCGCCCCGGTGCCGCTGCTGCCGTCCGGTTTGGAATCCGGGCTGGTCCGCTGCGTCAAGGCGGACGAACTCGCGGTTGAGGGCCTGGCATGGGTGCCCACCGAAGTGCCCACCCACCGTCTGCTGGACGTTACCCCCAAGGTTATGACTGTTGAAAAGGACCTGGCATGAGCATCGAGACCCCGGCCCGGCAGGCACCAGCGGCCGTCCTGGCCACCCCCATCCTCGAGGTCAAGGACCTCGTGGTCCGGTACGGCCGCGGCCGCAAGGCTGCCGCAGCCCCTGCCGCGGTGGACCGCGTCAGCTTTACCATCCAGCCCGGTGAGACAGTTGGCCTGGTGGGGGAGTCCGGCTCCGGAAAGTCCACCATCGGCAAGGCCATCCTGGGCCTGCAGAAGGTCTCCGCCGGATCCATCAGCTACCAGGGCAAGGACACCACGCACGCCGGGGCCGGTCAGCGGCGGGCACTGGGCAGCGAACTGCGGGCTGTGTTCCAGGATCCCAACTCCTCGCTCAACCCCCGCCAGACAGTGGGCGCCTCCCTGGCCGAGCCCCTCCGGATCCGCGGCGTTGCCGCACCGGAAGCCCGGGGCAGGGCAGAAGCCATGCTGGAACGCGTGGGCCTTCCCCGTGAAGCCGTGGACCGGTACCCCAGCCAGTTTTCCGGCGGCCAGCGCCAGCGCATCGCCGTGGCCAGGGCGCTGATCTGCGAACCCAGCCTGGTGGTGTGCGACGAGGCCGTGAGCGCCCTTGACCTTTCCACCCAGGCCCAGGTGCTGAACCTCCTGGCAGACCTTCGCGATGAGCGGGGACTGAGCTACCTGTTCATCGCCCACGACATCTCCGTGGTGCAGTTCCTGGCCCAGCGCGTCGTGGTGCTGTACCGGGGGCAGGTGATGGAGAGCGGGCCTGCCGCCGCCGTCACCGAGGACCCGAAACACCCCTTCACCCAGGCGCTGGTGGCAGCGTCCCCCGTGCCCCGGCCGGCCGAGCAGGCCGAGCGGCGCACGCTGCGTGAATCCATGGGAGTGCGGACGGCATCGTCGGTTTCCGCCACCCCGGGCGGCTGCCCGTTCCGGCAGCGCTGCCCGCTCGCCACCGAAATGTGCGCAACGGAACGTCCCGCCCTCCGCGTGGTGGGCGGATCTGACGTCGCCTGCCACTACGCCTGACCCCACCACTGACCCAAGCACGTCTCCCTGCAGACCTATAGAACGGAACCCTTCATGACACCCACGTGGCACGCCGCCATGATTTCACCGCAGCAGGACTTCGACGGCGCCCCGCGGCTCCGCAAGGAGTTCCGGCTTGAGGAGGGCCACGGGGCCGTGGTGAAAGCGACGCTGCGCGCCACCGCCTTCGGTGTCTACGAGGCCTTCATCAACGGCGCCCCGGTGGGCGACGACGTTCTGAGCCCGGGCTGGAGCTCCTACGAATGGCGGCTCCGCTACCGCACCTACGATGTGACGGCCCTCGTGGCACCGTCCACCGTGATCGGCGTGGAATTGGGCAACGGCTGGTACCGCGGCCGGCTGGCCTGGCACGGCGAATCCAACCTGTACGGCAGCGAGCTGGGGTTCTACGGGCAGCTGGACATCGAATACGCGGACGGGCACGTCCAGTCCGTCGCCTCGGACGGCACGTGGCAGGCCGGCCCCTCCGCCACCAACTTCAACGAGATCTACGACGGCCAGGCCATCGATGCCCGCCGCACCCAGCCCGGCTGGAGCAAGCCAGGCTTCGGCGGCGCCGGCTGGACGGGCGTGCGTGAGGTGGAGTTCGACGCCGGCCGGCTGGCGGAGCCGGTGGGCCCGCCCGTGGTGCGTGCCGGCGTCGTCAGGCCCGTCAGGGTCTTCACCTCACCCGCCGGAAAAACCCTGGTGGACTTCGGCCAGAACCTGGTGGGCTGGCTGCGGTTCACGGTCCAGGGCGGGCCGGGTGAGGTAATCACGCTGCGGCACGCGGAGGTGCTCGAGGACGGCGAGCTGGGCGTCCGCCCGCTGCGCTCGGCCAAAGCCACGGACACGTTCATCCTTTCGGGAGGGCAGGACTTCTTCGAGCCCACCAAGACCTTCCACGGCTTCCGCTACGCCGAGGTGACCGGCTGGCCCGGCACCCTCACCGAGGACTCCCTCGAAGCCGTGGTGGTTCACTCCGAACTGGAGCGCACGGGGACTTTCGAGTGCTCCAACGAACTGGTCAACCAGCTGCACCGCAACATCGTCTGGGGGCTCCGCGGCAACTTCCTGGACCTCCCCACCGATTGCCCGCAGCGCGACGAGCGGCTCGGCTGGACGGGCGACATTGCCGTGTTCGCGCCCACCGCGGCGTTCCTCTACGACGTCAAGGACTTCCTGCAGGACTGGCTGCTGGACCTCGCCGCCGAGCAGGAAGCCGCCGACGGGCTGGTCCCCATCACCGTCCCGGATATCCTCAAGTACTGCCCCCAGCCACCCGAATTTCCCAAGCCCGAGTCCTCCGCGCTGTGGAGCGAAGCCTCCGTCTGGGTGCCGTGGGCGCTCTGGGAGGCCTACGGCGACGTCGGCGTGCTGGAAAACCAGTACGCGTCGATGGCCTCGCACACCCGCCGGGTGGAGGGCCTGCTCTCACCCACCGGGCTGTGGGACCAGGGCTTCCAGTTCGGCGACTGGCTGGACCCGGACGCCGCACCCGACGAGCCCTGGGCTGCGAAGGCCGACACCGGCGTGGTGGCCACCGCCTGCCTCTACCGCACCGCGCGCATCACCGCCCAGACCGCCAGGCTCCTGGGCAAAACGGACGACGCCGCGTACTTCGAGCAGCTTGCCGGCCGGGTCCGGGCGTCCTTTGCCGAGCACTATGTGGCCGCGGACGGAACCATCCGCAGCGACTGCACCACCGTCTATGCCCTGGCCATTGCCTTCGACGTGCTGCACACCGAGGGCCTGCGGGAGTTCGCCGGGAACCGCCTGGCGGAGCTGGTCCGGGATAACAACTACCGCGTTTCCACCGGGTTTGCCGGCACACCGTTCATCACGCACGCCCTCACGGACACCGGCCATGCCGACGAGGCCTACCGCCTGCTCTTGGAAGAGGGCTGCCCCTCCTGGCTCTACCCCGTAACCATGGGTGCCACCACCGTCTGGGAACGCTGGGACTCCATGCTGCCGGACGGGACCATCAACCCCGGCGAGATGACCAGCTTCAACCACTACGCCCTGGGCGCCGTGGCCGACTGGATGCACAAGGCCATCGGCGGCATCCGGCCCCTCGTGCCGGGCTACGGCAAAGTCAGGATCGCGCCGCTGCCGGGGGTCGGGATCGACTGGGCCAGGACGTCGCTGAAGACGCCACACGGCACCGTCAGTGTGGAATGGCGGCTCGACGGCGGCGCCCTCCACGTGGAGGCGACGGTCCCTGACGGGGTGGAGGCCGACGTCGCCCTTCCGGGCCGAGAGCCCTTCACTGTCCAGGGCGGCACGCACAGCTTCACTGCGGATGCGGGCCTTCTGGCGACGTAGCCGACTTGGAAAAACCGCAAAGGCCGGGGGCCGGAACAGATGTTCCGGCCCCCGGCCTTTAAGTGTTGGCTGGCGCTGCAGCGTCAGTTGGCGGCGCCTTCCAGCAGGTACTCCTCGTCCTCCGCCACGTTTGAATCCCGGCCGAGGGCCAGGCCCACCATGGTGAGGAGGCAGGCGGCAGTCAGGTAGATGGCCACCGGGAGCCAGCTGTTGAAGGCGCCCATCAGGAGGGTGAACATGAACGGTGCCAGCGCGCCGCCGATGATTCCGGCGAACGTGTAGGCCAGGGAGCTGCCGGTGGACCGGAGCCGCGGGCTGAACTGCTCCACCACGAAGGCGGCCTGGGGGCCGTACATAAAGGAGTGGAACACCAGTCCCATCACCGTGCCGATGATCAGGACCGTGGGCGACTTGCCTTCCAGGACGAAGAAGAACACGAAGGCCCACACCGAGGCGCCAACGGCAGCGGCACCGTAGACGAGCCGGCGGTTGATGCGGTCCGAGATGGCTCCTGCCAGTGGCATCGTGAAGAGCTGGAGTGCCGAGCCGATCATCACTGCCACCAGGACCTGGCCGCGGTCGAACCCGAGTTTCTGGATGCCGTACGTGAGCGTGAAGACGGTGCACAGTGCGTACAGCACGTCCGGGCCGATGCGGCTCAGGATGGCTGCCGCCAGCGGGCGGCGCTGGGTGAGCAGGACTTCGCGGATGGGCGCGTTGGGCTTTTCGCCGCGGGCCTCAAGTGCGCGGAACACCGGGGTGTCCTCCAGCTTCAGCCGGATCCAGAGTCCGAACGCCACCAGGACGGCCGAGATGAGGAACGCGATCCGCCAGCCGTAGTCCAGGAACGCCTGCTCGGAGAGGACCAGGGTGAGGACGGCCAAGGCGCCGTTGGCCATCAGGTTGCCGGCGGGCGGGCCGATCTGCGCGGCGGAGGCCCAGAACCCGCGGCGGTTGGGGTCGCCGAACTCGCTGGAAAGCAGGACGGCGCTGCCCCACTCGCCGCCTACTCCCACGCCCTGGGCAAACCGCAGCAGGACCAGCACGGCCGGGGCGATGATGCCAATGTTGCCGTACGTCGGCAGCAGGCCGATCAGGAAGGTTGCGACGCCGATCAGCATCAGCGTGATGACCAGCACCTTCTTGCGGCCGATCTCGTCCCCAAGCCGGCCGAAGATGATGCCGCCCACGGGCCGGGAGATGTACCCCACGGCGTAGGTGGAGAAGGCGAGCAGGGTGCCCGTCAGCGGATCCTGGGCGGGGAAGAAGATGAGGGGAAAGACGATCGCGGCTGCTGCCGAGTAGACGGCAAAGTCGTAGAACTCAAGCGCGGTGCCGGTGAGGCTGGCGGCAAAGGCTTTGTACATGTCCTTGCGTCCGACAACCGTTGTCGGCTCGGCGGCAGGTACTGGCGTGATGGCCATTGGTGTCCTCCAGGGGATGCGGTGCGGTGTTGCGTACGGCTGAAATTGCCGGCGGTGGCCGACGACGCGTCCGGGTCATGGCGGCATGGCCTGGCGAAGACGCTGGGTTGGGCGGGCATCCGGCGCTGCGCAATAGCCGCTTACCGGACGGTAACTTCTCGATTGAGGTTGTTGAACAATCTGAGGTTGTTGAACAATCTAATGTGAAGTGGGCCACTACGTCAAGGGGTGGGCACAAAAGAGGCATCCACCCGCCGCCGCAGCAGAAGTGGATGCCAAGCCGCACCTGGTGAAGGGCGGCTACGGGTCAGCGCCCGAAGGGACGTGCCTCCAGCCGTTGTTTGGTCTGCAGGCCGCACTGATGGATGGCCCGAAGGAACAGCGCTGCGAGCCGCGGAAGGACTACGGCATCCGCCTCGCGTGTCTGGATCCGGATCTCGCCCTCCAGGTCCGTTAACAGGGCGGACAGCCGCTCGGCACCTACGGCATGGCTGGACAGCTTGAGGCCCTGGACGGCGTCCAGCGACCCCTCGAGGTCGCCCGTGGTCAGGGCCAGCCGCAGCTGGTTGAAGCGCGGCGGCAGGCCCTCGATAAAATCGTCCGCAAACACCCTCCGGCAGCCTTCGTATTCGTCGAGCTCCTCGCGAAGCCCGTCAAGGAATGACGGCCCCACCACCGGCAGAGTGGCATCGCCCAGGGCGCCCGTTGCGCCCCTGCGGCCGGATTCCGCTGAAGGGGCGGTGCATTCGGTTCGCAGCTTCATCGTTGTCCATCCCCTGCCGGCAGCCTGCACCAGGACAGCTGCCCGGCGGCGCCGGTGCTGTGCTGGTTTTCTGCCACGGTAGGCCGGAGGGCTTGGAATTTGTTTGGCGGATCAGGTCCGGTTCCGGGCCCGGCCGCCTAGGGTTTTTCCAACGTTTAAATCCCGTTGCCGATCGTTATGGATCGCGTGACCCAAACAGGGATTGGAGCCGTTCAGCCCTGGGAGTGGGTCCGCACGTCCGGGCTGACAGCTGCCTGGTGCCCCAGGCTGCGGGACACAGCCCTGGCGGCGGCACGGACCGCCGGGGCCAGCACGTTCGGGGGAGTGGAGCCGTCCGGAACCACGATGGACAAGGCGGCCACCACCGCGCCCTGCGCGTCGAAAATCGGCGAGGCGACCGAGACGGTCCGGGACGGGACGGTGCGGCGGATCATGGCGATGCCGGTACGCCGCACATCCGACAGCGTCCTGCGGACCTGGCCTTCCGGCATGGCGGCCACGCCGGGCTCGTTCTCCGGGGCTTTCGCCAGGATGGTTTCCTGGAACTGCTGGTCCGCGCCGGCCAGCAGCACGAGTCCGACGGCGGTGGACCGCAGGGGTGCCCGGCCTCCCACCCGGTAGGCCACCTCGGTGGCGTCCTTGGCGGAGAGCCGCTCGATCAGCACGGCTTCCTCGTTGTCCCGCACGGCGAGCAGGACGTGGTGCCGGGTGACTTCGAACAGGTCCTCCAGGTATGGCAGGGCGATCTCGCGGACGCCGTGGCCGCGCGGGGACAGCGAGGCGACTTCCCACAGCCGGACGCCTACGACGTACCGCCCGTCGTCGAGCCTTTCCAGCGCGCCCCAGGCCACGAGCCGGGCAATCAGCCGCAGCGCCGTGGGGGCGGGCATGTCCGCGTACCGCGCCATCTCTGAAAGGGTCAGCGCCCTGCGCCGGTCGGAGAAAACTGCCAGCAGGCTCAACGCGCGGTCGATGACCGGCTCACCCTGTTTGGGCCGCTTTCCACGGGCAGGAGGGGTGTCCGTTCCGGAGGGTTGGGTCATGGCAGAAGTTCCTAGCGCCGTTGATTGATGCACCCAAAGTCATGGGTTCCGCAGTGAGCTGCCCCACAATACTATTCCAGTCAATGAAAGTGAGCTGTGGGCCGAGGTAGTCCGGAAACGAAGCTGGAAGCGTCAGCCACCTCACGTTCAGGAGTCCGTTCCATGACTGCCCCCACCCGGCTTCGGGCCGAGCACCTGGCCGAAGCCATCGGCCTCACCACCACGCGGCCGCGCCTGAGCTGGACACCGCCGGCCGGGACCACAGCCCAGTCGGGCTACCGCATCCAGGCCGCCAACGGGTGGGACACCGGCCGGGTGCCCTCCGGCCGGCACTTGCTAGTGCCGTACACGGGCCCTGCCCTGCAGTCGAGGAGCCGCTTCGAATGGCGTGTCCGCACGTGGAACATCCGTGACGACGGCACCGAAACGGACAGCGGCTGGTCCGCGCCGATGGCCGTGGAACTGGGACTCCTGCATCCTTCCGACTGGCAAGCCCGGTGGATCGGCCCGGAGGAGCGGGAAACCCCTCCGCCGGGACAGCGCCCCGGCTATGCCCTCTCCACCAGCTTCTCCCTGGCGAACGCCCCGGACGTGGCCCGCGCTTATGCCACCGCTCATGGCATTTACGAACTGTTCATCAACGGGCAGCGCGTTGGCAACCAGGAGCTCACGCCCGGATCCACCAGCTACCACAGCACCCTCCAGGTCCAGACGCACGATGTCACCCCGCTGCTGCGCGCGGGCACCAACACCGTCACATCGGTGCTCACCGACGGCTGGTACCGCGGCACGTTTGGTTACACGCGCGACGCCGACATGTACGGAACACAGACGGCATTCCTTGCCCAGCTGGAACTGGAGTCCGGGCCGGGGCGGAGGGTCATCGGCACCGACGCGTCCTGGCACGTCACGCCCACCGAGATCGTGGCCGCAGACCTGATGGCGGGCCAGCGCGTGGACTTCCGGGTGCCCGGCAACACGGGGACGGCCGGCGGCGCACCCACGGCGGGTGCCGCCGTCGTCCGCAACTGCTCGTACCGCAACCTGGCAGGACCAACCGCGCCGCCCACCCGCGTGGTCCGGGAGTTCGCGCCGCTGTCCATCACGCGCCTGGCCGGCGGGAACCAGGTGGTGGATTTCGGCCAGAACATCCACGGCTGGGTGCGGCTCGGAAAGCTGGGGGACCCGGACGAGACAGTCACCCTGGCCTACGGCGAGGCGCTGGACAAAACCGGCGACGTCACCCGCGACCACCTCCGCCCGCACGACTTCCGTTCCCCCGGCGCCTTCCTTGACGCGGGACAGGTGGACTCCGTCATCGCCTCGGGAACGCCCGGGGAAATGTTCGAGCCGCGGCACACCACGCACGGCTTCCGGTACGTCTCCGTCCAAGGGCTCCGGGCCGATCTGCTGCCGGAGGACATCACCGGCTGCCTGGTCCAGACCGACCTGGAGAGCATCGGCTCCTTCAGCTGCAGCGACGACCGGCTGAACCGGCTCCATGACATCGTGGAATGGAGCTTCCGGGACAACTCCTGCGAGGTCCCCACCGACTGCCCGCAACGCGAAAAGGCCGGCTGGACCGGGGACTGGCAGCTCTTCGTCCCCACCGCCGCCTATCTGTTCGACGTCGCAGGCTTTTCCCGCAAGTGGCTCCGGGACGTGCGGGCGGACCAATGGGACAACGGGATTATTGCCAACATTTCACCTTCGCCCGGGCCCGCCGCCACCTCCGCCGACTTCATGGCCTTCGTGAACGGGTCCGCCGGTTGGGGCGACGCTATCGTGATGGTCCCGTGGGAGCTGTACCTGGCCACGGGGGACGCTGACATCCTTGCGGAAAACTGGGACGCCATGAACCGCTGGCTCGGCTTTGTCCGCTCCACCGCCGACTCGCAGCGGCACGCCTCCCGCGCAGCCGCCGGTCCCGTAGCCGCGCCGCACGAGAAGTATTTGTGGGACACCGGCTTCCACTGGGGCGAATGGATGGAACCGGGCGGGCCGCCGCCCAACCTGTTCGCCGCCCGCGATGCCGACCACGGCATCGTGGCCACCGCCTTCTACCGGAACACCACCGCGCTGATGGCGCGGATCGCCCACGTCCTGGATCTCCCCGCCGAAGCCCGGGACCTGGCCGCGCTCTCGGCCGCCATCCGGCAGGCATGGGAAACCGAATACCTCGATGCTGCCGGACGGGTTACGCAGGCCAGCCAGGCGAACTGCGTCCGCGCCCTGGCCTTCGACCTGGTCAGCCCCGCACATCGGGCCGCCGCCACCGCGCAGCTGGTGTCGCTGATCCGGGACGCCGGCACCCACCTGGGCACCGGCTTCCTGGCCACGCCCTACCTGCTGCCCGTCCTCGCAGACAACGGCGAACTTGACCTGGCGTACGAGCTTTTGATGCAGGACACCGAACCGTCCTGGCTGGCCATGGTGGACCGGGGCGCCACCACCATGTGGGAACTCTGGAACGGGGTGGATGTGGACGGCATCCCGCACCAGTCGCTCAACCATTACAGCAAGGGCGCCGTGGTGTCCTTCCTGCACCGCTACACCGCCGGGCTCCGGCAGGCGCCGGGCAGCGCGGGCTACAAACAGGTCATCATCGAGCCGCGCCCCGGGGCAGGACTGACGTCAGCCGGCACCTCCCACCAGGGCCCGCAGGGCCTGATTGAAGTGCAGTGGGCAACGGACGACGGCGGGCTGACGCTCACCGCCGTGGTCCCGTCCGGCACCAGCGCCGAGGTACGGCTGCCCGGCCGGCCCGCCGCCGTCGTGGGCCCCGGGACACACACCTTTCTTGCCGCCGCCGGCGGCGTCCGGAAACCCGAGCTTGTGAGGAGCACACTATGACAGTGGAAGAAGCAACCGACGTATTCGATCCTGCCCGCCAGAATGTCGCCCCGACGGACACTTCCCGACTGGACATTTCCCGACTGGACACTTCTCCGCCGGACACTTCCCGCCCTGGCGGGGTGGATGTTCCGCCGTTCCCCGTCTTCGACGCCCCCGGCACTCCGGAACCGGCCTCGGACATTTCAACCGTGCACCGGGAACTCACCTATGCGCGCGCCATCGGGTTCCGGCCGCTGAAGATGGACGTCTGGCTGCCACGCCAGGCGTCCGGCCCGGTCCCGCTGGTGCTCTGGGTCCACGGCGGCGCGTTCCAGCTGGGGGACCGGCGCGAGTTGCCGCCCACGTTCGCGCCGGACTCGGTGTTCCGCCTCCTCAACGAGGCCAACATCGCCTGTGCCACCGTGGACTACCGGCACTCACTTGAAGCACCTTTCCCTGCGCAGCTGCATGACCTCAAGACCGCTGTCCGCTACCTCCGTGAATTCGCGGAGGTCCTGGGCGTGGACCCCGCCCGATTCGGGGCCTGGGGCGAATCCGCCGGCGGCCACCTCGTGGCCATGCTGGGGCTGACCGGGAACCGCGGGGACCTTGACGGCGGGCTCGGCGCGCAGGGTCACCCCAGTGCCATCAGCGCCGTCGTCGATTTCTACGGCGTCTCCTCCCTCGTTGACATTCCGCCCATGGCCAGGCCGGACGGACTGTTTCCGCCGGCGTTGACGGCCGCAGTGCCGGCCGGGATGTCACTGCAGCCCGAGTACATGCTGGTGGGCGGCTCGGATGATCCTGCGCTGCTTGCCGCCGCAAGCCCGGTCATGTATGCCGATGCCGGGGCGCCGCCATTCCTTCTGGTCCATGGCGACCGCGACGGACTGGTGCCGCACGCTCAGACCGACCTCCTCGCCGCGGCGCTCGCCGCTGCCGGAGTGGAGCATGAAGTGGTCACCATCAAGGGCGGTGACCACTGCTTCTTCGGCGCGGAGGACCAGATGGACACCATCCTGGCCACCGCCGTTTCGTACTTCTCCCGGAAACTGGGGCAGCCGTGATGTCCCCGCAAACAGAACATACCGCTCCGGTTGCCGGCAGCGGCCTGGCACCCGACGCCGGTTTTGCCGAATACCTGGCCACCCCGGAAGGGCCCCAATTCCTTAACCCGGACGCTGTCCGCTCCCCGGGGCCGGACGTTCCCATCCGTACCGTCTCCGCTGACGGCCGGCACGGTCCGGTCAGTGTCCGGATCTACGGTGAGGCGACTTCCCCGGACAGTCCGGCCCTGGTGTGGCTGCACGGGGGAGGGTTCGTCAGCGGCGGGCTGGACATTCCGGAATCCGACTACCTCGCCCGGGTGCTGGCCGACGGCGGGACGCCGGTGCTCTCCATTGACTACCGGCTGGCCCGGGACGGCGTCTCCTTCCCGGTTCCGCACGACGACGCCCTGACAGGGTGGTTCTGGGCGCGGCAGAACGCAGGGTCCCTTGGCCTGGACCCGGAGCTTCTGTGCCTGGGCGGGGCGGGCGCCGGCGGAAACCTTGCCGTGGGTGCCGCCCTGTACTTGATTGACGCCGGAAAACCACTGCCGGCCAAGCTCCTGCTGGCGTACCCGTTCCTGCACGCGGAACTTTCGCCGCCGGCGAAGGGCCTGGACGAGGAAGTGATGGCGCGGCTGCCGCGGCACCTGCGGTTTACGCCCGAGGACTGCATCCGGCAGGCGGAAAACTACGTGGGCGGGCCGGTGAGCATGGCATCGTCCTATGCGATGCCCGGCTACGCGGACCCTGCCGGGCTTCCGCCCACGGCCCTGCTGGCTTGCGAGTACGACGACGCCCGCGGCTCGTCCGAGCTGTTCGCCTCGGCCCTGGAACGGGCCAAGGTTCCCCTGACGTACTTCCTGGCGGAAGGTGCGTTCCACGGTCACCTGAACCACACGGCCGGACTTCCCGAGGGTCAGCCGGCGTTGGATTTCCTGGCCAGGGAGCTGTCCTCGGCGCGTGCCCGGTGACTGCTTGCAGCGCCTGCCGGGGCCTGTCCCGACCCAGCCGAACTCTTTTCATTCAGTGAAACCGCCCGCGCCGGGCAGCAGCCATATGCCCGAAAGTTGAGTCAGGACGCAGCCCGCACGGCAGGCCCGCGGACAACAAAAACACGGACAGAACGGCGTAGTGCACATGGAGTCAACGATGACGGCAGGGCGGATCCTTCAAGGCATTGAGTTCGCATGCCCCAATGGTTCGAGCCCGCTGCTGCTGGACCTCTACCCGCCGGCGGGCTCATCCACCGGGGGCACTTTTCCCGCCGTCGTCCATTTCCACGGCGGCGGCTGGCGGACCGGCGGTCGCTCCTCGCTGGGACCAACCGTGGACAGCTTCGGACTCAGCCCCATCGAGCAGCTGGTGGATGCGGGCTTTGTGGTCGCGTCCGCCGACTACCGGTTGACCTCCGCTGCCACCTTCCCCGCGCAGCTGCTGGACGCCAAGGCGGCAGTCCGGTGGCTGAGGGAGCACGCCGCCGAATACAACGTGGACCCGCGCCGCATCTACGCCTGGGGTGATTCGGCAGGCGCGCACCTCGCCAGCCTGGTGGGCCTGACCGCCGGCGTCAGGAAATTTGGCGAACCCGGCAACGGCACTGACGACACAGTGGCCGCAGTAGCCGCCTGGTACCCGCCCACGGACCTGAACCGGATGGGCACACAGGCCAGGCCGGATGCCGTCGCCCGCGCCGACGATCCCGGCTCGCGGGAAGCCCTGCTGATCGGTGCGCAGCCCGCGGACGCTCCGGACAAGGCCGCCGCCGCCAGCCCGATCACCTACGTACACCCGGATGCGCCGCCCTTCCTCCTCGCCCACGGAACCAGCGACCGGTACGTCCCCGTGGCCCAGTCCGCCACCTTTGCCGCGGCGCTGGAAGCCGCGGGCGCCGCCGTCGAACTTCTCCTGATCGAGGAGGCTGACCACATGTGGGCGCTTCCGGATGCGAGCCAGGCCGCCGCGCAGCAAGCCACCACCGCCACCATCGATTTTTTCCGCCGCCAGGCGCAGAACCACTGAACAAGACCACCCAGCAGAACCACAGACCCGCAACCCGGCACCCAAGCGTGCCGGGCAGACCCGAAAGGCTTCACATGCAGTTCATCGGCATCAACCACTTTGGCGAACCCTGGGCAGCGGCCCTCGCGGGCACGCGCGTTGTCCCGCTCACCCCGGTTTCGGACTTTTGGGCGGACGCGGAGGGCTGGCAAGACAAGTCTGTCTCGCTGGTGTCTGCAGCGTCCGACGCCGGCACCTCGCTGGAGCGCGGCAGCGTCACCGAAGTACCGCTCGTCCCCGCTTCCGCGCGGGTCATCTGCGTGGGACTGAACTACAAAGCCCACGCCGCCGAGGGCAGCTACAAGGACCAGGAACTTCCGCCGTACCCCACCCTTTTCGGGCGCTGGACGGCATCCCTGTCAGTTGGCAACGTTCCCGTTCCTGTCCCGGCGGGCGAAGCGGGCCTGGACTGGGAAGGCGAAGTTGCCGCCTACATCGGCCGCCGGGTGGAATCTGCGGACGAGGCCACGGCCGCAGAGGCGGTCTTCGGCTATTCGACCTTCAACGACATCACCTCCCGCACCGCCCAAAAGCTCACCTCGCAGTGGACACTGGGCAAAAACGGCGACTTCAGCGGACCACTCGGCCCGCTGGTAAGCCGCGATGAGGTGGGCGACCTCCGTGACGGGCTGCAGGTGCGCACCCGGGTCAACGGTGTGGAGGCCCAGAACGGCAACACCCGCGACATGATCTTCTCGGTACCGGCCATCATCTCGCTGATCAGCGGGACCTTCACGCTGCACCCGGGCGACGTCATCGCCACCGGCACCCCAGAAGGTGTCGGCTACGCCCGCACGCCCCAGTGGCTGCTCCAGCCGGGCGACACCGTCGAGGTGGAGATCGACAAGCTCGGCACCCTCACCACGCCCGTCGGTGATGTTTCACTCCGGAGCCGTGCCTGATGGCCACCTTCCAGGACGCGGCGGCAAGCGGGATCCCGGAGGAGGCGCAGGTTGTCATCTCCGGAGGCGGCCCCAGCGGGTTGTTCCTGGCCCTCGACCTGGCCGCCCGCGGTATCCCCAGCATCGTCATCGAGCCCCGGACAACGGTGGACCACACCCGGCCGAGGGCGAAAACCACCAACGCCCGCACCATGACCCACCTGCGAAGGCTCGGACTCGCGGACGCGCTCCGGGCAGCCTCGCCGCTCCCGGTGGACTACGCGCAGGACGTTATTTTCTGCACCGGCCTCACCGGTCCCGCGGCGCATGAGCTGCGCCGTTTCCGCAACGCGTTCCAGCTGGTCCCGGGCCGGTACGGCCCCCAGCCCGAATGCGGACAGCAGGTTCCGCAGCCGGTCCTGGAAGAGGTGCTGCGCGATGCGGCGGCACGCAATCCGCTGGTGACCTTTGTGACGGGCTGGTCCGTGACGGAGGTTTCCGGGAAAGACGCGCCGTACGCCGTCGCCGTCGCCAGCCCTTCCGGCATCAGCCGGACCGTCACCGCGGACTACGTGATCGGGGCCGACGGCGGATCCTCCACCGTGCGGCGCAGCCTGGGCATCCGGCTGGAAGGCGGGTCCGCGGCGCTGTCCAACATCAGCATCCTCTTCCGTTCCAGCGGGCTCGCATCTGCCGTGGCACTGGGCCCCGCCGTCCAGTACTGGGTGGTGGGCTCGGAGGCAGCAGGCATGGTGGGCCCCATGGACCTGCAGGACACCTGGTGGGCCATTGTGCAGGGGGTTGACCCGGACCGGGACGTGGACCAGGAGGAGGCCGGCGCCCTGGTGCGCTCCCTTGTGGGTTCGGATGTGGACATTGATGTGCTTGCCACCGATCCCTGGACGGCCCGCATGCTGCTGGCCCCCGAATACAGCAGAGGCAGGATCTTCCTGGTTGGCGACGCCGCCCACCTCAACCCGCCCTGGGGCGGACATGGCTTCAACACGTGCATCGGTGACGCCGCCAACCTGGCCTGGAAGCTCGCCGCCACCATCACGGGATGGGCCGGTCCCGCGCTCCTGGCCAGCTACGGGGAGGAGCGCCGGCCGGTGGCCGCCCGCACCATCAGCGACGCCGCGGCCAACGGCAAGGCACTGGCCTACCATTTCGCCGACCCTGGCCTGGGCGCCGCAGGCCCGGCAGGCGAAGCCGCCCGGCAGGCGGCGGAGCAGGCACTCGCCGTGAAGCAAAGCGAGTTCGATTCCCTGGGCCTGGTGCTTGGGTACGCCTACGGTGATTCATCCGTGGTGGTGCCCGACGGTTCGCCAGTCCCCGCCGAGGACCCCATCCGCTATGTTCCCTCCGCGAGCCCCGGCGCACTGCTGCCGCACGCCTGGCTGGAGGACTCCACGTCTGTCTACAGCCGGCTGGGCGCGGGCTTCACCCTGCTGGCCGACGCCGGTGTGCTGGGTGGAGTGCCCGCAGCCGAGTCGTTTGCGCCGGTGCTGGACGCCGCCGCCCGGCTGGGCATCCCGGTGGCCGTTGCCGCCGTCGGCCCTTTCGACGACGGAACACCGCCCTCCGAGCTGTGGGGAGCGGACGCCGTGCTGGTCCGTCCGGACCAGCACGTGGCATGGCGCGGCAGCTCTGCCGGGGCTGCCGCCGCAGCACTGTCCACCGCCGCCGGCTGGGCAGCAACCCGGCAGCCGGAATCCCAGGAGCCGGAATCCCAGCCGCCGGTTTTCGAAAGCCCGGCATCCCACGACGATTTCAGGAGCACCCGTGTCGACGCTGTCATTCCGTGACTTTCTTTTTGCCCCGGACCACCCCCGGGTGGCGGAAATTCGGGGCCTGAACGCCCGCGAATATGCGGAAGCGGCCACCACCGATTCCTTCGCCGCGCCCATGGTTGAAGGCTGGAAAAAACTCTATCCGCAGCCCTTTAGCGGCATCACCAGCGACGGCGTCCGCCGTGAAGGCCTGTTTCCGCTGG
Source organism: Arthrobacter sp. RT-1 (assembly GCF_003367205.1). Taxonomy (NCBI): domain Bacteria; kingdom Bacillati; phylum Actinomycetota; class Actinomycetes; order Micrococcales; family Micrococcaceae; genus Arthrobacter; species Arthrobacter sp. RT-1. The sequence goes on from NZ_QRGQ01000003.1 coordinate 105,195, forward strand.
CCGCCGCACGTCCCGGCGAAGAAGCGCCGACGGCGGACATGGTGGCGGCAGCCGGCAAGCTGCTGGGCGCAGTGACGCCGGAGCAGAAGAGGAAGCTGTGCTACGCCGTCGACGCTCCGGAATGGCAGAGCTGGGCCAACCCCGAGTTCATGCAGCATGATACCGGGCTGCGGCTGGATGAGCTGGACCCGCCGGTCCGCGACGCAGCCCTGGCGCTGGTGGAGGCAAGCCTGAGCGCCGAGGGCTACGGGCTGGTGCGGAACCTGATGCGGATCAACGGATTCCTGGGTGACCTGGTGGAGTTGCCGCTGCTGATGAACGAATTCAGCTACAACGTGGCCCTGTACGGCGAGCCGTCCGAGACCGAGCCGTGGGGCTGGCAGATTTTCGGCCATCACGCCGCGCTGAACTGCCTGGTGGCCGGGACGCAACTGGTGATCTCACCCGTGTTCATGGGTGCCGAACCGGACATGATCGACGACGGCCCCTACAAGGGGGTCAAGGTGTTCAAGGAACGGATCGCCTTGGCCCGCGCGCTGATGGGTGCGCTGCCTGACGGCCTCCGGGCGGAGTCAACGGTCTACCAGGAGATGGTGGATCCCGCCATGCCCGAGGGGCGCATCCATCCCGGCGACGAACGCCACCTGGGCGGCTGCTTCCAGGACAACCGGGTGATCCCGTACGAGGGCATCCCGGTGACCGGCATGCCGGCGGACGCCCGTGCGCTGCTGGATGCCGTGGTGGACGACTTCATCGCCTACCTCCCGGACGGCCCTCGGGCTGCCCGACGGCGGGAGATCCAGGAGCACTATGGCGAGACCTTCTTCAGCTGGATCGGCGGCTGGAAAGGTGAGGAGGCATTCTACTTCCGGATCCAAAGCCCGGTGGTGGTACTGGAACTCGACCACCACACAGGCGTGTTCCTCAGCAACGACGAGCCCGCCCCGTTCCACATGCACACCGTGGTCCGCACGCCCAACGGCAACGACTACGGCCGTGAACTGGTGAAGCAGGCCCGCTAACACAGCAAGAAGGCCCGGACTTTCAAAAGTCCGGGCCTTCTTTGGTGCTGCTTTTTGGCCGTTGCGGCGGGACGTTACGGGATGTCCAGCGCGGCGCGGCGCTGCGGCGGGGGACCCACCACGGTCAGGTCCATCTCGGCCTGTGCCCGGCCGAAGCCTTCCATGTCCATGTAGGGCTCGCCGCCCTCCGTGTACATGTAGTCCTCGGTGGGCTTGTTGAAGTACTCGAAGAAGCCGTTGAAGACGGACGGCGTCAGGAAGCCCAGCATCTGGGTGTTGTGGGAATCGAACGCGAACGAGTGGATGGTGCCGGCGGGGGCGTGCACAAAGTCGCCCTTGGTCAGCAGCACCTCCCGGCCGTTGGCGTACAGCCACATCCGGCCCTCCGTGCAGATGAAGTTTTCCGTGTGCTCGGAGTGGAAGTGCAGCGGAATGTAGGGCGACTTGGCGCCTTTGGTGTGCACCGCGAAGTAGTTGGAGCCGGTGTTGGCGGGCCTGGACAGGTAGGTGAACATGGTCTGGTAGCTGACCAGGCGCTCGCCTTCCCCGGCACTGAGGAAGTAGGGGCTCTGCGTGGGCGGCAGGCCGGCGTCGTGCTTGAACGAAGGGGCCGCGCGCTCCACGTCGGGGAAGGTGATGCCGAACTCGGCACCCACCTCGGCCTGCTCCTGCAGGCTTGCCGAGTGGCCGGCGCGCACCGGCGGGACGTGGGAATCGATGGGGGTGCCCACCCGCTCGTAGTACGCCTCCGCGCCGCCGGGGGTCATCCAGTTCAGGAAGCGGGTGTAGTGGCTGGCCATTCGGTAGGCGTGCGGGGTGTTCGGCGGGATAACGACCGAGTCGCCCGGGGTGAGGATGCGGCTTTCGCCGGGCAGCCAGACGTGCAGGATGCCGTCAAAAACGTAGAGGGTCTTGTGCTCCACCTGGTGGCTCACGAAGGGGGATTCCGCGCCCATGCCGCCCGAGATGTAGGCGGCGCTGAAGATGCCGCCGGTGTCCGCCGCGCGGGCGATTACCGTCACCAGCTGGCCATTGATTTCGTAGCGTGCGCCCTCGCCGGACGCCATGTAGTAGGGGACCGCTTCGCCGGGCAGCACGTTGGCTGCCGGGAGCTGGGTGTTCATTTCCTCAACGCCGAGGGACATGGTTTCCTTCTTTCCAGTCGGCCGGCCCTTGCCGGAGCGTGACCTACATCATGGCGCGCCGAAGCTCCGGCCACGACCGGAAATTCCAATGGATGAAAACCAAAACCCCAGGCAGCTGTGATTCCCGGCGGAAGCGGAGTGGCCCGCTTCCGCCCTGCAGCTGCTCCCCGTCAGGACTCGCACTCCCGGCAGTACTTGTTGCCGTCCTTTTCCCTCGCCAACTGGCTGCGGTGGTGAACCAGGAAACAGGACATACAGGTGAATTCGTCGGCCTGGACCGGAACCACCTGGATCTGGAGTTCCTCGTTCGAAAGGTCGGCTCCGGGCAGCTCAAAGCTGTCCGCGAGGTCCGTCTCGTCAACGTCGGGGGTTGCCTCCCGGCGCCCCGGCTTCTCGGTCTTGAGCTCCTCCAGGGCGACATTGGGTTCTTCCTCCGGTGTCACCCGCGGAGCGTCGTAGTCAACTGCCATTGATGCGTTCTCCTGTCCGGCTTCTGGTGCCCAGATTATTCTGGACAGAGCGAAAACCCGGGGCGGTCCCCAGATATTCCCGGCGCTGCCAAGATACTGAATTACGGTTGCAGACGCCATAGCGCCGGGACGGCGCCAGCCACGGCTCCCACGATGCCGATGGGTTCCTGCTGGTTGTGCTTGCCGGATCAGTGGCCGGCTCACTTTATGGTCCAGCCGGCCGTGGGGCTTTCCCTGCGTTGATGGGCGGGTTGTCCCGGAGCGCCAAAGCCGCCTGGACCAGCGCGGCGTGGGTGAGGGCCTGCGGATAGTTGCCCAGGAGCGCGCCCGATGCAGGGTCCAGCTCTTCGCTGAAGAGCCCCAGCGGGGAAGCCAGGTCCAGCAGGGAGCGGAACGCCGCCTCCGCCTCGGCGCTCCTGCCGGTCATGGCCAACGCCTGCACCAGCCAGAAGGAACACGGGAGGAAGGCGCCTTCGCCGCCGGCCAGCCCGTCCTTCCCCGGCGGGTACCGGTACAGCAGGGTGCCGCCGGCGGCCAATTCCGTCCTGACGGCATCCACGGTGGCCCGGACCCTGGCCGATTCCGGTTCGTCCAGTCCAATCAGCGGAAGAACCAGCAGGGCTGCGTCCAGGTCCTGCGAACCGTAGGTCCGGGTGTACGTGTTCCGGGCCGGATCCACGCCTTTGCTGCGGATCTCCGCCGCAAGCGCCTCCCGCGCCAGCTGCCAGCGACGGCGGTGGCCGCTGCTGAGGCGGTGCGTGGTTCCGATGCGCAGCGCCCTGTCCAGTGCAAGCCAGGCCATCAGTTTGGAATGGACATGGTGGGCGGCGTCAGCGCGGATCTCCCAGATGCCGGCGTCGGGTTCGGCCCATTGCGCCGCCACAAGGTCGGCAAACCCGCGCATGGCCCGCCACGTTTCCGAATAGAGCGGGTGGCCGCCGTCCACCAGGACGGATGCCGCGTCCAGCACCCAGCCGTAACCGTCCAGCTGGTGTTGCCCGGCGGCGCCGTTGCCGGTCCGCACCGGCCTGCTCCCCGCGTAGCCGGGCCAGCCCTGAAGCACCCGTTCCCGGGGAACATGCCCGCCGGCCAGCGTCAGCAGTGCGGGGAGCCGGGGGCGCTGGAGCCGGCTGGCATGCAGCAGCCAGCCGAGGAAAGCGAGGGCTTCGTCGGTTTTGCCTGCCCGCAAAAAGGCGCCGACGCCGATGCTTGCGTCCCGCGGCCAGGCGTACCTGTAGTCCCAGTTCCGTATTCCGCCGGGGTCCTCCGGCAAGGAGGTAGTGGGGGCGGCGACCGGAGCGCCCGAGGGGGAGTAAGTGAGCAGCCGGAGGGTGAGCAGGCTCCGCAGCACGTGCGCGCGGAACGGCATGTCCGCGTCCACCGCCTCCGACCATGCCTCCCACCGCTGTTCGTCCCGGCGGAGCAGGTCCCAGGCTGCCGATGGGTCCAGATGGATGAGCGGTTCCCCGTACGCCAGTGCGAGGACCAGTGTCACCGGCCGGCCGGGATGCACGGTCAAGGTCTGCTGCGTGCCGCATTCCAGCGGAAACTCCGTACTGCAGCCCAGCGAGAGCGCCAGCGGTCCCCACTCGCAGACGATGTCCCGGCCGCGTTTGCTCACCCGTGGCCGGCGGTGGTTTTCGCCGAGGCGCGGATTGAAATCGACGGTGGCGGTCACCGGGGCACCTTCAGCACTGAGTCGCCTGACAAGGACCGTCGCCGGGAGAAGGGCACCCGATACTTCGGCCACCATCGCCTCAGTCAGGGTCAGTCGTCCCTTGCCGGACTGCCAGACGGTTTCCAGGGTGGCGGTGTTGCCCCGGTACCGGCGCGTTGCCAGTTCAGCCGGTCCGGCGGGACCTGCAACAAACCAGCCGGCGTCCCCTCCTCCGAGCAGGGCACCGAAGATGGGCTCGCCGTCGAAAGCCGGAGCACACATCCAGTCCACCGACCCCCGGGTGGATACCAGGGCCGCCGTCCGGGTGTCGCCCACTAACCCGTAGTCCGCGATGGGCGCCGGCTGCCAGGGGTGGGCAGGACGGGGAGGTGGGTGAGCCGGAAGGGGTGGTGCCGTGGCCTTCCTGCCGGGCATGGCCTGTTGCCGCGTCCCCGGCCCGGGTTTCATAGCGCCCTCCACAGGAGTCCGAGCAAGGCACCGTAGACCAGATGGGCCACGACGGCGACTGCCGGCGTCTGGATGCCGTAGTTCAGTCCCAGCAGCCCGGGGGGCTCCAGCACGGCTGCGGTTCCGGGGCCCGCCCTGGTGGACGCCATCCTCGGATGGACGCCCGGCAGCAGGGGCAGGATGACGGTCAGCGCCACCGCCACGTGCAGGAGCCCCAGCAGTGCGCCGATCCACCAGGTTGCCCGGCCCAGCAGGGCGAACGTTGCGGCGTACCCGAGGGCGAACACCTGGCCCACCACGAGGTGGATGAAGAAGCCCACCACCCGTGCCCGGTCCGGATCCGGCGTCACCATGGTGCCGAGCACCAGTGGAAGGTCAAGCCGCGTGAGTCCTGCCATCTGAGCGGCGATCAGGACAACTGTCAGTGCCGCCGTTGCGAGCAGTCCGAAGAGGGCCCACCCTTGCCAGTCCATCTCATGCCGCCCCGCTCCGGGCTTGCCCTCCGGAGGCCCGGGCCGGTGCAACGCCGGCGAAGGTATGGATTGTGGGAGAAAGCATGGCCCCTCGCTCTAAAAAGGAATACCTTGAATTTAGAACCGGTGCAGGGGCCTGTCAAGACGCTTCGGACAGGGCGTGAGGAGCTGCGTCGGACGGCAAGGTGGCGGCTGAACGGACGCGGCCGTAGTCGAGAAGGATTGCGCGAGATGCGAGATGCGAGATGCGAGACCCGGCGCCTGCGGGAGAAGGTCGTCTTACGGACGATTGGCCAGCCGGGAACACTCTTCCCAGAGCCGCCGGCGTGCCTGCGGGTCGGAGCCCATTCCCGGCGTCGGCAGCTCCTTGCGCCGGGCCCACAGCTTGCCGGTAACTCCAGCAGTTTCGCTTGAGGTGGCCAGCCATAGAGGGGTGTCGGCAGCCTTGTCGGCCGGGCTGCCGAACGTGTTGGTGACCCACCGGAACGGCCCGCCCACGTCCCGCAGCAGTGCGGTGTTCTTGACCAGGCCCGGATGTGCAGCGTTTGCCACAACGCCGGATCCCTTCAGCCGCTCCGCGAACTCCTGCGTCAGGAGGACGCGGGCGAGCATGGTTGGGGGAGTGGAGCGGAGGTAGCTGTACTTGCCCTTGGCGGTCTGCAGGTCGCCAAAGCTGAGCCGCGTATTCCCGTACCTCGAAGCGATGTTCACAATCCGCGCGGACCCGTTGGTGGCGGCGCCTCTCTTCAGGGCGTCCAACAGGAGGCTCGTCAGCAGGAAGTAGGACATCACGTTGGTGGCGAAGGTAAGTTCAAGCCCGTCAGGGGTCTCGTGGCGTTCTTTGCGGAACACCCCCGCCGCGTTGACCAGGACGTCCAGCCGGTCATGCCGGGACAGGAACGTGTCCGCGGCGGAACGGATCGAGGACTGCAGGGAAAGATCGCAGGCGAGCGGCTCAAGCGTCGCTGCCGGAACCCGGGTGCGGATTTCCCCCGCAGCTTCGTCCGCCCGCGCCGCGGTGCGGCCCACCACTACGACGGTGGCGCCTTCCCGGGCCAGGCCGGCGGCCACTGCCTTTGCCAGGCCGCCTGTCGCCCCGGTCACCAGCGCAACGCGTCCATCCATCGAACCCACGGCCATCGCCTCCCGACGCTTCCATCCCGTCAATATCCCAGCACGAATCACCGGTCCTGGCCATAGCCCAAGGGTTGCCCGGGCAGGCATGTGAAACCGCACCAAGTAGGTATACTGGTCTACCTACTCCGAGGAGCTGTATGTCCCACCACATTTCCATCCCGCCCAGGCGTCCGGCCCGGGAGTTGCTCCTCGACGCCGCTGCCCGGCTGTTCTACGCCCGGGGCGTCGCCGCCACCGGTATCGACACGATTACTGCGGAAGCGGGAGTGGCAAAGAAGAGCCTGTACAACAACTTCTCGTCCAAAGCCGACCTGGTGGCGGCCTACCTGGAAGCCCGGCATGAGGAATGGCTCAGCCTGTACCGGGGCAGGCTGGAGGCGGCGAGGGGTCCCCGCCAAGGCGTACTGGCCATCTTCGACGCCTATGTGGACCACGCCAACGCCGCCTACAGCCATGGTTTCCGGGGCTGCGGCCTCCTCAACGCCGCTGCGGAACTGCCGGCGGGTGACCCCGGCAGGCTTGCCGTCCGGCAGCATAAGGAAGAAGTGGAAAGCCTCCTGGCGGAGCATGTGGCCGGGCTGCTGCCGGGGCAGGAAGAACAGGCCGCGGACCTGGCCCGGCACCTGTCCTTCCTGCTGGAGGGTGCCATGGCCAGGGCGGGCCTGGAAGGCCGGGATGACCGGCTCCAGGATGCCCGGGCCATCGCTATGCGGATGCTGGAAGACCTGTGACAGCAGATCACAGCCACCCGAACGCCCCGCTCTGGGGCGCCCTCTTTGTCGTGGCGGCGTCAATACTCTGGGGAACCACAGGAACAGCGGCCACGTTCGCCCCGTCCGTGAGCCCGCTTGCCATCGGAGCCGTAGCGATGGGCATCGGCGGGCTGCTGCAGGCGGTGTACGCGGCCAGGCACATTATGGACCAGCGGCGCGGCCTGGTGGAGCGAAGGCGCCTGGTGTCCCTGGCGGCAGCAGCCGTTGCCGTCTACCCCCTGGCCTTCTACAGTTCGATGCATCTTTCCGGGGTGGCCATCGGAACCGTGGTCTCCATCGGTTCGGCCCCCATTGCCGCGGCGCTGATCGAGCGGTTCGCGGACCGCAAGCCGCTCACCCGGCGGTGGGTCATCGGTGCGGCGCTCGGAGTGGCCGGCGCGGGGCTGCTGTCCTTTGCCGGCCATAGCCCGTCCGGCTCCGAAAGCGCCGGCCCGTGGGCCTCGACCGCTGGGATCCTCCTGGGGCTGGTGGCCGGCGGGACGTATGCCCTCTATTCCTGGGCAGCACACCGGCTGATCGGCGGCGGGATCACGTCCAGGGCCGCCATGGGCGCGGTTTTCGGCATTGGCGGGCTGCTGCTGATGCCGGTGCTGGCCGTGACGGGCAGGCCGCTGCTGGAGTCGTGGACCAACTTCTCGGTGGGCGCCTACATGGCGCTCGTTCCGATGTTCGCAGGGTACGTCCTGTTCGGCTGGGGGCTGGCCCGCATCCGGGCAAGCACTGCCACCGGCATCTCCCTGCTGGAAACGGTGGTGGCCGCGGTCCTCGCCGTGCTGGTGGTGGGGGAACGGCTCCCGGCACTTGGCTGGCTTGGCGCCGCCGTCGTACTGGGAAGCCTGTTCATCCTGACGCCGGTCGCCCGCCGTGCCAGGGGGCGCGCGCCGGGCGGCAGCGGGCACGGGTCAACCGGTGGGCTGTTCCCGGCGCCGCTGCCTGTGCGGGCAGAACCGGGCCAGGACCAGGCAGGCGCCCAGCCCCAGCAGCAAAATACCCAGGACGACGGCGGCAGGCGCCTCGCTGCCGATTCCCGCCATCAGGAGTACCAGCCCCATCAGGCAAACGGCTGAGCCAGTCAAAAGGCCTGCCGGAAATCGGCGGGCCGGGTAACCGGAGAGCAGCTCCATGGCCAGATGGGGATCGTCGGCAATCAGGCCCAGCTCCAGCTCCTTGAGCAGCCTCCGCTCCTCTTCGGACATTGGCATGGCATGCCCCTGCATTTCATGAGATGCGGATATCGGTATTGACCGTAGGAGCCTTATCCCGCCCAGTCAAGACCTGCCGGCGCCGGGCTTGACGCCCCTCTCCACCCAGCCGTTTTCTTCGGATGAGCTGGTCTTTGTGGACGGCACGGCCAGGGTGGGTTACGGGCTGATCCTGGCGGGGCTCCCCGCCCTGGCGTTCCGGGCGGGTTACCACGTGGCCCTGCGCCATGTCCGGCGACGGGGCTAGCCCACCGCAGCTACCGCCGTCGCAGTTCCGCGAACTCGATGGACGGGACGATGGCGCCGGCGTCGCGCTCCACGAAGTTGGTGCCCGGCGGCACCAGGTCATCGATGGCGTCCAGGACGGATTCGCCGAGCCGGACATCCGCCGCGCGCAGGTATGCCTGCAGGTGCTCCTCGTTGCGCGGGCCGATGATCACGCTGCTGATGGCCGGGTGGGCCAGGGCAAAGCCAACCGCCAGGTCCACGAGCGAGAGCTCCAGCTTGTCCGCCAGCCGGGCCAGTGAGTCCGCGGCCAGGAGTTTGCGCTCACTGGACGGTCCGGAGATGTCATACCGTCCGGGGAGCGAATGGACCCGGGTGGGCGCCTGGCCGGACTCGAGCACAAAGTTGCCGGACAGCCAGCCGCCTGCCAGCGGCCCGTAGGCCAGGACGCCCAGACCATACTGCTGTGCGATGGGCAGCACGTCGCGCTCGTTGCCGCGCACCAGCATGGAGTACGGCACCTGGTTGCCCAGCGGCGGAATGAGGTGGTTCGTGGTGGCCAGCCACTGCGCCTCCACCAACTGCGCCGGGGTGAACACGGACGTGCCGTAATAGAGGATCTTCCCCTGCCGGATCAGGTCGTTAAGGGTGGTGATGGTTTCCAGCACATCGGTGTTGTAGTCCGGCCGGTGGGCCTGGTACAGGTCGATGCGGTCGGTCTGCAGTCGGCGGAGGCTCCCCTCCACGGCCTGCGTGATCCAGCGGCGCGAGTTTCCGGAATGGGCGGGGTTCGCGCTCATTTGTCCGTGGAACTTGGTGGCGAGGAAGACTTCGTCGCGGCGGCCGCGCAGTGCCCTGCCCACCACTTGCTCGGACTGGCCCTGGGAGTAGACGTCCGCGGTGTCGATGGCGGTGATCCCGGCGTCGAGCGCCGCGTGGATGATGCGGATGCTCTCCTCGGCGCCGGTGGGCGCGCCGGACGGTCCGCCCGTTCCTTCGCCGAAATTCATGGTGCCCAAAGTGAGCGGACTGATGGGGGTCCCCGACCGCCCGAACACCCGCAGTTCGCTGAGGCTCATCCCCGGTCTCCTCCCGATGCCTTGCGTTGCATGCCCTTGATCGTCACGAGGCTACACAGATCCGCCGGAGGCCTGAAGATTCCTGCCTTAGTCCTTCTCTTTTCGACGCACGGAGTAACCATGAAGTGCCGCGATGACGTTTTATGGCGCGCGCCGAGCCCGTCCCCAGGCTTATATTGGGGAAATGGCCACCCCAAGTTCTGACGAGCAGTTCGCTAAGCTGCACGACCTGATAATCGGCAGCACCAACGTGAACGGCTTCCTCGGCGAGCTGTCCACGGTGGCGGCGTCATCTGTTTCCGAATCCGCCGGTTCGGTCATCGAATGCGGCGTCACGCTCCGGCGGCGCAAGCGCAGCACCACGGTTGCGGGCAACAGCGACCGCGCACGCGAGCTGGACGAGCTGGAACAGGCGCTGGGCCAAGGGCCTTGCCTGACCGCACTGGAGATAATGAAGCCCGTTGTCCTGGCAGACGTGGACACGGAACCGCGCTGGCCGCAGTACCGGAAAGTCCTCGCCGAACACGGCTGCCGCAGCGCCCTGGGAGTTCCCCTGGAACTGGACCAGCACCAGTCGGCCGCGCTGAACTTCTTTGCTTCCGAACCCGGGGTCTTCTCCGATGCCGTCATCTCCACGGCACAAGGCTTTGCGGACCTCGCCGGCCGTGCACTGCGGCTGGCCCTGAAGATTGCCGATGCGCAGAACCTGGCCGATGACCTGACGGCAGCCATGGAACACCGCACCACCATCGACCTCGCCTGTGGCGTGATCATGGCCCAGAACCGCTGCTCCCAGGAAGAGGCGATGGCGCTCCTCACCAAGGCGTCCAGCCACCGCAACCAGAAGCTCCGGGAACTGGCGGCGGACATCCTGGTGCGGGTGAATGGTGGAGCGGTCACCACGCACTTCGAGCCCTGAACCGCGCACTGCGGGCCTTGAACCACACACTTGGAGCCCTCAACGGGAGGGCATGGAGGAAGTCCGGCTGGAACCGGCGCTGCGGATAGCAGCTCCGGTTCCAGCCGGACGGCGCTACAGGTGCGGCAGCACCTTTAGGAGACTGCGGCCACCGTGTAGTCGAACCTTCCGGAGCCGACCTCCACAGGTTCCTGCCCGGGCAGCTCCACCCGTGCAGTGGTTCCGGTGGGCACCTCAACCTCTACACTCAGGCCTGTAGCAGTGGTGCGCCATGAAATGGCGGCCCGTCCGTAGGGGGTTTCATGTGCCGCCGAGGCCCAGGTGAGGCCGCCGCCGGGCTGCGGCCGGAAGAGGATCCGCCTGTATCCAGGCTCCATGGGCGCCAGCCCGGCGACGCAGCGGTGCATCCAGTCCGCCACCGCGCCCAGCGCGTAGTGGTTGAAGGACGTCATTTCGCCGGGATTGACGGTGCCGTCGGGAAGCAGCGAATCCCACCGTTCCCAAATGGTGGTCCCTCCCTGTTCTACTGAGTAGAGCCAGGAGGGGCACTCCTTCTCCAGCAGCAGATCGTACGCAGTTTCCAGCTCATCCACTTGAGTCAGCGCGTCGGTGATCACCGGGGTTCCGGCGAAGCCTGTGGCGATCCGGTTGTCGGCTTCCCGCACCAGCCCGGCCAGCCGCTTCCCTGCGAGCTGCCGGAGCTCCACAGTGGGAAAGAGGTCAAACACAATAGCCAGCGCGTACGCGGTCTGTGCGTCGCTGGTCATCCGGCCATCAGGCAGGATGTACTCAGCGGCGAAGGCGTCAGCCGCAGCCCGCGCCAGCTCCAGGTAGTGCAGCTCATCCCCGGACTTGCCCAGGACGCCGGCCATTTTGGCAAGGTGACGGGCAGACCAGGCAAAGTATGCGCTCGCCACCAGATGGCGGTCGGTCTTTGCCTCGCTCGGCTTTTCGGGCGGGGCGCTGGGGTCCAGCCAGTCACCCAGTTGGAAACTTGTATTCCACAAATGGCTGTCTCCGGCCAGCTTGTCCAGCAGGTCCACCCACGCTTTCGCGCTGGGGTACTGGTCAGCCAGGATCCCGGGATCGTTGAACCGTTCATGGAGGACCCACGGAGTGAGGACCGCGACGTCGCCCCACACCGCACCGGGCCGCACGGGCGTCCAGTAGTCCCCGCCGGGAATGACGGGAACGTACCAGGGAACGGTCCCGTCCGGCGATTGTTCGGCGGCCACGTCCTTGAGCCACGAGGAGAGCATGCCCGAGCAGTCGTAGAGGAAGGTGGCGGTGGGAGCGAAAACCTGGAGGTCCCCGGTCCAGCCCAGGCGCTCGTCGCGTTGCGGGCAGTCGGTGGGGATGTCCACGAAGTTACCCTTCATGCTCCAGCGGACGTTTTCGTGCAGCCGGTTCAGGCCGGCGTCGGAACACTCGAACCAGCCGGTGCGTTCCATGTCGGTGTGGTAGACGCGGGCCACGACGTTTTGGGCGGTGTCCCCGCCGGTCCAGCCCTCAATCTCGGCGTACCGGAAGCCGTGGATGGTGAAGCGCGGCTCCCACGTTTCCGGTGCTCCGCCTGCCAGGGTGTAGACGTCCGTCGCGGCTGCTCCCCGCAGCGGCCGCGTGTAGAGCTCGCCGTCCTGCAGAACCTCGGCGTGGCGCAAGGTGACTTTGGCGCCTGCTTCGCCCTGGACACTGATCCGAAGCCTGCCCACGAGGTTTTGCCCGAAATCCAGGATGAGCTTTCCCGACGGCGACGTGGAGACGCTAACCGGCTTCACTTCATCGGTGCACCGGACCGGAGGACCTTCGGGAGCCACAAGGGTGGCAGGGTCCCTGGTGACGGCGGCAACGGGCTGCCAGCCGCCGTCGTCGAACCCCTTGCTGCTCCAGCCCGCGGGGAGCTGGCGGGCATCGTGGTCCTCGCCCTCGTACAGGCCGGTGAACAGGATGGGCCCGAAGGCGGCCTTCCACTCGCTGTCCGTTCCCACTATGGTGACGGAGCCGTCGTCGTGCGTGACATGCAGCTGCGCCAGCAGCGCCACCTTGTCCCCGTAGAGGTTCCGGTGCCCGCCGTGGAAGCCGAAACGGCCGCGATACCAGCCATCTGCCAGCCAGGCGCCCATGGCATTCTCGCCCTCGGCGAGCTGGGCCGTGACGTCGTAGGTGTAGTAGCGCAGCCGTTTGCCGTACACGGTCCAGCCGGGGGAGAAGGCGTCGCTTCCGATCCGGGTTCCGTTGACCTCCATTTCGTACAGCCCGTGCGCGGTGACGTACAGGCGGGCCGACGCCACCGGCCTGGACAGCGTGAAACCGCGCCGCAGCAGCGGCGGACGCCGGTCCGAATCCGGGTCCTCATCCCAGGACGGGGTGATGGGGGTTGCCGTCCAGTCAGCAGGTGACAGCAGGCCGGTTTCGACGGCGGCGGCGGGACTCCAGGGGCCGGGCGCCTCATCTGCCTCCCCCCAAAGCCGCACGCTGACGTCCGCGCGCTCGCCGGAACCAAGCGGCCGGGCCGGCCACGGCTGAAGCACCGAGTCCTTCGACTCGATGCGCTCACTGAGCCAGGTGCCCGCCGCCGAGGTCACGGACACCTGGTAGGCGGACTGGGCCCAGCCGGGATCGGCGCGGGTCTTCCAGGAGATACGGGGTGTTGCGGTCCCGATGCCCAAGGCACCGGGGAGATGCTCGAAGGTCACCGGTTGGACGGTGGCAGACATAAGGCCTCTTCCATGCAGGGGTGATGAACGTGGGGGCGGCGGCAGGGCCACCGCGGAGTTGGTGTAAGGGGTCCGGGTCCTAGCCCTTGACGGCGCCGGCAGTCATTCCGGCCACGATCTGGCGGTTGAAGAACAGGTACATGACCAGCGGCGGGATGGTGATCAGCAGGATGTTCATGAAGAGCAGGTTGTAGGCGGTGGTGAACTGGCTCTGGAAGTTGAACAGGGTCAGCTGGACAGTGGCGTTGGCGTCCCCGGGCAGGAAGTAGAGCGGGTGCTGGAAATCGTTGAAGACGGCAACGGACTGCACCACGATCACCGTGACGATCACCGAGCGCAGCAGCGGGAAGATCACCCGGAAGAAGAGCCGCACGGGCCCGCAGCCGTCAATGACCGCAGCCTCGTCCAGTTCACGGGGAATGGTGGAGATGAACGCCCGGAACAGCATGATGCAGAACGACAATCCAAACGCGACTTCGATGAGGATCAGGCCGGGCAGGGTCTTGAACAGCCCCAGTCCTTGGAGGACCCAGATGGTTGGCACCACGGCAGGCGGGATGATCAGGCCGGACAGGATCAGGAAATTGATCAGCGGATTCCAGCGGCTGCGGCGGCGCTGCAGTACCCAGGCAACCATGGCCGCCAGGATCACCATGATGGCTACGCTGGCGACGGTGAGGATGGTGCTGTTGATGAAGGCCGTGACCAGCATGAACCTGCGGGCGGAGAGGACTTCCTGGAAGTTCTCGATCAGGGCGAAGTTGGTGGGCCAGGAAAATTCGAGCTTGTTTGCTTCCCGGCGGTCCTTCATGGCGGTCAGGGCCATAAAGAGCAGCGGAATAACAAACAGCACCACGGTGACGGCTATGGCCAGGATTCCCACGCCATAGCGCTTCAGGGCGGCGGTCATGCCTCTACCTCCTTGCGGTTCAGGATCATGGACAGGGGCACGATGACGGCCGTGACAATCAGGAACAGAACCACGTTGCCGGCGGTGGAGAGCCCGTAGAAGCCCGCCTGGTACTGCTTGTAGATCACCGAGGCGATGACGTCCGAGGTGAAGCCGGGTCCGCCTTTGGTCATGGCCCAGATCAGGTCGAAGGAACGCAGCCCGCCGATCAGGGACAGGATGATGACGGTTGCGGTTGCAGGACGGGCCAGCGGCACGGTGATATTCCAGAAGCTCTTGAATGAGCTGGCGCCGTCAACTTTGGCGGCCTCGAAATACTCCTGCGGAATGGACACGATGCCTGCGATGAAGATGACGGTCGCGAGGCCAACGCCCTTCCAGACGTCCACGAAGGCCACCGACATCAGCGCCCAGGCCGGGTCCGTGAGCCACTTAGGGCCCTCGATGCCGACGACGGCGAGCGCTTCGTTGATCATGCCCCGGGAGGGGTCCATCAGCACGGTGAAGACAATGCCGACGCCGATGCTGCTGAGCAGGACGGGGAAGAAGATCACGGAACGGAGGTAGCCGCGGGCAATAATCTGCGAGGTGAGGAGCACCGCCAGCAGCATTCCGAGGACCACCTTGAGCGTGGAGGTCACCACGCCGTAGATGAAGGTGTTGGTCAGGCCTTTGAGGAGCGCCGGTTCCGAGAAGAACTGGACGAAGTTGTCCATGCCGATCCACGTGAACTCGGTCAGGTTCCAGCGCGTGAAGCTGAAGAAGAACGAGGCAAAGGTCGGAACCAGAAACAGGGTTGTATAGACGAGCGCGGCCGGCAGGTAGAACCAGTAGGGGTAGGACGACTTGCGCTGGCGCCTCTTGGGTGCCGCGGCTGTCAGGGTCCGCCCGGCAGGAGCGGCCACGGTGGTGTTGGTTGTCATGTCAGTATCTCCAGTTGCCGTCCGGGCCGGCGTGCGGCCCGGACGGCAGGGTTGGTGGCGGAGGTCAGTTCCAGCCGGGCAGGTTCAGCTGCTGAGCCTGCTTCTTGACGTCCTCGTCGTAGAGGGCGGCGCCGTCCTTGGCCGAACGGATGCCCGAACCCACCTCGACGGTGATCTGTTCCAGGGCCGGGCCCTTGACGGGGGAAAGGAACTCGAGGGCCGGGCTGTTCTTGCTCTCGTCCTCGAAGAACGGCAGCATGTCCTTCACCGCAGCCGGGACATCATCAGGCAGGTCGCACCCCTCCACCAGATAGGGGCCGTTTGCGCCCACGGCTTCGGTTTGGGAATCGCAGCCTTCCTTGCTGGCAATGAAGGCCAGGAACTTCTTGGCTTCCTCCACGTTTTGGGTGGACTTGGGCAGGTAAACGCCGCCGGGCAGCCAGACGGTCAACGGGTTCTTGGATGCGTCATCACTGGGAAGCGGGAAGATGCCCAGGTCATTGATCTTGTCCGGGTAGCTGACCTGGATCTCAGGCAGCGCGAAGCTGAGGATCGGGTAATGGGCGCCTTCCGCGTTGACCAGCTTCTCAAGGCCCTGGGCATAGGTGGCAGAGGCGAAATCTTCATTGAAAAGACCGGCCTTGAAGGCTTCCTCCTGGTGTTCGAAGCCCTTGATGGCGGCGGGGTCGGTAGCGTATTTGACCTTGTTCGCCGTGTAGTCCTCCGCAAAGGTGGGATTGGCCGCGGCAACGTTGGCAAAGTCGCCCAGGACGAACAGCTGGGATGTCCACGTGGTCTGGTACGTCTGGATGATCGGATCGATGCCGGCGTCCTTGACCTTCCGGCTGTTCTCCATGAATTCGTCCCAGGTCTTGGGTACGGAAAGGCCCAGCTGTTCGTAGACCTTCTTGTTGTACATGACGCCGCCGGCCGAGCCGGTTCCCACCGGGACACCGTAGACCTCGCTGCCGGATGTGACGACCGGCTTGTAGGAATCCGACACGTTATCCATGTAGGGCTCGCTGGTAAGGGGCACCAGGTTCTGCTCCGGGTTGATCTGCTGGAACAGCGATCCGGTGTTGTAAGAGAACACATCGGCCATATCGCCGGTGGCCAGTTTCGTCTTGACGATGTTGTCACCGTCGCCGCCCTGGGGCCGGGTTTCAATTTCGACCTTGATGTCCGGGTTGGCTGCGTTGAAGTCCTCGGCGAGCTTTTCCGCGTACGTGATGGTGTTCTCGGTGTTGTCGACGAGCCAGGTAATGGTCTTGGCATCGCTGCTTTCGCCGCCGCCGGCGGAGCAGCCGGTGAGGATCAGTGCTGCCGCCGTCACGCTTCCGGCGATTACGGGCCAGCGCCGTTTAGGGATGGTGTTCATCTTTACCTCCTCGTAAAGCCGCAGGCCCCTCCAGGTCCTGTGGAACGTTTCAAGGCAGTCATTGCATTCCGATTACTGAGGGATGACTGCCGGAGTCCTTGTAGATCGGTCTACGTTTTTAATGTAAGCCACGCCACGTCCAAGGCGCAAGGGATTTTCGTAGATCAGTCTACAATTTCTTTAGAAGCCAATCGGATGGGGACGTTGTGGACGGGCAGCAGAAGCGGGCAACTATCAGTGATGTTGCCGAGCACGCGGGTGTCTCGCGTGCTGCTGTCTCCAAGGTCCTCCGCGGCGCGTACGGCGTGAGCGACGTTATGAAAAAGCGCGTCGAGGAGTCGATGGAAGCCTTGGGGTACCGCCCCTCGGCCCTGGCGCGCGGCATGCGCGGCAGAAGCTTCACCCTGGGCGTCTTCGTCGTGGATCTCTCCAATACGTTCGTTACCGTCCTGATTGAAGGCATCCGTGCTGAAGCGGAGAGCCGCGGCTACCAGGTGTTCATCGGCGAGGCGGACATGGGGCTGGCCCAGCAACAGCAGATGATCGATGCCATGCTGGACAGGAAGATGGATGGGCTGGTACTGATTGCCCCGTTCGGCCCCGAGGAAGAGCTGGAGAGAATCGGCAGAAGCACCCCCACGGTGGTGCTCGGGCGCCACGGCCCGGGCCAGGGTTATGACACGGTTGCCAGTGACGACATCGCCGGCAGTGCCCTGATTGTTGACCATCTGGTGTCCCTTGGCCACCGCCGGATTGCGCACCTGAAGCACGTCGGCCGGGAGAAGAACGAGAGCACCATGCCGCAGTCGGTTCGTGCCGAAGGGTACGTTCAGGCAATGGTGCGCAACGGCCTGGAGAAGGAGGTGGATGTGATCGAATCGCGGTGGAACCACGAAGGCGGCGCCGCAGCCGTTGACCTCATGCTCAAGCGCGACACTCCGCCTACTGCCGTGCATACCGGAACCGACATGGCAGCGTTCGGTGTGCTTGCCCGGTTCTTCGAGCTGGGTCTGCCCATTCCGGAGAACTTTTCGGTGGTCGGCTACGACAACGCCCGTGCTGCATCTCTTCCACAGGTTGCCCTCACCACCGTGGACCAGTCCGGGTTCGAAATGGGCACCCTGGCCACGAAATTCCTGGTGGAGCGGATCGAAGGACGCCAGGAGCCCCAAGCCGCACTGGTCCAGCCGACGCTGATGATCCGCAGAACCACCGGGCCGGCGCCGGACGCCGGCTAGGCGCAGCGGAAGGTTGCGGCACGACGGCTGAAAGCCCGGGTGTGAAGCGGCCCGGTTTCGTCTCCGTGCCGCCCTGCAATAATCTGAACCAACGGTTGTGCGCGGGGTGCAAACGCCGGTACAACAAGCAGCACTGTAAGTTCGGGCCCATCACACCAGACGAGGCGGACACGCATGACGGCTTCAGACCAGCAGCACGCACCACGGCCAGGGATGCCGGTGGATCCACCGAATGGTCCTGCCGGTGCCCGCGGAAGTGCTGCCCAAGACGCTGAAGCACGTGGAGGCGTGGACCCCCACCTTCTCCAACAGCTGGCCGACGCGCACGGAGTGGGCACCTCATTCCAGGGCTGGGACGGGCTGCCCCATGCCGTTGCCGAAGAAACGCTCATCAAAGTCCTGGCTGCCCTTGGCGTTCAGGCCCACACGAACCAGCAGATCCAGGCAGCCCTTGCGGAAGCGGAGCTGGCGCCCTGGCGGCGGATGCTGCCTCCCGCCGTCGTGATCCAGCAGGGTGAACCCGCGCAGGTTCCGGTCCATGTGCGGGACGGTGCCACGGCGTACCTCACCATCTCGCTCGAAGGAGGAGCGGGCACCCGGAAAGCTGTGCAGCAGGATGTCTTAATGCAGCCCCGCGACGTGGACGGCGTGTCCGTCGGGCGCGCCACTTTTGCCCTTCCGCAGGACTTGCCGCTGGGCTGGCACACGCTTCACGCCGAATCCGAAAGCACCAGAGCGTCGACCACCCTGGTGGTGGTTCCCGCGAAGCTGGAAACTGCCAAAGGATTGGAAAAGCGCCGCGGCTGGGGCTTGGCGACGCAGCTGTATTCGGTGCGGTCCAAGCGGTCGTGGGGGATCGGCGACTTCGCGGACCTGGCTGACCTGGCCGCGCTGAGCGGTGCCCGGGGTGCCGATTACGTGCTGGTCAACCCGCTGCATGCTGCCGAACCGGTGCCGCCCGTCCAGCCCTCGCCGTACTCGCCGTCCACGCGGCGCTTCTTTAACCCGCTGTACATCCGCATCGAAGCCATCCCGGAATTGGCCTACCTCAAACCCCGCAAGCGTGCCCTGGTGGAGCGGCTCCATGAGGAGGTGGCCGGCTTGAACAAGGACGCCAACCGGCTGGACCGGGACGCGGTCTATGCCGCCAAGCTGCAGGCCCTCGAACTCCTGTACCACACCCGCCGGTCGCCGGCCCGGCAGGCCGCCTTTGATGACTTCTGCCGAATTTCGGGCAGTGGCCTGGACGACTTTGCGCTCTGGTCGGCCATCCGCGAGGACCTCGCCCCCGATGATCCGCTGTGGAAGGATCCCGCCTGTGCCCTGGGCACTACGGAGGCCGAAGCCCTCCGCGAAAAACTCGCCGACCGGATTGGCTTCCACCGCTGGCTGCAGTGGATCTGCGACGAGCAGCTTGAGGACGCCCAACGGACCGCACTGCGCTCGGGAATGCGCCTCGGCGTGGTCCATGACCTGGCCGTCGGCGTCGACCACAGCAGCGCCGACGCCTGGACCCTGCATGACGTGCTGGCTCCCGCCACCAGTGTTGGTGCGCCGCCGGACATGTACAACCAGCAGGGCCAGGACTGGGGCCAGCCGCCATGGCATCCCGCTCGCCTGGCCGAGGCCGGCTACGCGCCGTTCAGGAACATGCTGGCCACGGTGCTGCGGCATGCCGGCGGCATCCGCGTGGACCACATCCTGGGCCTGTTCCGGCTCTGGTGGATCCCGGTGGGCAATGCCCCCGGCGACGGCGCCTACGTCCGCTACGACCACGAGGCACTGATTGGCATCCTCGCACTCGAAGCGCACCGCGCCGGCGCCGTGGTGATCGGCGAGGACCTGGGCACCTTCGAGCCGTGGGTGCGGGACTACCTTGCCGCGCGCGGCATCATGGGCACGTCCATCCTCTGGTTCGAGTACGACGGCGATTCGCCCCTTGCGCCCGAAAAGTACCGCACGCAGGCGCTCGCCAGCGTCAACACGCACGACCTGCCGCCCACCGCCGGGTACCTCGCCGGGGACCATGTGGCCCTGCGAAGCCGGCTTGGCCTGCTGGAGCGCTCCGAAGCGGAGGAGCGCGCCGAGCACAACGCGTCCCTCGAGAAAATGCTCGCCCTGCTGCGGGAACGGGGCTACCTGCCCGACGGCGGCGCCGGCGGCGGACCTTCCGCGTCTGAAGAGCAGACCATCGAAGCTTTGCACCTGCTGCTGACGCAGACGCCGTCGGTATTGCTTGGCGTGGCACTCGTGGATGCGGTGGGGGAGCGGCGCGTACAGAACCAGCCCGGAACCACGGAAGCCCTTTACCCAAACTGGCAGGTTCCGCTGGGTGGGCCGGACGGCAGGCCCGTGTTCCTTGACGACCTTCCCGCCAACGCGCGGTTCAACACGCTCCTCGCGGCGGTGGAGGAGGCCCTGCACCCATAGGCCAGCAGCGAGGACACACAGCAACGCGGTGTCACTTTTGGCCCGATCCGATGCCTCGGAGCGGCCTCAACTGACCCCGCGTTGCTTGTAGAAGCGGGCCTACGTTACTGCTGTTCCGGTTAGCTAACCCGCCGTGATGATGTGGTTGAAGTGGTCGTAGCGGAAGGTGACCGGTCCGCCGTCGTGCTCATACAGAATGTTGGCGCCGGGGGACACCCCGCCCGCGCCGTAGCTGACGTCCCAGGTACGGTTCAGGGCTGCCTTGAACTCGTAACTGCCCGCAGGAAGGTTCCCGACGGTCAGTTTCCACACGAGGTCAGCCGGGTCCAGGGTGAGCTGGGCCTGGTCGCAGCTGGGCTCCCAGTCCGTGGCGCAGCCCAATGCCTTGTTGAGGCTGCCCGCCACGGCAACCGCCGAGGGCTGCTGGGATGCATACACAGCACTGATGACATGCGTGCTGTTGTCATAGCGGAACGTCACGGTGCCCCCCGGGTGGTCAAGCAGGATGTCCCCTCCGCCGGCGGAGCCGCCGGCTCCGTAACTCACATCCCAGGTGCCGTTGAGCGCGGCCTTGTACCCGTACTGTCCCTTCGGCAGGTCCACCGTCAGGCGCCAGATCTTGTCCGCGGGGTCCAGCTTCAGCATGGCCTGTGTACAGGATGGCTGCCACGGTTCGATACAGCCCATCAGCTGGTTCATGGATCCGGCCACCGTCACAGAGTCCGGCTGCGGAGCGTCACCCACTGTCACGGTCCGCACGTCGCTGACCACGTTGAAACCGGCTCCTGTCATGGAGGCGCGGTACCGCACAGTGCTGCCGTCCGCCAGCCGGGACACGTCATCTGTTACCGAGTAGACGGGCGACGAATCGTCGGTTCCGACGGCAGTCCACTCACCGCCGCCCACGCTGCGCTCGAAGGACACCACATGGCTGGCCTTTTCCGGGTCGGCGGTGGCGCTGAGTTCCACCGTGCCCTTGGCGCTGCTGCCTTCCACGGGCTTCTGCAGGGTCAGCAACGGGGCAGGAACGCTTGCCGTGCGCGGCTGGCTCGTTGCCGTGTGTCCGCCGTTGTCCAGCACGGTGGCGCGGTACTCCACAGCAGTGCCGGCGTCCAGGTCCGCCACATCGTGGAACACCTGGTAGGGCGCCGTGTCGTCGGTGCCGACCGCCTGCCAGTCCCCGCCTGCCTTCTTCGCTTCGAAGGTGACCTCGTAGAACGAGGAACCGCCGACGTCGGCCGTCACCTTGAGGCGCCCGTTGTCACCGGGCGCCGCCGCCGGCTCCTGGAGGACGACGGCGGGAGCGTCCTTTGAGTGCGGGATCCTGCCTGAGGACTGGTACACCACGGCGGAAAGCGGCGGGACGGTGACCGTCAGCTTTCCGTCTGCGGAGGTCTTGGCTTCCTCTGCCCCGTTCCCGTACACCCGGGTGTAGTTGCGCTTGCTGATGTAGGTGGGCACCTCCGCTGTCTGGGCCTGCTCGCTGTTGTTCAGTGCCACCACATACTCGCGCTGGTCTTCGGCGTCCGTCCGGGAGAAGGCATAAATTCCGGCACCCTCGGATGCGTAGCGGTGCTGGTGGGCGCCGTCCCGCAGCGCGGGATGCTCCTTTGTCAGGGCAGCCAGCTCACTGATCTTGGCGTACAGAGGGTGGCTTGTGTCGAAGTTGTCCGTCGCGTGGGTGGCGTCGGTTCCCAGCAGGTCGTCGTCGAGGTACTCCGGAACCTGGCTGGCGAACAGCGTCTGCCGGGCGTCCTGGTCCCCGCCGGGGCCCGTGAAGCCCTGCTCGTCACCGTAATAGATCACCGGGTTGCCGCGCGAGAAGTACATCAGCTCGTGTGCCAGCCGGTCGCGGGCCACCTGCTCAGCGTCGGTTGACCCGGGGTTGTCCGCGGCGATGAAGCTGCCAATTCGGCCCATGTCGTGGTTCCCCAGGAAGGTGGGCAGCTGGTAGACGTTGGAATCGGCGTCGGTGTACCAGTCGTCGCCGGCAAAGAAGGTCTCCAGGCTCTTCGTGCCCTGGCCCTTCGAGGCGAAGTTTCGGGCGGCATCCTGGAACGGGAAATCGAGCACTGCCTGCATCTGGTTCCGTGTGGTGAACTGCGAGGTGAAGTTCTTGCTGGTGTCGAAGACCTCGCCGAACATAAAGAACTCGTCCTTGCCCTGTTCCTTGGCATAGTTCAGGACGTCCGGACCGAATTCCTGCCAGAACTCGTTGTTGACGTGTTTCATGGTGTCGATCCGGAAGCCGTCCACGCCGAAGTCGCGGATCCACGTCTTGTAGATGTCCTTCATGCCGTCCACCACGGTGGGGTGCTCGGTGAAGAGGTCATCCAGGCCGAAGAAGTCGCCGTAGTAGGCGTCCTCGCCCGCAAAGGTGGTGTCGCCGCGGTTGTGGTAGAGCGTGGGATCGTTCAGCCAGTCCGGAACTTTGAGGTCCTCCTCGCCCGGTTGCAGGACAGGAACGTAGGGGAAGGACGTCGCGGGGTCGAGCTTCGGAAAGCTGTCAGAGCCTGCGAAGTCACGGTCATCGAACTCCTCGCCGTCCGCGGTCCTGTAAGGCTCTGCATCCTTCGACGTGTAGCCCTTGCGCGCACCCTTCCCATCCGCGCCCTCGTAACCGATGACGTCG
This sequence comes from Arthrobacter sp. RT-1, assembly GCF_003367205.1. NCBI lineage: Bacteria > Bacillati > Actinomycetota > Actinomycetes > Micrococcales > Micrococcaceae > Arthrobacter > Arthrobacter sp. RT-1. Next base: position 127,993 of record NZ_QRGQ01000003.1, read on the forward strand.
GCAGTGTGGTTGGTGATGATGTCGAAGTACACCTTCATGCCGCGGGCGTGGGCCTCATCGATGAGGGTCTTCAGTTCGGCATTGGTGCCCAGGTGCGGATCGATCTGGGTGAAGTCGGTGATCCAGTAGCCGTGGTAGCCGGCGGACTTGTCCTCCGGCTGGACCGCCTTGTTCTTGAAACTGGGGGTAAGCCAGATGGAGGTGGTGCCCAGGCCCTGGATGTAGTCGATCTTGTCCAGGAGGCCTGCGAGGTCTCCGCCGTTGTAGAAGCCCTTTTTGGTTGGATCAAAACCCGACACCATGGGATTGGGGCCGAGGCCGCCCTGATCGTTGGCGGTGCTGCCGTTGCTGAACCGGTCCGCCATGACAAAGTAGAAGTTTTCGTCAGTGACAGGGGCACGGAGTGAGTGGGTCGCGGCTACCGAACCCGGATCCTTTGTACCGGGGGCGGCCTGGGCGGGAATTACTGCGGCGGAAACGGCGACAGCTGCTGCGAGGAGCCCTGCTGCCGACCGGAAAGCGGCTGTGCGCGCTGGAGTTCCGGTGTGGCGTGCTGTTGTTTTTGCACACGGGGGCGCGCTGGATGGGGTGCGAAATATCAAGGTTGAGACCTTTCCTGGAGAGCGGCGCTGCTGTACAGGCTTGCGGTGGCAAGGTTGTGCGGCGAGGATGCCAGGTTCACAAGACAACATGCTGACTTGTGAACCACGTCACAACTGTAAGCGCTTGCACCGGATAACTCCAGCGTTTAGGTAATGACCTTCCGCGGGGGGATGCTCACCAGTGTTGAGCCTGTTGTCAGACCCGTCCGGACTATCGGCACGTCTGCTTTCAGCGCCGTCCGAACCAGCGGCAGGGCGGGCAATCAGCTGGCGGGGACCAAGGCAGTGGGCGATGGCGCGTGCACATCGTGGATCACGGGACCGGGCAGTCCGGTGACCGGGTCCAGCGCGAAGGAGGCAACGTTGTCTGAGCGTTCATGGGCCACATGCAGCCACGTTCCCCGCACCAGGTGATGACGGGGCCAGTCGCCGCCGCTGAGTGTGTCCTGCACAGGCAGCAGTTCGGTGCCGCCGGCGCCGACCTCCAGGGTGCTGATGATGTTGGTGCCGCGGACGCCGGCATAGGCGTAGCTGCCGTCCTGGCTGAGGCAGATCTCGGCCGCGGAGTCGCCCTGCTGGCTGCCGCCCGATGTGGCCGGGCCCCGGAATACAAGTTCGAAGGTGCCCGCTTCCGGCCGGACGATGAAGACCTCCACGGAGTACTCGGAGACCACAAAGACGCTGCCGCTCGAGTGCTGCACCAGGTGCCGGGGGCCGCTGCCGAACGGGAGGGCCACTTCGTGGTCCGCGACCAGGCCTCTGCCGGGCACATAGTTCCAGACGCGAAGGATGTCATGGCCCAGATCAGTGGTCATGATGCGTCCATCCTGGAGCATCAGGCTGGCATGGGCCCGGCTTTGCCGTGGTTCGCCGGGAGAAAGGCTGGCATGCGGGTCGGCCGACGGTGGGGCGGGGAAGCGCCCTGTTATGCCGCCGTCGGAATCCAGCTCGTAGAGAAGGACTTGGCCGTCGCCCCAGCAGGCGGCGGTGACGAAGCGTCCATGTGGGTCAACGGCAACATGGCAGGTGGCCTCGCCTGCCGGCTGCGGTGCCCCTTGGGGCTCCAGGCCAAACTCTCCAGCCCTGCGGTAGGCCTGAACCATCTTCCGCTGCTCCGCCACGGCGTACACAACGGGCACCGTGGGGTGCACGGCAACGAACGACGGCGACTGCGCGGCCACAGCGGTGCCCAGCCATTCAAGGCTGCCGTCCTGGTGCGCGCGGAGGGCGCCGATGCCCTCGGCCCGGCCACCTCCGTCCGGGGTGTAGGTGCCGGTCCAGATGATGGTGTTGTCCGTGGCGGAGGTCATGGTTCCATCCTGCCAATAATTCTGCTTCCTTCGGGTGCAACCCGGCGTCCGTTAGCATGTAATTTCCAGCCACGGCAGAAGGAGGTGAGTCCGATTACCGCTGTACCAGTTTCGGGTTCACCCTTCCACCGCTGTCCGGTCCGCTTGGCCTAGATCATGTGCGGGGTGCCCATCGGCTCACCGAAAGGGCGTTCCATGCCGGCTCCTGAATCAATAACCGCTTCCCCTGCTTTTGCCCGTGTCGTTTCCGAACTGCGGCGCGCCGGCTGCGTTTTCGCCGAGGAGGAGGCGGAACTCCTCATAGCTGAGGCTTCCGACCCAGTGGAACTGGACGACGATGTCCGGCGCCGGGCGGCCGGCATCCCGCTGGAGTACATCCTGGGCTGGGCCGAGTTCGCCGGCCGGCGCATCAAGGTGGAACCGGGTGTCTTTGTGCCGCGCCGCAGAACCGAATTGCTGGTAAACGAGGCAGCAGTAATTCTCGAGGCCGCTGATGCTTCGCAACCCCGTGTGGTGTTGGACCTCTGCTGTGGATCCGGGGCAGTGGGCGCCGCCCTTGCAATGCGTGTCCCGGGGCTCGAGCTGCACGCCGCGGACATCGACCCCGTCGCTGTCAGGTGTGCCAGAGGAAACGTCGAGCCTATGGGCGGCCACGTACACGAGGGCGATCTCTTCGGCGCACTTCCGCTGCTGCTTCGCGGCCGCGTGCAAGTGCTCGCCATAAACGCACCCTATGTTCCCACCGGGGCCATCCGGACCATGCCGCCGGAAGCCCGGCTCCATGAATCAAGACTCTCCCTTGACGGCGGTGCGGACGGTCTCGACGTCCACCGGCGGGTGGCCGCTGCTGCTCCCGAATGGCTTGGTCCTGCAGGTCATCTGCTCATCGAAACGAGCGAGCAGCAGGCCTTGGCAACCGCCTCGATTGTGTCTGCTGCGGGCTTCACAGCGAGGATCGTCCGCTCAGAGGAGTTGGACGGCACGGTTGTTGTTGGGGTGCTGCCTGACTTTGCCGGAGCACTGCCGCGCTAGTTCCGGGGTTTCCTCCCGGCAGTGTTCCGTACATGTCCTCCGCGCCCATCCTCCGCACCTATTCAAGGAGGGCATCTCCTCCGCATATCCAAGGAGCGGCATCGGTTGGAGTTCAGCTCCCCGGATACATGTCACGCTCGCTCTCCCATTACCGCCCACTTGGGATGATTCCGGTGCCGTGCCTCAACGCAAGCCTCGGCGGTCTGCGGAATCAGTCTTTTGCTTCGGTGCGCGACGTCAGCCCACTACTCCTTCGGGTTCCCCGCTTTATTCCCTGGGGTGGGGTGGTGGTGGGGGTTTGAAGTAGTGGTTTTGTTGGGGTTTTTGGGTGGGGTCGATGTGGGGTGGGGGGATGAATGTTGGGGTGCCGTGGGTGGTGGTGATGGTCCATTGTTCTTTGTGGATGAGGTGGTGGTGGTGTGTGCAGAGGAGTGCGCCGTTGGTGGTGGTGGTTGGTCCGCCGTGTGACCAGTAGGTGATGTGGTGGGCTTCGCACCAGGGTGCTGGAATGGTGCAGTTGGGGAAGGTGCAGCCTTGGTCGCGGGCGGTGAGGGCGAGGCGTTGGGCGGGGGTGAAGAGGCGTGTTTTGCGGCCGAGGTCGAGGATTTCGCCGTTGGTGCCCAGGAGGGCGGGGATGATGTCCGCGTCGCAGGCGATTTTGCGCAGGGTGGCGGCCGCGACGGGTCCGGTGAACACGAACGCCCCGGTCCCGGCCCGGGCGCTGGTGTAAGCGCCCGTTTCACTTCCGGCCCCGGTTGCGTTGCTGGTCTTACCTCCGGTGGCGGCACCTGTCTCTTTTCCGAACCTCGTCTCATCGCCGGCGCCGGTTGTGTTGTTGGTGTTTGTCGTCGTGCTGGTGGCCCTTGCGCCGGTGTCTGTGGGTGTTCCGGGGCGTGAGGTGGTGCGGGGTCCGGTGGCTGTGTCTGTGGTTGACCAGGGGTTGTTGGTGGGGTTGGGGAGGTGGGGGAGGAGGTCTTGGTAGTTAATGGTCGCGATGATTTGGGGGCGGTTGCCGCCGGTGGTGGGCAGCAGGTTGGTGGTGAGGGCTGCTTTGACGGCGGAGACGAGTCCGTCGAGTTGTTGCTGTGCCCGGGTGCGTCGTTCCAGGTCCACTCCGGCTTCCCGGCCCAGGTCCACGCTGGCCTCCCGCCCGGGGTTGGCGCGTTCGTCCGGGTCAGGGTCCGGGGCAGGGTCGGGGTTTGTGGTGCTGGTGTTGGGGGTGGCGGTGCGGGGGTTGGTGGCGGTGTTCATCACGGTGAGGAGGTGTTCGTATTGGTCGGTGGTGGCGAAGATTTCGAGGCGGTGCAGGCCGTGACGGGGTTTGCGGATGAACGCGCCTTGGGTGTGGCGGAGGGCTTCTTCGGTGGGTTCGGTGCCGTCGGCGTCGATGGTGTCGTTCCAGCGTTGGGCCAGGCGGGTGAGGAAGTCCGGGTCGGCGGTGACGGCGGTGGTGGTGAGGTGCTGTTCGATCCGGTCGAGGGTGTCGGGGGTGGTGTGGTGCTGGAGCCGGTCCAGGGTGGCGGTGATGATGGTCGCGGCGTGTGAGGAGAGCACCGGCCCCGCGATCATGCCCGGATCAGTGGTGGTGTGGGCGGGTTCGCCGGTGGTGGTGTTGGTGGGGGTGAGGGCTGTGGTGAGGTGTTCGCGTGCCGGCGGGAGGGGTTCGCCGGTGAGGCTGGTGCCGGGCAGGGCCTGATGGGCGAGGGTGAGGCGGCGGCGGGCTTCGCGGAGGGGGATCCGGAGCCGGAGCCTCAGGAACTCGGCGGTGTTCCTGCACCCGTCATCGGCCGGCGACGTCACCACAGGCGCTGTCACCACCGACGAGGTCAGCACGGGGCGGTCGATCCCGGCTGCGGGTGTGGATCGATGAGCCGCTGCGGCGCCGCTGGTGGTTGCGGGGTCGCTGGTGGGTGCGGGGCTGCCGGTGGGTGCGGGCCAGTTCGCGTCGGTCTCGTTCAGTGTCTCGACGCCGTTGGCATCCCAGCCGGTTACCCAGCCCCGGCCCGGTCGCCCAAGTCGGCCCGCCCTGGCCTGGCTGGTGCGGGCGGCGTCCGCGGCGGTGATGGCCTGGGTCCGCGTCCGGTCCACGGTGGAAGCGGCGAGCAGTTGCAGATACTCCACGGTCCGGGAAAGGTCCTCGACCTGCCCGGCGAAATTGGCCGCTGAAACATAGTCCGCCCTGGCCAGCTCATCTTGCGCGGCAACAGCAGCCGCCACCAGCAGGGCTCCGATCCCGGCCAGGCCAACCGGATCCTCAACGACGGGTGCAGGGGTGGGATCGGGTGCGCTCGGTGACCTGTATGTCCCAGTGCCAGCGGATGCCGAAAAAGGGGCGGCTTTGAATTCAGTGGCAGCGTTACCGGGATCGGTTTCGGATGCAGTTCCGCCGGCTCCGGCTCCGGCGCCGGCGCCGGGGCAGGGGCGTGGGCCCGGAACGGGAATGTCAGGGGCCGTCTTGGCCGGGACGGCGTGAAGGCGCCCGGGAAGCCTGAGCGGGGCGTCGCCGTCGCACCCGTCATGCCGGGAACCACCGCCAGGGTGGAGAACCCGCGGGAGCGCGGCGGCGGGACTGCCGAACTCCGCAAACTGCTCCCCAATGGCCTCCATGGGACAACTCTGCCAGTGACCACTGACAAAACAGCCTGCCCAAAGCTGCTATGTGGAAAACCGGATGCATCCGGCTGTCATCCCTCCGTCACTTCACCGGAACCGACCGGATTGCGAGAGCAGCGGGTCCTAAATCCGTTGGTGGGGTCGTCTGAGTCTGCTGGTTGGACCACCGTGGCCTCGTTGCTTCGATGAACCAATGCGCGGACCATGAAGGCATGCGCAGAACCAATAGTCCTGGCCGCCGGCGGCTGTGGGCGCTGACAGTGGCGGTTGCCAGCCTGGGCGTGGTGATTGGGCTTGTGGTGTTCAAGCCCTGGCTCCTCTTCGTGGATGTGCGCGTGGATGAGCAACTCCCGATCGCCGCGAGCGCGCCCGCCGGGACCCAATCCGCCGTTGCGGAACCGGTGCCGCCTGCCACAACTCCGGCTGGTTCTGCTGACACTGCGCAGGGGTCCTCGCCGCCTGCCGGTCCGCAGCAACTGGCGGTGGGCGCGTTGGTCAGTCACGAACACACGACGACGGGCACGGTGCGTGTCGTCCAGCAGCCGAATGGCTCCCGCTTTCTGACGCTGGAAAACCTCGACACCTCCAACGGGCCCGATGTGCACGTCTGGTTAAGCGCGGCCCAACTGGTCGAGGGGACGGACGGGTGGTTCACAGCAGGCTCTGCCGAACATCACGACCTGGGCCTCATCAAGGGAAACCAAGGTAACCAGGTTTATGAGATACCCGCCGGAGTGGACCTCTCAAAATACCGGTCAGTGGATCTATGGTGCGTGCAGTTCAGCGTATCTTTCGGTGCTGCCGAACTGGGGGCCTGAGGACTGGGAAACCCGCGCCCAGTCAGCGGAAACGCCGCCGGCCGCCGCGTCCCCCAAGGATCGCGACGGCCGACAATGCGATTCAGTTGTAACACAGAGTTCCAGCAACCCCCGTGTCAAGAAAGGCTTCCGCGTCATGAAACGGAAGCCATGGCTTCAGCTAGGGCTTGGAGCCAGCTTCACCGGAGGTGCCCAAGTTGGTTGTTTCCGGGTGCGTGCTGTGGGCGGGGATGTGGTCCTCGCCAAGCTCGGTGTCGCTGAGCGTTCCGGAGGTCCCGGCCGCGCCGGTAGTCCCGGCGGACGTGCCAAGGGTGCCCGACGTGCCAAGGGTGCCCGACGTCCCGAGCGTATCCGTAGTACCGGCAGTGCCCGACGTGCCGAACCCGCCCGATGTACCTGAAGTACCAGCAGCACCGGTGCCGGAGGCACCCGCGGAAGTGGCGTCGTCGGAGGTTGTGGACTTGGCGCCGCCCGGGGAGCTGTCACGGTGCATGGCAGAGCCGATGACGGTGCCTGCCCGCCGTGCCGCCTCGGTCAGCTGGTCGGCAACATCAGGTGCCTTTTCCTTGATGGCTTCGGTTGCAACAGCTACTTTGTCCTGGACAGGCTTGCTGTCCCAGATGCCCGCTGCCCGCGCCTTGAGCTTGTCGTAAGCGGCGCGGCCGGACCGCGATCCGAGGACGTAGCCTGCGGCAATTCCAACGCCCAAAAGAAGTTTGTTTTTCACGATGAACTCCTGCTCCGTGAGAAGGTTTTCAGTTCCGGCCTCGTGGCCGGGAAAGTGAAAACCGGCCTGGGGGATTGTGGTCCCCAGGCCGGTTTCCTGGCTTACGCGCCGTGTTAGCCGCGCACGCTGCGCTTGGTGATCATGCCGTACACCAGCAGCACGATGAGCGCGCCGCCAATGGCCAGCAGCCACGTCTGCAGGGAGAAGAACTCCTGCAGTCCGGTGCCGAAGATCATGCCGCCGATCCAGCCGCCGAGGAGGGCCCCAACGACGCCGAGCACGAGGGTGATGAGCCAGCCGCCACCCTGCCTGCCCGGAAGGATCGCCTTAGCGATCGCACCAGCAATAAGTCCGAGAATCAGAAATGCAATAAATCCCATTTTTCGTTCCTCTTCCTAAGTAAAGGAGGCCTCCGGATCCCGGAAGCACTTCATCCTTCTGCATCAATAGTAATCATGCTTACTATCTCTTTGCCAACCCCGAAGATAACAAAAAGCGCACTTCAGGCCTGTTTTAGTGCCCGGTTACGTCGGAATCATTGCCGGCCCCGGGACCCTCGTCGAGGATGGACAATTCCGCGAGATCCTGCGGATCCAGGGCGAAATCAAAGATGTCCAGGTTCTCCCTCATCCGGTCCGGATCAGCAGTTTTCGGAATCGTTACAAGTCCATGCTGAATATGCCATCTCAGGACCAGTTGGCCGGGCGTTTTTCCATGCTTTTCAGCGAGCTGCGTCAGGATGGGAGCGCCCAGCAGGCTGGCCCCGGATCCGCCAAGCGGGCTGTAGGACTGGGTGACAATCCCATGCTTTTCGTGGAACTCCCGCTCGGCGGCCCGCGTAATGGCCGGAGTGAGCTGAATCTGGTTGACCGCCGGGACCACGTTGGTCTCCGCCATCAGCCGTTCCAGGTGGGCGGGCTTGAAGTTTGAGACCCCGATGGACCGGACTTTACCTTCCGCCTGCAGCCGTTCGAATGTTTTCCACGTGGAGATGTACTCATCCCGTGCAGGCAGCGGCCAATGGATCAGCAGCAGGTCCACGTACTCCAGCCCAAGCCGCCTCAGCGAGCCCTCCAGGCCCTCCACCGCCCTGTCCTTGCCCTGGAACTGGCCGTCCAGCTTGGTGGTGACGAAGACGTCAGATCGGTCCACGCCGCTGGCACGGATGCCATTGCCGACACCGCGTTCATTGCCGTACTTCACGGCGGTATCGATGTGCCGGTAGCCGGCTTCCAAGGCCTGCACGACGGCGGTGGCCGCCTGATCGTCATCCAGCGGCCAGGTGCCAAGACCCAGCTGCGGGATGGAGTATCCGTCATTGAGTTTGATGAGCGGTGCAAGTGTCATTTGAACAGTCTCTCCCGTAGAAGGCGTCCTAGCTCCCAAAAGCCCGGAGAATATTCTCCGCATTGTGGTTCAGCACCACCCGGGCAGTGTCCGATACCTTGTCCGGACCCTTCTGCTGGGCAAGGAAGTCCACAAAGCGCTGGACGGTCCGGGCGGCCTTGCCGGCGTCGCCGTCCTCAACGGCCTTTGCTGCCTGCCGCACATTTTCCGTGAGCTGGCTGGCCACCGGGCCCGCAACATCCCCGGATTCCGTCAGGTCTTCCAGCGCGTGCTGCAACGCCTTCACGCTGCCGGGGAGCCAGGCTGCGCGGAGCGGCACGTCGCCGAACTCCATGTCCGAGGCAAAGTAGAAGTCGGTGTAGGAGGGCTGGTTGTAGGTGGTGTTCTGCCGGGCAACCTCCGCGCGGTACTGGGGATCGTGCATCAGCGTGTAGAGCTTGTGGTTGGTCACCTCGGTGCTCATGTACATCCGCAGGGCCGTGCTGTCCGCGGTCCGGACGAGCATCTCTTCGCGCCAGTCACCCACGACGTCCGCCACCAGGCTCGGTGTTCCCTTGGTTCCGTTGTTGGTGCGGGTTCCCTCTGCTGTCAGCAACCGGCCGCGCCTCCAGTCGTCGATGGTGGGGGTCTGGTCGCCGGAGCCGTTGACGATCTGCGTGGTCATGTCCGCTGCCCATTTAATGCTCATGTTGGTGCCGGGCTGGGACGTGGAGAGCTTGGCGCCGTCGGCGGACTGCGTGCCGATGGCCCAGTTCTCGATGCCGGGTACGGCGGGGTCCACGTCGCCGATCATGCCGCGGCCGGTGTCCTTGCCCGAGTAGGCGCCGAACAGCACCTCCCCCGTGCCGGCGTCGCGCATGGCGTAGCCGTAGGGTGCCCAGGTGCCGCCCTCGTGCACCGTGAAGATTTCCTTGCCGGGCCGGTTGGGGTCGATGTCCGTTACGTGCATGGCGTCGCCGTGGCCCAGCCGCGCCTCTTCACCCGGGGTTGCGCTGCCCTCCGGCATGGTGTCGAACGAGCTGTACAGGACGGAGCCGTCGTCGTCGATGGTTGCGGAGCCGTACACGATCTCCTGTTTGCCGTCGCCGTCCACGTCCGATGCGCTCAGCGAATGGAAACCCTGCGTGGTGAGCTGGCCGTACTCCGGATCGGTGCCGTCACGGCCGTGCGGGGAATCGTTGAAGGGGTTGGTCATGGGTGCCCAGCCCGAGTCGATGTTCCAGACCGGGGAGAGGTTGGTACCGTCCCAGGTGTAGGCGGCCAGGGTGGTGCGGGTGTAGTAGCCGCGGGCGAAGACCGCTGCGGGCTTTTGCCCGTCCAGGTAGGCGACGCCGGCCAGGAACCGGTCCACGCGGTTGCCCGGCTCGATGCGTGCCATGGCGTAGTCGCCCCACATCAGGCCGTCGTCGTGCCGGCCCGGCTCGTAGGCAACCGTCTTCAGTTCCTTGCCCGTGGCGCCCTCGAAAACGGTGAGGTATTCCGGGCCGGAGACGATGAAGCCCTCGAATGCCCGCAGGTTGTTCCGTGCGCTGCGGGAGGGGGCGTAAACGTCCATGAAGTAGTCGGCCAGCGCTTTCGCGTCGGCCTTGGACAGTGGGTATTGGTACTGGGGAGCGATGCCGAACGCCTCCTCCAGTGTGGCGGGCCAGTTGCCGGCCTTGACCTCCGGGTGCTCGGTCCAGCCCTGGAACGTCTTGACCATGTGCTGGTAGTAGTCCGCCGCGCTCATCCGGTAGTCGTCCGTGTTCGCGTAGCCGGCGTCGACGTCGGCCTGCAGCAGGGTGATGAACGCGCTGGAGGCAATGCTGCCGTCCGCGTTGTAGTTGGTGCTCTTGGTTCCCGGCGCGGTCTTCATCATCATCTCGGCGCGCCCGTCGCCGTCGAAATCGTTGACCAGCAGTTGCGTGTAGTGCGCGCCGGAGCGGATGTTCACGCCCAGGTCGATCCGGTGCAGGAGCGTGCCGTCCGCTTTGTAGGTGTCCACGTAGGTGTTGCCCGTGTAGCCCACCTGTGAGACGTCCTTGGAGTTGTTCGGGTCCCATTTGACGACGAACTCGTACTGGCCGTCGCCGTCCACGTCGCCCACCGACGCGTCATTGGCCGCGTAGGTGTAGGCCTGTCCGGACGGCGTGACGCCGTCGGCCGGCTTCTTCAGCGGGATGTCCTTGAAGTTGCCGCCCCAGGATGTGGCGGTTGCGCTGCGGTCCAGTTCAACGCCCCCGACGACGGCCCGTACCTGGTACTCCGACGCTGCGGTTCCAGCTGGGTCAAGGTAGTTGGTGCTGTCGGTGACCGTGGCGAGCTTCTGGCCGTCGCGGTACACGTTGAAGTCGGTACCGGTAAGGCCGGTGGCTGAGGACCCGGTGGCTTCATGCCCCAGGAGGCGCCAGCTCAGGAAGACGCCCTCGGACGTTGCGGCGGCCACCAGTCCACGGTCGAGGTGGTCCAGCTGGACGGCGGGGTTGGCGGGCTTGGCGGAAGGTCCGACGGCGGATGCAGGGGCGGCGAGGCAGCCGATGGTCAGTGCGAGGCCGACGGCCCCTACCGAGAGGAGGCGCAGGGGAGTCCTGTGGGGATTCATCGATGAATCCTTTCAATCGTGAGACGGGAAAACGCTTCCCCAGTAACTTAGAGTGGGGGAGGGGACAAAACAACCCCTTGCCAGAGTTGCCGGAAGAGGGTATTTAGAACGTTGTAGAAACGCCCCATACCAAGCCCGGAGCCGCCGTTATACGCCCTTGCGGGCCCACCCGGTAAGGCGGTCGCTGAGGTCCATGTAGCTCCGGTCCACCACCTGCAGTCCGGGGTTGGCGTCATACCAACGAACAATTTCCCGTGCACCGTCCGCGAAGGGGATGGTGGCCGTGTAATCCGGAACCAAGGATTTGATCTTGGTGTTATCGAAAATCACCGAATGGGACCGGTCACCGAGCAGGTTGGAGCCAAGTCCAGGGCTATGCGCAGCGATGGTTTCAGACGCAACATGGACCAGGTCAGGCTCAGGGGTGCCCGCGGCCCGCGCGAACAGCCGGTAAATCTGGTTCCAGGGCATGTACTCGTCCGACGTGATGGTGTAGCTCTCACCCACCGCCTGCGGCCTGCCCAGCAGCCCCACGAAAGCGCTGGCGAAGTCGCGGCTATGGGTGAGCGTCCAGAGGGATGTGCCGTCGCCGTGCACCATGACCGGCAGCCCGGAGCGCATCCGGTGGATGTCGGTCCAGCCGCCCACCATGGCGATCTTGGTGCGGTCGTAGGTATGCGAGGGACGCACCACCGTGAGTGGAAAGTCCTCCTCCCGGTAGGCCCGGTAGAGCAGTTCCTCGCAGGCGATCTTGTCCCGCGAATATTGCCAGAAGGGATTCTTCAGCGGCGTGGACTCCCGGATCGGCAGGCGGGAGGGCGGCTTTTGGTAGGCCGAAGCGGAGCTGATGAAGACGTACTGCCCCGTCCGGCCCCTGAACAGGTCCAGGCTGGTTTGCGCCTGATCCGGAGTGTACGCAATAAAGTCGGCAACGGCGTCGAACTCCCGCCCGCCCAGCACGTCCCGGACGGAGGCTGCGTCACGGACGTCGGCGGCCAGGACCTCCACCCCTTCCGGGACAGGCCGCGTGGACCGGCCCCGGTTCAGGATGGTCAGCCGGTGGCCAAGCGCCGCGGCCCGTTCGGCCGCCGCTGTGCTGATGACCCCGGTGCCGCCGAGAAACAGGATTGTCCTCGGCGCCACCGTACCGGCTGCATGCAAAGGGTCTACCACGCGTAGTCTTCCGGGGCCGTCCGGTGCCCGGGGAAGATGTCATCCAGCCGCTTGAGGGCGTCCGCGTCCAGGGTGACATCAAGGGCGCGGATGGCGGCGTCCAGCTGTTCCTGCGTCCGCGGACCCACGATAGGCGCCGTGACCGCAGGCTGGTGCAGCAGCCAGGCCAGGGCCACGTCCCCGGGTTCGTGCCCCAGTTCGTCCGCAAAGTCCTCGTATTGGCGGATCTGGTCCTCATGCTTCTTCAGCGTTTCCGCTGCCCGTCCCTCGGTGCGGCGAACGCCGTCGCGCTCTTTCTTCAGTACCCCGCCCAGAAGCCCGCCCTGCAGCGGTGACCACGGAATAAGGCCGAGGCCGTACTGCTGCGCGGCCGGGATGACCTCGAGTTCCACCTGGCGCATGAACAGGTTGTAGATGGACTGTTCGCTCACCAGCCCGGTGTAGTGCCGCCGGCGGGCCGCTTCCTGGGCCTGGGCGATGTGCCAGCCGGCAAAGTTGCTGCTGCCGGAGTACAGGATCTTGCCCTGCTGCACCGCCACTTCGATGGCCTGCCAGATCTCGTCCCAGGGGGTGTCCCGGTCGATGTGGTGGAACTGGTAGACGTCAATGTAGTCCGTCTGCAGCCGCTTGAGGCTGGCATCCAGGGCGCGGCGGATGTTGAGCGCGGACAGCTTGGACTCATTGGGGCGGTCAGTCATGGTGCCGTAAAGCTTGGTGGCCAGCACCGTGTGTTCACGGCGCTCGCCGCCCTTCGCGAACCAGCGCCCGATGATTTCCTCGGTCCACCCGCGGTGCCCGGCACCGCCGTAGACGTTGGCGGTATCGAAGAAATTGATGCCGTTGTCATGGGCGGAATCCATGATGCTGTGGGCGTCCGCCTCCTCGGTCTGCGGCCCGAAGTTCATGGTGCCCAGGCACAGTCGGGAGACTTTCAGGCCGGAACGGCCCAGATGGGTGTACTGCATTGTTGGATCCTTTCGGTGGTACTGCCTGTTACTGCCTGCCGAACCGGTGGCTGAGCTTCCCGAAACCGGCTAAAGCTGGCTGAAGGAGGCGACGGCGGGATCGGAACCGAGGCGCGCCCCCGACTCGAGGGCGGTGATGGCCGCGAGCTCCTCGCCGGAAAGCGTGAGTGACGAGGCCGCGAAGTTTTCCCGGATGCGGGCCGGATCGACGGACTTCGGGATGACGATGTTTCCGGTGGCGAGGTGCCATGCGAGGACTACCTGGGCGGTGGTGGCGTTGTGCGCATTGGCGATGGTGGTGACGGCGTTTCCGTTGAGGTCCGCACCCCGGCCCAGCGGACTGTAGGCCTCCACTTCGATGCCCAGGCTCCGGCACTTTGCTGCCAGGTCCGCCTGCTGGTAGCTCGGGTGGAGTTCGATCTGGTTGACGGCGGGGACGATCTCGGCGGACTCAAGCAGGGTGTCCAGGTGTTCGGACAGGAAGTTGGAGACTCCGATGGCCCGGATCTGGTTGTTCTCGTAGAGCCGCTCCATCTCTTTCCAGGCCTGGACGTACAGGCCCTGCGAGGGGACCGGCCAGTGGATGAGGTAAAGGTCCACGAAGTCCAGGCCCAGCGCCTTGCGGCTGTTCTGGAAGGCCTCCTGCGCCCGGCCCTGCTCGCCGTTCCGGAGCTTGGTGGTGACAAAGATGTCGTCACGCGGGATGCCGGTAGCGGCAACCGCCGCGCCCACGCCTGCTTCATTCCGGTAGCCGGCGGCGGTATCAATGTGCCGGTAGCCTGCTTCGAGGGCGTCTTCCACGATCCGCTGGGTGTCCTCGGGCGGGACCTGGAAAACGCCGAGGCCAAGCTGGGGGATGGTGACGCCGTTGTTGAGTGTCAGCTCTGACATGGGTGCTCCTTGCATAGTGCTGGTGCTGTGCTGCTGGGAAGGTGCCGGTTGGTCGTCGCCGAGAAAGCGGTTTCCGCTGGCTCATCATTGAGCCTATGCAGTTTTTGTCCCATAGTCAGCAGGTAAGGCTGATTCTGTTTTTCCTAGGATTGCCAGTCCTACCTTCGTTGTAGAAGGGATCACTCTTGCCGGGCACAATGGTCACCATGGGTCAAAGCGCCGAGTTCGGAAAGTTCCTCAAAGCCATGCGGTCCAGGCTAAGCCCGGAGGACGCGGGAGCGGGGCCCACCACCGGCGCCCGCAGGGTGCCCGGCCTGCGGCGCGAGGAGGTGGCCCGGCTGGCAGGGGTCAGCACCGATTACTACGTCCGGCTGGAACAGGGCCGGAATATCCACCCCTCACGCGCCGTGCTCGAGGCCGTGTCACGGGCGCTCCGCCTGGACAGCAGCGAGCATGCGCACATGATGGACCTGCTGGAGAACTGCGCGAACAATCCCCGCACCCCCGGCAGCCCGTCAGTCCAGGGTGTCCGGCCGGCGCTGCGCCACCTCCTGGAGGCTGTGGGCGATGTGCCGGCCATGCTGCTGGGACGTCGCAGCGACGTCCTGGCGGGCAACCGGATGGCGTTCCTTCTCTTTACGGACTTTGCGGCGCTTCCCGCCGGGGAACGGAACCTCACCCGCTGGCTGATCCTCGATCCGGCGGCCAGGACCTTGTTCCGCGATTGGAAAACGGTGGCGGCGGAAGCCGCCGGAGCCCTTCGGATCGACGTAGGGCGGCACCCCAACGACCCCCAGACGAACCAGTTGGTGGGCGAACTCGCGGTGAACAGCGAGCACTTCCGGCAATGGTGGGCAGGGCACCGGGTGGCAACCCGGTCCGCCGGCACCGTCAGGCTGCACCACCCGGCCGTTGGCGACTTGGAACTGAACTTTGAGAACCTTGCCCTTCCCGACGAGCCCGACCAGACGCTGCGGGTGTACTCCGCCCGGCCTGGATCGCCGTCGTCGGACGCCCTCGCGCTGCTGGCCAGCCTGGGCGCCGGCCCCGCCCCGGTGGGGGAGCGCAGTATTTCCAGCCCGGATGCGGCGGTCGTCGAACGGGGAGAGGTGTCCTGAGCGCGCCACTCCTGCTGTGCATCTGGCCAAGCCAATACGCCGATTCTGGCCAGCCGTCCATTGGTTGGCGATCGTGCTGTTCCTAGGCTGGAGAAACAAGCTTTTCACCACCAAGGATGGTCTCAACGATGAAACGCATCGCACTGCTCAAGGAACGCCAGGCGGGTAACGCCGGCACCGCCTCCTCCACGGCTACCGGCTCGCATTGCCCGGTGTCCGGCCTTTGGAGCCCGGACCACGACCCGCACACCGTGCTGTCCTTCTTCGAAGGGCACGTGTTTCCCGCGTTCGACGGCGTTCCCACCGTGTGGCGCCGCCGTTCAGCCGGCACTGTCTCGGCCAACTAGCGCCGCTTTAACCCAAACTGACCCGCAGCCAACGCCGTCAAAACCAGGTTTTGCGACGTTTGACTGCGGGTCAGTTTGGCTGTATCTAGTGCTCTTCGAGCCGGAAACCGAGCTTGATGGTCACCTGCCAGTCAGCGATATTGCCTTCTTCCAGGTGGCCGCGGATTTCCTTCACCTCAAACCAGTCGAGGTTGCGGAGGGTCTGCGATGCCTTGGCGATGCCGTTGCGGACGGCGTCATCCACTCCCTGGGTCGATGTGCCGACAATTTCAGAAATGCTGTACGTGTGGTTGGACAACTTCGCTCCTCTTGATCATCGTTGCTCCCGGTTGCGGGCCGTTCTTGAAGACTAGTAGCACTCCAAGAGCCCTGACCAGCCCTTATCCGCCTGCCCTTTGTGGATATGACGTGGTGTCGTTTCTCCTATGAGGATCGATTCAGTGCGTGACGGATGAATCCAGCTGCCCGGATCCGGCTCCCCGTTCAACCCGTTCTTGTGCGGCCGGTGCGGGTTCAATGGGCAGATGCGGGCCGGGTATGCCCGATACTTCCGGAGCCAGTGATTCGACCGGATTGGCCGCGTTATAGGCGTCCAGTACGCTGACACGGCGCCCGTTCACCCATGTGCCCTCTTCATCTATTCCAGTGCCACCAAAGTTCCGGATGACCTGTGCAGGAGGAATGCCCGCCGCCAGCTCAAAGGTATTGTTCCGCGCGATGATGCTGGACTCCACGCCGACGCCCCAGGAGTACTGGTAACGGTCGGTGCTGGTTACCCTGTACACGTTGTTATATACGTGGGCCTGCCCAAACCGCACCCGGGGTGCGCGCTGCTCAAGATCAATTAATTCGTTGTGGTGCAGCGTGACGCGGAGCCGGCCACGGTCGCCGGTGGCACCGTCGCCATTGCCCCACAGCAGGGATTTGTCATGCCCCACCATCCTGCTCCACGAAATGGTGACCAGGTCTGCCTGGCGGACAACGTCCAGGAGACCGTCGTGCCGCAGGAAGGGCTCACCGAAATACTCGGGCTGCTCAGCGTCAGCTGTCCCGCCGTCATCCAGTGTCAAGTGGTCCAGCCACACGTGGGTGGAGCCTGACACCACCAGGTTGTCCCACTCCGTTTTCCAGGTGTCTCCGTTCCAACCCGGGAAGCAGTCGTAGGCGTCGGAGAGGCGGAGATTGCGGACAAGCACGTTGTCCACCCCATCAATGTTCAACGTAAAGCCCGTGAGCTGGACATCGCCCAGGCCAACGATGGTTGTGTTGGCGCCGACGTTGATCCGGATTTGCTTCCGCTGGTTTGCGCTTGATGCCTTGCGGGCATCTTCGAGGGGGCCGGACGCCTGCCCCGTCCAGTGTGCGGGATCGAACGCTGCGAGGTAGGCGTCCAGGGAGTAGCCGTCCACGGCGTAGTCTTCGCAGGCGATCGGAGTCCCGTCCGGGGCGGTATTTGCGTTGATGTGCTGTTCTACGTACACAATCTTGGGTTCGTTTCCGGCCACTGCCGCGGCAAGTTCGTCCCTCGTTGAAACCTTGTGCACGTCGTCCGGCGCTGCATTGGCACCCCCGGTGGTGCCGCCATCGGCAGACGCCCATCCGTCGCCTGCCGCAAGAGTCTGCCTCCCAAGGTCGGTGAAGATCGGGTTGCGGTCAGTGGCATGCGGCGCTGGTGCGGGAACTGACGAACTGAGGGCAAGGCTGGTGGCCATGACGATGGACAGGGGGATGGACATCATCTTCGATGCTCCTTGGGGTGTTTGCTGCCGGCCATCTCAACCACGTCCCGCCGGGGTCCAGTCGCCAAGGAAGGTTTCCTTGGTGAATTTCGGGGCGTCCTCCGGTGGGAGCTGCGGGTGGAATTCGTTCACATGGGCGCCCGGCCCTGAGTTGTTGTACTCGGCAAACCGTCCTTCCTTCCAGGAGTGGCCGCTCATGTCCGCCCAGCCCTGGACGGCGATATGGCTGCCCAGCACCGAATCCCGGATGACCGCCATGGGGTGCGCCTGCGGATCGCTGCTGGCGAACCACGGACGGCCCAGGCTGACGGTGCCGGCTGCCGCGTCAGAAGTGAGGGCGCTGTTGACGATCAGGATGCCGTAGGGGTTGGAGTTCTTGGTGCTTGGAGCCACGATGTAGCCGTTGTTGGTGCTGCTTCCGCGGTCCAGGGAGTGGATGGTGCAGCCGTCCAGGACAGCAGTTCCCCGGCCGTAGATGAAGTCCACGTCACCTTCGATGTAGCAGTCCTTGAGGTAGGTGCGGGCAGTCGCGTCCCGCCCTGTGGTGTCTGCGAGGTAGGTGTCCTGATTGCCCAGGAAGCGGGTGCCGTCGAACGTTACACGGTCCGCCACGCTCCGGACCGCAAGTGCCTGGCTGCCGCCGTTGGCGGCTTCGTCGTAGGCGTTTTCCACCGTCAGGTTGCGGACGGTGGTGCCCTCGGCGAGGACGTTGAGGGTGGCGCTGCCGCCCGCGCCCCAGGTGCCGCCGAAGAACTTCACGCCGTTGGCCGGAAGGTCGTAGGTGATGACGACGTCGGCCGGGTTGGCTGTTGCGCCCTGGATGGTGAGGTTGGGCCGGTCAGCCCAGATATTGACGGATTCCCGGTACGTGCCGGGCTTGACCGTGATGGTGCGCGGCAGCGTGCTGCCGCTGGGGACCGAGCCGATGGCGGCCTGCAGGCTGCCGAAGTCCCCGGTGCCGTCCAGGGCAACGGTGATCTCCGTCGTCGTATTCGGGGCGCTGTTCCCGCGGGGGCCCGCTCCGGCTGCCACGATTTCCGGCACCCGGGCGGCGTCGTCCTTCTGGTAGCTGTAGTTCTGCGTCGGATCGAAGGCGGCTCCCACGTTGTCCTTGCGGCCGCGGGTGCCGTTGAAGACGTTGTCCCGGTTCACTACTTCGGTGGCGGGGTCCTTGGCGACGATGGGGTCCTGTACGGCGCTGAAGCTGTTGCCTTCGAGGACCACCTTGGCGGCGTTGCGGCCCATCATGCCGTACTGGCCAATGTCCTGCAGGAAGTTGTTGTAGACATGCGCCGCCGCAGTGTTGTCCAGGCTGAAGTTGCGCTGGGTGGTGTTCCGGATCCAGTTGTGGTGGATGGTCATCCGGGTCACGGCGTTGGCGGTCCAGCCCACGCCGAGAGCCTTGTTGTTGTCCGCGAACACATTCCACGAATAGGTGACCAGGTCCGAGTCCTTGCGGGTGTCGATCAGTCCGTCGCCCATCCGCTGGATGGCCATGTGGTCAACCCAGACGTGGTGGCTGGTGTCCAGCTGGATGCCGTCGCGGTCGTTGTCCGGGCGTTTGCCGTCCCAGTCGCCGGGGATGTAGGAGTCCCGGATGGTGAAGTTCCGGAAGATGACGTTGGAGACGTTGATGAGTTTGAAGCCGGCATTCACCACTTCCGCGCCCGCTCCGACACCGATGAAGCTCTTGTTGGCGGCGACGGGAATCTTGACGTAGTCCGTGGCGGCAAGGCTGCCGCTGATGAAGATGACCAGGGGCTCGTCGGCCCCGGCATAGTCCTTGAGTTCCTGGATGGTGGACGCGGTGACCATCCTGCCGGCCTGGCCGCCGGTTGTTCCCGGCAGCCCGTATCCGGGCAGCGCCGCGAAGCCGTCCGGCGTCTGCTTCCAGAGCGCTTCCGGCGTGCCTTCTGCCTGGGTGGCGGTAGCGGCAGGCGTGCCGGCTTCCTGTCCGGGACCGGACGGTGCTGCCTGGGCTGGTGCCGCCGTGAGGCTTCCCAGCATAACGACGGCGGCAGCCGCGCCGAATAGACGTCGCAAACTCATGCAAAACTCCTTTGTTTTGTTCCCGGGCAGCCTCCAGCCCAGGGTTCAATAGGGTGTTCAGTGATGCGTGCGGAAGGGAAAGGGGCTTGCGTCAGCCCCGGGCTATTTCAAACCCGTGGTGGCGATGCCGTTGATGAGGTATTTCTGGCCCGCGATGAAGAATCCAATGATCGGGGCGATGGATACCACCGACATGGCGAACATGGGACCCCACATACTTTGGCCTTCCGAGTCCATGAAGGCGCGCAGCGCCAGGGGAACGGTGTAGAGGTCCTGGTTCTGGATATAGAGCAGCGGACCGAAGAACTCGTTCCAGGTTGAAATGAACGTGAAGATGGCGGTGGTTGCCATGGCGGGAACGCACAGCGGCAGGATGACCCGGAGGAACGTGCGGAAGGGCCCGCATCCGTCGATCTGCGCGGCGTCGTCCAGCTCTTTCGGCAAGGCCTTCATGAACTGGACCATCAGGAAGATGAAGAACGCGTTGGTGGCCATGAAGTTCGGCACGATCAGGGGCAGGTAGGTGTCCAGCCAGCCGAGTTGGGAGAAGATGATGTACTGCGGGACCAGGAGCACGTGGCCGGGCAGCATCAGGGTGCCCAGCATCAGTGCGAAGAAAAGCTTCCGGCCCGTGAACTCCATGCGTGCGAACGCATAGGCGGCCAGGGCACAGGAGAAGATGTTGCCCACGATCGAGAACACCACCACGATCATCGAGTTGATCAGGTACACGTGGAACGGCTGGTTCAATGCCGTCCAGCCCTGTTCGTAGTTGCTGAAGTCCCAGTTTTCCGGCCACAGCCCCAGCTGCCGGAAGATGTCATTGCTCGGCTTAAAGGAGCTGGAAACCAGCCAGAGCAACGGGTACAGCATCACCAGGCCAACCAGGCACAGGATCAGGTGGCGGGAAAAGCGGGTGGTGGGTGTCCCCGCCAGGGCGTCTTCCGGGTCCTTCGGCTTGGCGGGCTTGTCTTGTTTGCGCTTCGTGGGTAGTTCGAGGAGTGCCATGGGGTTGCCTTAATTGTCGTAGAAGACCCAAAACTTGGATGCGATGAAGTTGATGGCGGTGAAAATCGCAATGATCATCAGCAGCAGCCAGGCCATCGCGGAGGCATACCCCATCTCGAATTCGGTGAAGCCCTTTTGGTAGAGGTACAGGTTGTAGAACAGGGTGGAATCCGCCGGTCCGCCGGTTCCGCCGCTCATCACGTAACCCTGCGTGAAGGTCTGGAAGGACCCGATGAGCTGCATGATCAGGTTGAAGAAGATGATGGGGCTGATCAGCGGAATGGTGATGCTGCGGAACTGCCTCCACCTGGACGCACCGTCAATCGAGGCTGCCTCGTAGTACATGGTGGGGACCTGCCGCAGGCCTGCCAGGAAGATCACCATGGGCGAGCCGAAGGTCCAGACATTCAGCACAATAAGGGTGCTCAGCGAGAAGTCGGGGTCGGTAACCCAGGCCGGCCCGGCAATCCCGAACAGGCCCAGGAAGCCGTTGACGATGCCGTCGTTCCCGAAGATGTAGCGCCAGAGCATCACGATGGCCACGCTGCCGCCCAGCAGTGAAGGCAGGTAGTAGATGGAACGGTAGATGGCCAGCCCCTGCAGCCCCCGGTTGAGCACCAGGGCGATCAGCAGGGCAACGGCCAGCGAGATGGGCACGGACACGAACGTGTAGATGAAGGTGACCTTCAGCGACTGCCAGAGCCGGGGGTCTTCGATCATGGCCTGGAAGTTCGCCAGGCCCACGAAGTTCGGCTCGGTGAACAGGTTGTAGTCCGTGAACGCCAGGTAGAGGGACGCGAAGAACGGGATGATCGTGAACAGCATGCCCAGGAACCAGGGCAGCAGGAACAGGTACCCCGAGCGCTGGTTCTTCCGCCGGGCAGTTCCCCTTCTAAGTTTCCCCGGTCCTCCGGAAGCCAGGGCGGCGGCCGCGCCGGGGGCTTGTTTGGTCAGCACTGACATGCGTCAGGCTCCTATCTGCTTCTGGTGGTGCGCTGTCCGGACGGAATGGCCCGGATTACTTGTTGATGGCTGCATTGCTCTTCTCGAGGAAGGTCTTGGCGGCGTCCGCCGGAGTGATACGGCCGAATTCAACCTCGGTGGCAAGCTGCTTGAGGGTGTCAGCCACCACGCTTGCGCCCTTGGGGTACACGTAGGCCGGTGCAAGCTCGTCTTCCTGGATGGCGGCCACCATGTCCACGAAGGCGGTGTCGTCCTTGCCAAGCTTGGGTTTAATGGCATCGGCCACATCAGGGTTGATGGGCACGCCGCGCTGGGTCAGCGTCTCCACCGCTCCATCCGCGTCATTGATGAGGAAGTTCAGCAGTTTGGCAGCTTCCTTGGGGTGCTTCGACTTTGCGGCGATGGACCACAGCATGCTCGGGTCAGCGGAGTAGCCGCGGCGCTCGCCGGTGGTTTCGCCGGGCATGCGGAGCAGCACCAGGTTTCCGCCGGACGCCTCGTTGTAGCCCTTGAAGTTGTTGATGGGGATGATCTGGGAAGCCACCGTTCCCTTGGCAAGGTAGGACTGCGCGGGCGAGCCGCCGATTTGTTCGAAGAAGCCCGCCGGGGGATAGCCGCCGGCATTCCGCAGGTCAACGCTGTACTGGAACCACTCGCGGATGGTTTCCTCGCTGACGCCGAGCTTGTTGTCCTTGGTGTAGAAGTCCTCGCCGCGCTGCCGGGCAAAAAGGATGGGTCCGGTTTCAGTGGCGACGTCGTACCCGGCCCCGTAGATCTTTCCTCCCGTTTTTTGGGTCACCTCGGCGGCAAATTTTGCGTAATCTTCCCAGCTCCAGGTCTTGTCGTCGGGGATGGTGACGCCGGCCTGGTCCGTGATGGTCTTGTTGACCACCATGCCGATGGTGGTGACGCCGGTGGCCAGCCCGTACAGCTTGCCGTCCACCTCACCACGGCTCTGGATGGTGGCGGGAATGTTGGCGAGGTCGATCTCAGGCAGGGACTTCAGGTCAGCCAGCGTGCCGCGCTGGGCATACTCAAGCAGGCTGCGGTTCGCCATATTCAGCACGTCCGGCGGGTTGCCGCCCGCGAACCGGGTAGCAAGCTTGTCCGCGTAGGGGCCGCTGTCCTGGTATTCGCTCTTGACGGTGATGCCGGGGTTCTTCTCTTCAAAGATCTTGATGGCCGCGTCGGTCATTTTGGCCCGGTTGGAGTCGCCCCAGTAGACAAAGTTCAGTTCCACGTTCCCGCCTGCCGACGGGGACGACCCACCGCCGCAGCCGCTCAAGGCCAATCCTGCGGCTGTTATGGCCGCGCCCAGGAAGATCCTGCGCGGGACCCCGGTGGTTGCTGTCTTCTTCATTGAATGACGCCTTTCTGTGGCTGCCCGGTGATGGGCAATCGGTACATCCGAACGGAAACTTTCTGATTCTCTTGCGCGAGACACCGCTGAGTTGCGGTTGCGGAGCGCGGGTTTTTGGCAAGAGGAAAAGGTGAGTAAACGATTTCTAGCAAGGAATGACTGCGACTGTCAACACAATTTTCCAAAGCTGCATCACTCTAAATCAGAAACTTTCTACGCCTATTGCTGATTGTTTCCGCGATGCCTATGCTGTTCTCCATTGCCACGCAGCAACTCAGAGGAAGGAGGCCTGATGGCAGAACGAACTCCCAATCTCAATACCCTGGTGGGCCGGCATAGCGGCCGGGACCTTCCCGGGCGCAGCTCACCCCGGCCATACCTTCATCCGGTCCGTTCCCTGGCAGGGGCCATGCTTACGGAGGTGGCACCGGAAGACCATCCTCACCATCTGGGGCTGTCGATCGCCTTCGCCGACCTCAACGGCACCAATTTTTGGGGCGGCTCCACCTTCACGCCGGACGGCCCGGCCATACTGCCCAACCATGGGCGCCAAGTGCCCTCGGGCTGGACGGACTCCCCAACCGAAGCTTCCCCAACCGGGGCCGCCGGCACGGTGGTGTGGCGCTCGGAGCAAGGGACGGACGTAGCCGTTGAACAGCGGAGCATCTGCTGCTTCAGCCACCCGCAGCCAGGGACCTGGAGCCTGTCCGTGGAGTCGGTGATGGTTCCCGCCGGCAACGTCGGCTGCCTGGAGGTCTCGTCGTCGGCGGTTAAAGGACGGGCGGGCGCCGGCTACGGCGGGATCTTCTGGCGTTTCCCGGTCCCAAGCTCCCAGCCGTTGGTGCTGTCAGCCAACGGTGAAGGAGCTGCGGCTGCCCATGGGAGCCGCTCGCCCTGGCTCGCCATCAGCACCACCGTCGACGGCGCCCCGGTCAGTGTTGTCCTGGCCCAGGGCGGCAGCCTCCGTCCCTGGTTCATCAGGACAGCCGGCTACCTGGGCGCGGGACCTGCCGTCGCGTGGTCTGAAAAGGCCGTCGCCAACGCCGCCAGCCCACTGGCCCAGTCCCTGCATGCCGTCATCCACGACGGGCTGGTGGAGACACCAACACAAGCCGTGGAACTCCTTCAGCACCATCCCGGAATCCCGGCCCTCAGCCCTCCCGACAGGACACCATGACATCCCGAAACGCCGTCCCCGTGTACACCAACCCGATCCTCAATGCCGACTGGCCGGACCCGGACGCGGTCCAGGTCCGGGGTGTCTACTACCTCATCGCCTCCAGCTTCAACCGGGTGCCAGGACTGCCCGTCCTGCGTTCCCGGAACCTTGTTGACTGGGAGCACGCCGGGCACGCCCTTCCCCATCTGCCGCAAGACAGCCATTACTCCTTGGTCCGCCATGGCGGCGGGGTGTGGGCGCCCTCCCTGCGCTACCACGACGGGCGCTTCTGGATCTTCTATCCCGATCCGGACCACGGCATCTTCGTCCTGAGCGCCGAAAAGGCGGAAGGCCCGTGGACCGAGCCGCACCTGCTCTACCCCGGACGCGGGCTCATTGACCCGTGCCCGCTCTGGGATGACGACGGCCAGGCGTACCTGGTCCACGGTTGGGCCCACAGCAGGGTGGGGGTCAAGAACCGGCTCACGGTCCACCGCATGAGCCCGGATGCCAGCCGCCTGCTGGACCACGGCACACACGTCATCAACGGCGCGGACCTGCCCGGCTACACCACGTTGGAGGGGCCGAAGTTTTACAAGCGGGGCGGCTGGTACTGGATTTTCGCTCCGGCGGGCGGCGTGGCCACCGGCTGGCAGTCGGTGTTCCGCTCCCGCTCCCCGTTCGGTCCCTACGAAGGGCGCCGCGTCCTGGAGCAGGGGGATACCGCGGTGAACGGTCCGCACCAGGGGGCCTGGGTAACCAGTCTGCGCGGCGAAGACTGGTTCCTGCATTTCCAGGACCGCGGGCCCTACGGCAGGGTGGTCCACCTGCAGCCCATGGGCTGGGATGAGGACGGCTGGCCATGGATGGGCACGCGGGCGTCCGACGGCGGACCGGGCACCCCCGTCTCCAGCCACCCCTACCCGGCGGGTACTTCGCCGAAGGATGCAGCGCCACCTGCCAGCGACGATTTTTCGACGGCGACGCTGGGGCCGCAGTGGCACTGGCAGGCGAATCCGCAGCACGGCTGGGCGCACCAGTGCGGGGGTGGGCACCTTGTGCTCAGGCCAAAAGCCAACGATCCGGTGAACCTGAGGGAGCTTCCCAACGTGCTCGGGCAGATCCTCCCGGGCACGCCCTCCACCTTCACCACGTCCCTTGAACTGCAGGATGTTCCGCCAGGAACGCGTGCCGGCGTGGTGGTACTGGGCCAAAAATACGCCTGGCTGGGAATTGTGCGGACGTCCGAGGGGTACGTCCTGGGAAGCGGCACCGGGGGAGACGGGCCCCACGAGCAGGCGCCGGGCCGGAGGATTGTGCTGCCGGGTTCGAGGATCGAGCTCCAGATCCGCACGGACGGAACACCCCGGTCCACCTTTGCCTGGCGCACCGGCCCGGGTGAGCCGTGGGAAGTCCAGGGCTGGAATTTTGAGGTGGTGGAAGGGGGGTGGATCGGTGCCGAGCTAGGCATCTTCGCCACGTCACCCCTGGGATCGCAGGAAGGCGGCAGTGTTATCGTGGGACCCGTGCGGGTGGACACCGCGCCCGTGCGCCGGGCCACAGCCCCGCAACTCGCCGCCGCAACCACATGACCCCAAGGACTGCACCGTTGACCGCCACCCCGCGTCCCAAGATCGCTGACGTCGCGGCGGCTGCCGGCGTCTCCGTGCCCACCGTGTCCAAGGTGCTCAATGGACGCACCCACGTCTCCGAGGCTACCCGCGCCAAGGTGCAGCAGGCGTTGGAGGAACTCGACTACTCCAAGCGCAACACTCCGGCGGGCCAGCCGGGAATGCTGCAGCTGGTGGTCAACAACTTCGATTCGCCCTGGATCCTGGAAACGATGGCCGGGGTGGAAGCCGCGGCGGACCGCCTGGGCTACGCGGTGGCGTATGCCCGGGCGGAGCACGCCACGGCCGAGCGCTGGCGGAAGCTGCGGGAACCATCGGTGAACCGGCTGGACGGGGTGCTGCTGCTGGCTCCCAGGAAGGGATCCATGCTGGTGACCACCCTTCGGACGCTGAAAATCCCGGCGGTGGCGATCGATCCGGAGGGTACCGAGGGCCTGCCCATCCCCAGCGTCAGCCCCGCGTCCTTCTCCGGTGCGCTGACCGCCGTCGGACATCTGCTCGAACAGGGCCACCGCCGCATCGGCATCATCACGGGACGGAAACACAGCCCCGGGCACGGCCGGGCGCGGTATGCGGCCTACGCGGCAGCCCTGCACGAGGCAGGCCTTCCCGTGCTGCCCGAACTGGTGCGGGACGGCGACTTCAGCATTGAGTCCGGCATGCGGCTTGGCGCCGACCTGCTGGATCTGCCCGAGCCGCCCACGGCCATCTTCACCGGCAGCGACCTGCAGGCCATGGGCGTGATGAATGCGGCGGGGCAACGCTCGCTGCGGGTCCCGCAGGACCTGAGCATTGTGGGCTTTGACGACATCGCCCAGGCGGCGCTGACATCGCCGCCCCTCACCACCGTCCGCCAGCCGTTGGCGCAACTGGCCTCCATGGCGGTGGGCATCCTGGCCGAACAACAGGACCAGCAGCTTGCCCAGCTGCCTTCTGCCCTCGAAGTGGCAACGGAGCTGGTGGTCCGCGGAACAACGGCCCCACCCGGGCGGCAGGCGCCGTAACGCATCCGGGCCGGCCGATCCGTATGGTTGGAACAGATATTGGTTGCGTAAGGAAGGCCGCCGCATGATCGAGATCCTGAACCCCGCCGAACTGCTCAGGGCCAAGGAGACGGGCTCGCTGGTCGCCAACATCCTGCAGACCCTGAAAAGCCGGAGTGCGGTGGGCACCAACCTCCTGGACATCAACCGGTGGACCAAGGCCATGATCCTCGACGCCGGAGCAGAGTCCTGCTACGTGGACTACGAGCCCTCCTTCGGACGGGGGCCCTTCGGCCACTACATCTGCACGGGCGTCAACGATGCCGTGCTGCACGGGAAGCCGCACGACTACACGCTTGCCGACGGCGATCTCCTGACCCTCGATCTCGCCGTCACCAAGGCCGGAGTTGCTGCAGACGCTGCCATCAGCTTCATCGTGGGCGAATCAAGGCCGGCGGAGAGCGTCGCCCTGATCAGCGCAACCGAACGCGCCTTGAGTGCAGGAATAGCCGCAGCCGGGCCCGGCGCCCGCATCGGCGACATCTCGCATGCCATCGGCTCCGTCCTCAGCGAGGCGGGATACCCGATCAACACCCAGTTCGGCGGTCACGGCATCGGATCGACCATGCACCAGGACCCGCATGTTCCCAACACCGGACAGCCGGGCCGGGGATACAAACTCCGCCCCGGGTTGCTGCTCGCCCTGGAGCCCTGGGTCATGGTGGACACTGCCCAGCTCATCACCGACCCCGACGGGTGGACGCTCCGAAGTGCCACGGGCTGCCGGACGGCACACACCGAGCACACCATCGCCATCACCGCTAACGGAGCCGAAATCCTCACCCTGCCATAGCAGGCTGCATAAGCGGGCAAGCCATAACGGACCTGTCGGCATCCTGAACGCGCACAGCCCGTTCCGCGCCAGTCCCCGTTAGCGCCGCTACCCGTTATTTGGCAGGCAGCACCAGGTTCTTCAGGTCATCCAGGGTCTGCTGCATGTGCGCATCCATGGCCTCCCGTGCCCGTGTTGCATCCCGGGACTGGAGTGCATCGGCGATGTTCTGGTGATGCCCAATCGCGTGGACCTGGATTTCCGGTACAGCCGAAGTTTCTGCCCGCCGCTTTTCGAGGACCCGGTGCAGCGGCTCGAACAGCACGGACACAAACACGTTGCCCGAGGCGCGCAGGATCACGTCATGAAAAGCCAGGTCGGCCTCGACAAAGGCGGTTACGTCATTGATGGCATGGGCTGCCTTCATGGCTGAAATGTAGGAAAACAGGGACGCGATGTCCGCCTCCGCGATCCTCCCGGCGGCCAGTTCGCAGGCGCCGGTCTCCAGCATCCTGCGGAGTTCGATGAGCTGGACGGAAGATTCGGCCTCGTTCTTGCCCTCAGACGCCGCCCGCAGGACGGCTTCCAGCGAGGTCCAGCGGTTCAGGGGATTGACGAAGGTGCCCCGGCCCCGCTCCACGCTGAGGATCTGCTGGGCCTGCAGGGTTTTCATGGCTTCCCGCACGGTCATCCGGCTTACCTCGTGCCGCGCGCTCAGTTCGTGCTCCCCGGGAACTGTGGCGCCAGGCGGAAATTCACCTTCGATGATGCGGTCCAACAGCTCGTCGGCCACGACGCCGACCAGCGATTTCCTTGCCATGATGCCCCCGATTCCTGCCCGCGCCCTTGCCCAGCGGATATGTCGGACAAGTCTACTTGCGCGTCTTTATGTCCTATGCCACACTAGCATCAGATGCAAGATGTCAGACATCTTACAGATACATTTACATCAGGATCCGCCACCCCGGATCACTACACAACGGAGTGCACTGTGACGCTTGAAGCAGACCTTCTGGCCGCCTACCCGGCTGAAATCCAGATCCCGGCGGGGCTGGTTGCGGACACGCTGGCCGCGTCCAACGCAGAAGTTCCCCGGGTGCTGGTAGTGCTCGACGACGACCCCACGGGAACGCAATCCGTGTCGGACCTGCCCGTGCTCACCCGCTGGGAGGTTGAAGACTTCATTTGGGCCTTCGGCCAGGCCAAGCCCGCCGTGTACGTCCTGACCAACACCCGCAGCCTCGATCCGGCCGAAGCAGCCGCCCGCAACGGGGAAGTGGTCCGCAACGCCCTCTCCGCCGCCGGCTCGCCGGACGCGCTGCGCCTGGGGTTTGTCAGCCGCAGCGATTCCACCCTCCGCGGCCATTACCCGCTGGAACCCGACGTCATCGCCGCCACCGTTGAGGAAGTCAGCGGCGAAACCACCGACGGCGTGGTCCTGGTCCCTGCCTTCCCCGACGCCGGGCGCGTCACTATCGGTGGCGTCCACTACATGCGGGGCACCGGTGACGCCGCCGGGACGCTCACCGCGGTCTCCGAAACCGAGTTCGCCAAGGACGCCACCTTCGGCTTCACCACCTCCGTGATGGCCGAGTACGTCCAGGAGAAGTCGCAGGGCCGCTTCGCGGCAGACTCGGTGATTGTCCTGGACCTCAACATCATCCGCGCGGGTGCCGCAGCAGGGGACCCCGCCGAGAGCGCAAAGATCAGCGCCAACGCAATCGCCGACGCCATTGCCGGCGCCAGCCATTCCACCCCGGTCGTGGCGGACATCGTCACGGAGAATGACCTCCGCGCCCTGGCCCTGGGCCTGGAGGAAGCCGAGCGCCGCGGCAAGAAGCTCCTTTACCGCGTGGGCCCGCCCTTCGGCCGCGCCAGGATCGGCCAGGAAATCCGCGCCGAACTGACCGGAGCCGAGGCCTACGCCGGCAACACACCGTCCGAGGCCGGCGGCCTGATCGTCGTCGGATCGCACGTGGGAGTCACCACCCGCCAGCTCAAGGCACTGACCGAACAGCACAGCTCGGCCCGGATCATCGAGATCGACGTCGAAAAGCTGCTGGGCGATGAAGCAGCCGCCGCCAACCATCTGGAACAGACAGTGGACGCCGTTGTCGAGGCCCTCCGCGGCGGTGACGTCATCGTGCACACCAGCCGCCTGCTGATCAAGACAGACGACCCCGCCGAAAGCCTGCGGATCGCGCGCACCGTGTCCGCCGCCGTCGTCGCCGTGGTCAACCGGACCCTGAAGACCTTCCCGCCGCGGTTCGTCATCGCCAAGGGCGGGATCACCTCCTCCGACGTGGCGGCCCACGGCCTGGAAATCCGCCACGCCATCGTCCGCGGCCCCATGCTCCCCGGCATCGTCAGCCTGTGGGAACCGGTTGACGGCCCCGCAAAGGGCATCCCGTACATCGTCTTCGCCGGCAACGTAGGCGACGACCATTCCCTCGCCGACGTCACCCGCAAGCTCAGCAACACATCCCCACTCGCCCCCTAACCTCGCAAGTCCGCACCGGCTCCCAACCCTCGCAAGCTCGGATCGGGGCCCTCGCCGGAGCGGCTCCCCGGGCCGGGGCCCTCGCCGACGTGGGCCCAGCAAATTTCAAGGAGAACACCATGACCAGCAACTACACCGTCACCGTCCTGGGCCTCGGCGCCATGGGCCTGCCCATGGCCACCCGCCTCGCCAGCCAGCTGACCGTCCACGGCTTCGACATCGCCGAACCCCGCCTGAAGCTCGCCGAAGAAGCCGGCATCGCCACCTTCGCTACCGCCCGCGAAGCGGCCAAGGGCGCCGACGCCGTCCTGCTCGCCGTCCGCAATGGCGAACAGCTCAACGACGTCCTCTTCGGCGAGAACGGCGTGGCCTCCGTGCTGGAACGCGGCGCCGTGGTCATCCTGGGCAGCACCGTGGGCACCGAAGCCATCCCCGCCACCGTGGAGAAGCTGGCCGAATACGGCGTCGAACTGGTGGACGCCCCGCTGTCCGGCGGCCCTAAGCGTGCGGGCGAAGGCGACCTGCTGATCGTGGTGGGCGCTTCCCCCGAAGCCCGCGAAAAGGCTGCTCCCGCCCTTGAACTCCTGGCCTCCACGCTGACCGTGGTGGGTGACAAGCCGGGCGATGGCCAGGCCCTCAAGACCGTCAACCAGCTCCTCTGCGGTGTCCACATCGTGGCCGCAGCCGAGGCCATGGCCCTCGCGGACGCCCTGGGACTGGACCAGGCCAAGACCCTCGCCGCCCTCGAAGCCGGTGCCGCCGGCTCGTTCATGCTGTCCAACCGTGGGCCCCGAATCCTCGAGGCCTACACCGAGGAAGGCGCCGAGGTCCTGTCCCGCCTGGACATCTTCGTCAAGGACATGGGCATCGTTGGCAAAGCCACCCGCGCCGCCGGCCTCGCAGCCCCCGTGGCTGCGGCAGCGGAGCAGCTCTACCTCCTGGGCCAGGCCCAGGGCCTCGCCGCCGCCGATGACTCCGCCGTCATCAAGGTGGTCGCCCCTACCAAGCGCACCAAGTAGCAACCCACCTCCCCCCTCAACGTGCGACGGCGGCGGTCCCCCCTCCGCCGCCGTCGTACACACCCAGCTCGCTAGGCTTAACTAGCGACGTCAAAGGAGACACACGATGAGCGCACTAGCTCTCCTGGCCATCGCAGTTGCGGGCGTCGCCCTGCTGCTCGTGGCCGTCATAAAGTTCAAGATCCCCGCCTTCCTTGCCCTGCTCGTGGTCAGCGTCTCCGTGGCGCTGGTGGCAGGCATCCCGCTGCCGGACGTCATCAAGACCGTCACAGAAGGCATGGGCGGCACCCTTGGGTCCGTCGCCATTTTGGTGGGCCTCGGCGCCATGCTGGGCAAGATGATCGAGATTTCCGGCGGCGCACAGTCACTGGCCGGCAAATTCACCCAGCTGCTCGGTCCCCGCCGCGTCATTGCCGCCCTGACCTCCGCAGCCTTCCTGCTGGCAATCCCGGTCTTCTTCGACGTCGGATTCATCATCCTGATTCCCATCATTTACGGTTTCGCCAAGGCTGCCGGCGTCAACCCGGTCAAGATCGGCCTGCCCGTCGGCGGCATCATGCTGGCCATCCATGTTGTTGTCCCGCCGCACCCCGGCGTTGTTGGCGGTGCCGGAATCCTGGGCGCAGACATCGGCTGGACCACCATCATCGGCCTCGCCCTCTGCATCCCAGTGGGCGTCCTGGGCTATTTCGTTGCCCGCAGGCTCAACCGCCGTGATTTCGCCATGCTGCCCGCCACGGCCGAGCAGTTCCGCCTCTTTGGTACCGGCACTTCACAGGTCGAGCAGGAAGCTGCGCAGGGCACGTCCAACGTCGCCGTCAAGAGCCAGGTCAAGACGGCTCCCAGCCCGACCATGATCATCACCCTCATTGTCCTTCCGATCCTCATGATCATGGTGGGCACGGTGGGCGCAGTGATCCTGCCCAAGGACAGCTTCGCTTCCCAGTTGGCCGCATTCATCGGAGCGCCGCTGATTGCACTCCTCACCGCGCTGGGCCTGGCCTACTACTTCCTGGGCATCCGCCGCGGTTGGTCCTCCCAGCACACCGGTGAGGTCATGGACTCCGCGCTGGCTCCCACCGCCATCGTCATCCTCGTCACCGGTGCCGGCGGCGTCTTCGGCAAGGTCCTGACTGTATCCGGCATCGGCAAGGCCCTTGCAGAAGGCCTGCAGACTGCCGGCCTCCCGGTCATCGTGATGGCCTTCGTCCTGGCAGCCATCCTGCGGGCATCGCAGGGGTCTGCAACGGTGGCCATCATCACCACCTCCGGCTTGCTGGCAGCCTCCGTGGCGGACGGCGGCTTTTCACCGTTCCAGACGGCACTCATCCTGGTGGCCATGGGCTTCGGCGCCTTTGGGCTCAGCCACGTCAATGACTCCGGCTTCTGGATCGTGACGCGCTTCCTCGGCTTGTCGGTGGCAGACGGACTCAAGACCTGGACTGTGCTCACCACTGTCCTGGGCCTGGCCGGGTTCGCGCTCACGTTCCTGGTCTGGATCGTTACCGGCGGACTCACCGTCTGATGCGCACCCGACTGGACCAGCTTGTCACTTCCGCCCTGCAGCAGGGCTCGGCTGTCCCGGCCTTCACCTGCTACGACTTCACCACCGCCCTGGCCGTCGTGGGCGCTGCAGAGGAGTCCGGCCGCGGCGTCATACTGCTGGTGGCGCCCAAAATCGCTGCTACTCCCAACGGCCTGCGGCTGATCGCAGCGCTCCGCGGCCTGGCGGATGCGGCGTCCGTGCCTGTGGCGGTGCAGTTGGACCACGCCTCGGACCTTGCAGTGATGGCCGACGCCGTCGCGGCCGGGGCGGATTCCGTCCTCGCCGACGGTTCCTCCCTTCCCTACGAGGACAACATCGCGCTGGTGGTCGCTGCCCGCGCACTGCTGGGCTCCGACGTCGTGCTTGAAGCGGAACTTGGCGGCCTGGCCGGTGACGAGGACCGCGCCTTCGGTGCGGATGAGGCCGGTGTTTCCGTGGTCGGCCTGACCGACTCTGCCCAGGTGGAAGACTTCGTGTCCCGCACCGGAGCTGAGCTCCTGGCCGTGGCCGTGGGCAACGTGCACGGCAAGTACAAGGGCGAACCGCAGTTGCGGTGGGACGTGCTGCAGGATATCGCGGTGCGGACCCACATTCCCCTGGTGCTGCACGGCGCCTCCGGCATTCCGGCGGAGGAACTGGTGAAGGCGGCGTCCATGAACGTGGGCAAGGTCAACTTCAACACCGAGCTCCGTACCGGCGTGCTTGCCACCCTGCAGGAACAGCTGCCGGCGCACCGCGCCGACGGCGAAAACCTGCAGGCACTGCTGGGCCACTGGAACCGGTCTGCAGGGGGATTCGCCACGGCTGCGCTGGGCATGCTGACGCGCTGAAGGACTGCACTGCGGCTACCGTAAGGGCGCGACAATGCGGGGAGGCTAGGATCAAGCAATGATCCTGGCCTCCCTCCTTTTTGCCTTCCTGGCTGCCGCCCTCCACGTTTTCATCTTCACCATGGAGTCCCTGACCTGGACACGGCCGGCCACGTGGAAGCGCTTTGGGGTTGCCTCCCAGTCCGACGCCGAGACCACCAGGCCGCTCGCCTACAACCAGGGCTTCTACAACCTTTTCCTGGCAATCGGCGCCTTCATCGGCATCGGCTGCATCGCGCTGGCACCCGAAGGATCAGCGCAGTCCACAGCCGGGCAGTCCACAGTGGGCTGGACGCTGATCTTCGCCAGCTGCGGCTCGATGCTCCTCGCCGCACTGGTCCTCGCCCTGACCGGCAAAAAGTACCTCCGCGCGGCCGTGACCCAGGGCGCCACGCCGCTCCTCGCCGTCGTCCTGGGCCTCCTCGCCGTGGTGCTGTAAGCGCCGGCATGCACTGTTTTCGTAGCCCTAGTCTTGCTGCGCGGGCATTGCCAGCAGGATGAAGTAGTGCCAATGTCGAACCATGACCGAGAACACAATGTCCACCGAGGATAAGTTCACGCCGGATGTCACGCTGCGGCGCAATGATGCGCAGCACCGCTACGAACTGCTGGTGGGCGGCACGCTGGCCGTCCAGTCCTTCTTCGAGGACCTTCCCGGACACATCGACTTCATCCGCACGGAAACGGGGCCGGACTTCGAAGGCCGGGGCCTGGGAAAGGTCCTGGCGCACTTCGCCCTCGATGATGTGGTGGCCACCGGCAAACGCATCGTTCCGCACTGCCCCTTCATTGCCGGCTACCTGCGGAAGCACGAGGGGTACGAACAGTTCGTCGACTGGCCTGAGTGATCACAAAACCTCCCCGCTGTTAGAGGCCTGCCCGCTGTTAGAGGCCTGCCCAACCGGGTAATCCATCTGCAGGAAATCAAGCCGATGGCAGACCGGGAGGGACAACATGGCTCACGGGGAACTGTTCGACGTGGCAATTATCGGCGGCGGCCCGGCGGGCCTGAGCGCAGGCGTTGCCCTGGCCAGGGCCTTGCGGTCCGTTGTGGTCATCGACGCAGGGGAACAGCGGAACCTGAAGGCCGAGGGAGTGCACGGTTTCCTCAGCCGCGAAGGCATGAGCCCGAGGGAGCTTGTTTCCGCGGGCCGGGAGGAGCTTGCCCGGTACGGTGGGACGGCCGTTGAGGGGTTCGTGACGTCAGCCAGCCGCGACGGCGGCAATTTCATTCTCAGCCTCAAGGACGGCTCCACCATGAGCGCCCGGCGCCTGCTGATCGCGTCCGGGATCACCGACGATCTGCCGGAGCTTCCCGGCGTGGCGGAACGCTGGGGACGGGACGTCCTCTATTGCCCGTATTGCCACGGCTGGGAAATCCGGAACCAGCGGATCGGCATCCTGGCATCGGACTCCAACGCCGTTCCTGAGGCGCTGACCTTCCGGCAGTGGAGCCCTGACGTCACGCTTTTCCTGAACGGCGCCTTGTCCCTGGGCCCGGAGGGGGAAGAGCAGCTGCGTGTTCGGGATGTCCGTGTGGTGGACGGAAGGGTCCAACGACTGGAGACCGACAACGACAGGCTTGTGGGGGTGGTGCTCGACGGCGGGCACGTGGTCCCGCTGGATGTGCTGGCCGTCAGTCCCGCAACCGTCAGCAAAGCGAATATGCTCCAGCGCCTTGGGCTTGAACCGTGCGGCCTGGACGAGGGGGAGGGCACCTGCCTGGAGACGGATGAATCCGGGCGCACGTCCTGCCCCGGAGTGTGGGCTGCCGGTAATGCCACGGACGTCTCGGCACAGGTGATGACGGCGGCGGCAGCCGGCCTGAGGGCCGCCGCCGCCATTAATGCTGATCTGGTTCTTGCTGATACACGGCAGGCCGTGGAGGAGGCCAGGGCCTACGCGCGGTAGCCGCAACGCATGGGAACGGCGGTAGCCGCAGCGCCCGGGAACAGTGCAGGCAGCTGCCGGTAGCTCCAGTGCCAGTCAGCTCGCCAGAGCGTGACCGCCCGCCGCCGGGTTGAACGGGGTTGAAGTGAATTCGGTTGCGTTGAATTCGGTTGCGTTGAACCGGGCGGCATCAGCTGCGGGATCATCGATGGTGAAGCCGCAGGCGCAACGGTACGTGACCACGTTGCCGGCGGCGGCACCTGCACCGAGGGGAACCACTCCTGTCCCGTCAACATAGACAGGCTGCCGTACGGGCAGTTCGTTAGGATCAATGCGCTGCATCGGGGTGCGGCAATGCATCCGCGAATTCAGGGTGAACAGAAGCCCCACGTCCACGGGCCCGTTGGTTCCGACGGGAGCCAGTGCTCCCTCTGTGCGTTCCCCAAACGCCGTCAAGTGATCTTCTGTAACGCTGGTCATGATGTTCATCCTTGGGCTTCTTCACGAAGCTGCCGGCGTTGGCAGCTCCGCCGCGAACTGCTTGCGGAGGTTCATTTACCCCAATACCTAAGCATGCTTACTAATCGTCACGCAAATCAGCTTGTGGTCCAGGGCACACCCCGCGTTAGCGGGTCCGGTGTCACGCCGAGTGGGTTTTGGTGACGTGTCTTGCGGGTGGCTGCGTAGGCTGCTTCACCTATCCGCGCCGCTTCTGCCACTGCAGCGCGTGCCAGAACAGCAGGCACAACAGTGCTGCGATTCCGAGGAGAATAGCGTAGGGCGCGTTGGTCAGGACCAGGAACGACACGGGCACCTGCCCGTTCGGGGAGAACTGGTTGCCCATGCCGTAGAAGAAGGCCGCAGCGCCGCCGGCAATCAGCCCAATGGCGAACAGCCACAGCACCACAATGAACGGATTCACGGCCGCCCACGCGCCAGGCGTCCAGGCAGGAGGCTCTGTGGCCCCGGTTTCATGCGGCAGCGGGTTCCCGTCGCGGTCCACTTCCCGGAATCCGGTGGCTCCGGATGGTTGCTGTCCCATGCTTCCCCCTTGCATTTCTGCGCCCCGGCCAAGCTGCCGGAAACCCCAGCCTAGCCGAGAGCCTTCCGGCCTTGGGCAGTTGCGGGGTGAAGGGCATTTTGCAGCAGAACGCTTCGGCCTGCCAGTCAATGACTCCCCGGCGACTTCGAAAACCCCTGGTTTCTGCGGCTCCAGACAAATACAACACAAAAGTTTGATTAAAAGGTTCACCTAAGTAAGGCTTGCCTTTGCAATCCAAGAAAAACCGCTGACCGAAGGATGACCAGTGTCGCTGATGCCCCGCCTTGACGAGTTACACGTGCATGACCCGCACAACAGCGAAGTCCATGCCAAACAGGATCCGCCGGGGCAGGATTTCGGCTCGCGGGTGGAGCTCGCGCTGGGGGCAACCAACCATCTCTTCAACGCCAGGAACTCACCCCGCTACGTGGCGCAGGTGCTGCAGGGCGTCACCGCAGTGGCAACCAAGCTGGAACGGACCACCCGGCCCTTTACCGGCGTCGGGCCTTCCGAAATGAAGGCGCGCGTGGGCGCGGTGGACCTGGATACCCCGCTGCCGGACACGGCGGCCGCGCTGCAGGAACTCGAAACCGTTTATCTGCGGGACGCCATCTACTTCCATGACGCAAAGTACGCAGCCCACCTGAACTGCCCCGTGGTAATCCCCGCACTGGTGGGAGAGGCCATCCTGTCCGCCGTGAACTCCTCCCTGGACACCTGGGACCAGAGCGCCGGGGCCACCATGATCGAACGGCGCCTCATCGACTGGGCAGCAGAGCGGCTGCACCTCGGTGACAACGCGGACGGCATCTTCACGTCCGGCGGCAGCCAGTCCAACCTCCAGGCCCTGCTGATCGCGCGCAACCACGCCGTAGCCGGCCTCCGCCGGGAGCCCGCCCAAAGCGGGCTCCGCCTTCCGGCCCTGCTGGATACGCTGCGGATCTTCACCTCCGAGGACAGCCACTTCAGCATCCAGAAGTCTGCCTCCATGCTGGGCCTCGGCTTCGACGCCGTCATCACCGTTCCCTGCACGCCCGATCACCGGATGGACCCGGCCGCGCTCGCTGAGGCCATGGCGTCAGCCAGGGATGCCGGCCTGACACCGATGGCCGTGGTTGCAACCGCCGGAACCACCGATTTCGGCGCCGTGGATCCGCTCGCCGAACTCGCCGCATTGGCCCGTGCCTACAGGGCCTGGTTCCACATCGACGCCGCATACGGCGGCGGGCTGATGGTCTCCGGGCGCTACCGCCACCTGCTGGACGGAACCCGCCTGGCGGACTCAGTCACCGTTGACTTCCACAAGACCTTCTTCCAGCCGGTAAGCTCGAGCGCCCTCCTGGTCCGCGAGTCCGCCATGCTGCGCCACATCACCTACTACGCCGATTACCTGAACCCGGAAAGCGCGGCACTGGCGGACATCCCCAACCAGGTGGACAAGAGCATCCAGACCACCCGCCGGTTCGACGCCCTGAAACTGTGGCTCACCCTGCGGATCATGGGTGCCGACGCCATCGGCGCGCTGTTTGACGAGGCGATCGACCTCGCCGCCCGCGTCGGCTCGCTCCTGGCTGCCGACGACGACTTCGAACTTGCCGCTGCACCCCAGCTGAGCACCCTGGTGTTCAGGTACCGTCCCGTCGTCGACGGCGTCCGGCTCCCGGAAGATACCGCCGACGTCCTCAACCCGGCCATCCGTGCCGCCGTTTTCGCCTCCGGTGAGGCCGTGGTGGCCGGCACCAAGGTGGGCGGCCGCCACTACCTGAAGTTCACCCTCCTCAACGCCGAGGCCACCCTCGAGGACATCGCCGAGATCATCGGGCTCCTGCGCCGCACCGGCGCGGACCTGCTGCAGAGCGAGGTGTCCGCATGACCCGCATACACGACTTCGCTGCCATCGGCGCCGGCCCCTTCAACCTGGGCCTCGCCGCGCTCACCGAACCGCTGGAGGACGTGGACGGCATCTTCCTGGAACAGCGGGCGTCCTTTGACTGGCACCCCGGAATGATGCTGGAACCCGCCCACCTTCAGGTCCCGTTCATGGCGGACCTGGTCACCCTGGCAGACCCCACCTCGCCCTACTCGTTCCTGAACTTCCTGAAGCAGACAGGGCGCCTGTACCGCTTCTATATCCGGGAGAACTTCTACCCCCTGCGGGCTGAGTACAACCAGTACTGCC
Organism: Arthrobacter sp. RT-1; assembly: GCF_003367205.1. Taxonomy (NCBI): domain Bacteria; kingdom Bacillati; phylum Actinomycetota; class Actinomycetes; order Micrococcales; family Micrococcaceae; genus Arthrobacter; species Arthrobacter sp. RT-1. Next base: position 166,286 of record NZ_QRGQ01000003.1, read on the forward strand.
AGTGGGTGGCCGGCCAGCTGCCGTCCGTCCGTTTTGGCACGGCTGTGCTGGATGTAACGTACGACGCCGGCGTGTACCGGCTGGCTGTCTCCGGTCCGGACGGGCCGGAGGTGCTTTTGGCGCGGCGGCTGGTGCTGGGCACCGGCACATCCCCCTATGTTCCGGAAGCGGCTGCCGGAATCGTTGCCGACGCAGCGGCAGGGCGCGGGGGAGTGGTCCTGCACAACGCCGACTACCTGGCGCGGAAGGCCGAACTCCAGCAGCAGCGCAGCATCACCATCCTGGGCAGCGGCCAAAGCGCGGCCGAGATCTACTACGAGCTCCTGCAGGAGGCCGACGCCCACGGTTACCAGCTCAACTGGGTCACCCGCTCGGGCCGGTTCTTCCCGCTGGAATACACCAAACTGACCCTCGAAATGACGTCCCCCGAGTACGTGGACTACTTCCATGGCCTCCCGCAGCACCAGCGCGACCACCTCAACAAGACGCAGAAGAACCTCTACAAGGGGATCAACTCCGATCTCATCGACGCCATCTACGACCTGCTCTACACCAAGAGCCTTTCCGGCATGGTGGACACCCAACTGCTGACCCACTCGACCCTTACCGCAGCACAATGGGATGCAGCGGCCGGAACGCACATCCTGCACCTGCACCACGGCGAGCAGCGCAGCTCCTACACCCTGGACAGCGAAGGGGTTGTCCTGGCCACCGGCTACGGCTACCGGGAGCCCGGGTTCCTGGCCGGCGTGCAGGACCGGATTTCCCGCGACAGCGCCGGACGGTTCGAAGTGGACCGGAACTACAGCACGGGCGTCGAACCCGGCGAGATCTTCGTCCAGAACGCCGAGCTGCACACCCACGGCTTCGTCACCCCGGACCTGGGCATGGGCGCATACCGCAACTCCTGCATCCTGCGGGAGATCACCGGCCGGGAGGTCTACCCGGTGGAGCGGAGCATCGCGTTCCAGCAGTTCGGGTCACCTACGGGCATTGGCGCCCGGGCTGACGTAGGGACAAGCGCGGACGTGGGGACAGGCACGGACGTTAGCGTTGCGGCAGGGGTGTCCGCATGAGGTTCACGTTCCGCTGCCTTGACGCGAAGGCCGACGCACCGCTCCTGCACAGCTGGGTGACCCAGCCGTACGCCTCGTTCTGGGGAATGCTCTCCGCCGGCGTGGAGGATGTGGTGGAGGAATACGCCAGGATCCAGGCCAGCGGGCACCATCACGCCCTGCTGGGGCTCGACGGCGGCGTCCCCGCCTTCCTGATGGAGGAGTACCTTCCCGAGTCCTCGCCGCTGGCAGGCCTGTACGCCGTCCAGCCCGGCGACGTGGGCATGCACCTGCTGGTGGCGCCGCCGTCGGAAGGCCCGGAACCCGGGTACACCACGGCGGCGATGGACGCCGTCCTGGACCACCTGTTCGCCAGGCCGGAGGTGCAGCGCGTCGTGGTGGAGCCGGATGCGCGGAACACCAAAATCCACGCACTGAATGAACGGCTTGGTTTCCAGCCCGCAGGCATCGTCACCCTGCCGGACAAGGACGCCCTGCTGAGCTTCTGCAGCCGCTCCGACTACCTGGCCGCCCGCGCCGCACTCGACACTTTGTCCACAACCGTCCCGCAGGGAGCTGCACTGTGACCGTCCACCTCGATTCCGCTGTGTCCGCCCTTGCCGCGGACCCTGCCACCGCCGGCGCTGCCAACGCCGCGCCCCACCTCGCCGGAGACCGGTGGGACATGGCCAACCGGCACCTGCTCCGCAAAGCGCTCGCCGAGTTCTCGCACGAACGGATCATCGCTCCGGAACTCCTGAGTGATGAACCGGGGGATGAGGGGACCGGCAGCTACCGGCTCCGCAGCGGTGACGGCTCGCACGAGTACCGCTTCTGCGCCCGGATCCTGGAACTTGACCACTGGTCCATCGACGCCGGTTCCATCCGGTGCTTCCGGGACGGCACCGAAGCGCCGCTCGACGTGCTGGAATTCATCACGGCGTTCCACACCACCCTCGGCATCAACATCCAGATGCTCCCGGTCTACCTGGAGGAGATCAGCAGCACCCTGGCCAGCCACGCCTACAAGCAGTGGGCCGGCCAGCCGTCCGCCGCCGAACTCGCGGCCGGCATCACGGGCGGGCGCGATGCCGCCGCCGACTTCCAGGCCATCGAACGCAGCATGACCGAGGGCCACCCCTGCTTCGTGGCCAACAACGGCCGGCTGGGCTTCGGCATCAGCGACTACCACGCGTTTGCTCCGGAGACCGGCGCCCCTGTCCGGCTGCAATGGATCGCCGTCCACCGCAGCCACGCCGTGTTCACCTCAAGTGCAGGGCTGGACTACCGGGCGCACCTGGATGCCGAACTCGGCCCGCTGGCCGGCGACTTCACCAACGAATTGCAGCTCCAGGGCCTGGACCCCGAGCAGTACTTCTTTATGCCCGTCCACCCGTGGCAGTGGGAAAACAAACTCACGGTCACCTTCGCGGCGGAGATCGCCCGCCGCCGCATCATTTACCTGGGGGCCGGGACGGACGTGTACCAGGCCCAGCAGTCCATCCGCACCTTCTTCAACACCAGCGCCCCGGCCCGGAGCTACGTCAAAACCGCCATGTCCGTCCTGAACATGGGGTTCATGCGCGGGCTGTCGCCGCAGTACATGAAGGCAACACCGGCCATCAACGACTGGCTGCGCACCCTGATCGAGAATGACGGGGCGCTGCAGCAGCGCGGATTCACCATGATCGGCGAAATCGCCGCCCTTGGCTACCACAACGGTTACTACGAGGCGGGGTCCGCCCCCGGTTCCCCCTACCGCAAGATGCTCTCTGCCCTGTGGCGGGAAAGCCCCCTGCCGCTGCTGCAGGACGGGCAGCAGCTGGCCACCATGGCCTCCCTCCTGCATGCCGATTCCGCGGGCAAGCCGATGGTTTCCGCGCTGATTAGGCGCTCCGGGCTGGCACCAGCGGACTGGCTGCGCCGCTACTTCGAGGCCTACCTGGTTCCGCTGGTGCACTGCCTCTACCGGTACGAGCTGGCGTTTATGCCGCACGGCGAGAACGTCATCCTGGTCCTCGAGGACGGCGTCCCCGTCCAGGCCATCATGAAGGACATCGCCGAGGAGATCGTGGTGATGGGGGACCGGCTGGACCTTCCCGAGGAGGTGTCCCGGATCCAGGCTGCCATCCCGGACGGGGAAAAGGTGCTGGCCATCTTCACGGACATCTTCGACTGCATCTTCCGCTTCCTCGCAGCACTCCTGGAAGAGGACGGGATCCTGGGCCAGGAGGATTTCTGGCGCACGGCAGCAGCCGCCATCACGGACTATCAGGGCCAGCACCCGGAACTGGCGGACCAGTTCGCCCGCCACGACCTGTTCGCCCCGGACTTCGAACTGTCCTGCCTCAACCGGCTCCAGCTCCGCAACAACCAGCAGATGCTGGACCTCGCGGATCCCTCGGGCGGGCTGCAGATGGCCGGGCGCCTTGCCAACCCGCTGGCGAAGTTCGCCGGGCGGTAAAAGCAGGGAACATCCGGCGAAGGTCAAAGTGGCTAGGCTGGCAGCATGATGCCAACCACTTCCCGAACAACCGCACTCGTCACCGGGGCCAGCGCGGGGCTGGGCGCCGAGTTCGCCCGCCAGCTTGCTGCGCAGGGCACCAACCTGGTCCTGGTGGCGCGGAACCGGGCCCGCCTTGAACATACGGCGGCGGACCTGGAACGGCGCTACGGAATCATGGCTGAGGTGCTTCCCGCGGACCTGACCGACGACGCCGGCGTGACCGCCGTCGTCGGACGCCTGTCCGATTCGCAGCGGCCGGTGGGCATCCTGGTGAACAACGCGGGGATCGGGCTGCTGCACAACTTCGAGGACAATTCCATCACCGAGGAGAAAAAGCACCTGAAGCTGCACGGCGAAACGGCCATGGTGCTCACGCACGCTGCCCTCAAAGGCATGCTGGAGCGCGGTGAGGGCCGGATCATCAATGTGGCCAGCATTGCCGCCTTCCTGCCCCGGGGCACGTACTCGGCGGCGAAGGCGTGGCTGGTGAGCTTCAGCCGCTGGGCTAACCTCGCCTACCGCAGGCAGGGCATCAAGGTCACGGCGGTCTGCCCCGGCTTCACCCACACCGAGTTCCACGACCGGATGGGCATGGACAAATCCGTGGCGCCGTCGTGGGCCTGGCTGCACGCCGGCCGTGTGGTCCGCGAAGGCCTGGCCGACAACGAACGCGGCCGGGCCGTGTCCATCCCGTCGAAGCGGTACAAGCTGGTGGCGGCGGTGGCGCGCGTAGCTCCCGCCAAACTAGTGGCGGGGCCTCCCCGCACGCCCAAATAAGGGCAGACGCCCCAACAGGGGAGCCCGTCCCAGCAGGGCCGCAGGGCTCCGCGACCCCGCCCGCCGCACGGCCACCACCACCAGGATTCCCACCAGCGCCCCCACCAGCGTTTCCACGCCACGCTCCAGGATCAGGAGGGCGGGGTCGATGGGTGCGGCAAGCTGTGTCATCAGCAGGATGACGGGTGTGAAAGAGACCATGGCAAAGCCGTAATGGCGGGCCATGAACAGCTCAGTGGTGAACTGGAACAGGATCACCAGCAGCGCCAGCAGGATGGCCTGCTGCCCAGGGAAAAGCCCAGTGAGGGTCCATGGCTCAGGGAGAATGACGACGGCGGTGACCGCCAGCCCCACGAAGGTCCCCACGATGCGGTGGACGCCGCGGCGCACGCTGCTGGGGAGGTCTGCTCCGGCCAGCGGGACGGCAGCCGCCGCCATGGCCCAGTGCGGATGACCGCTGCCGCTGAGCACGCCCAGCGAACCCGCAGCCCCCACCGCCAGCACATACCTGGCGGCGTGCAGCATTACGTCCCGGCGCCCGGCCAAACCCGGATTCCTCGCCGCGCCGCGCTGCCAGGACCGCCGGCGCAGCCAGCCGCTGAAACCCACCGCCACGGAGAACGCCGCACTGCCTGAGGCGATCAGCATGGCCACGTACCAGGGAACCACCGTCGGGACGGAGGCGCAGGCGCCCAGCGCGAGGATGCCGAAGAACGGGCCGTTGGGCTTGAGCCGCACCCGGTCGGAATACACGGATCCCACCCCGGCAAGCACGGCTTCAACAGCCACCAGCCACCAGGAGTGAAGATGGTTGACGGACAGGAACACGCCCACGCCTACGCCGGACAGGAGCACCAGTGCGGCCTGGGCCTGGTGGCGGAGCCGCAGCTGATGCTGTTCGTTCCGCCCGTACATACCCGTCAGTGCCCCGAACACGGCATAGATGATGAGGTCCGGCCGGCCGGCAACCAGAAGCAGCAGTGAGGGGACGGCCACGCTGGCGGCCACCCGGAGCGCCGCGAGGTGGTCATTGTTGGCAGGCTCCAGCCGGTGGAGGGCGCGGACCTGCTCAACCACCCGTTTCATCCCGCACCATCCCCGCCGTTGTTTGTCCGGGCCGTTTGCCGGCCCACCAAAAATTATTGCCGGACGGCCTGAACGGAGTCATATCCTTCGGCGCCGTACGGACACACAAGGACATGGGCCGCCCAGGAGAGGGCCGGCCCAGCACGCAGGCCTGCCTGTCCCGCCGCGGGGCAATGAAAAAGCGGTACGGCAAAGGCCCGCCCTGCATGCTTCCCCCAAGGAAACATGCCGGACGGGCCTTTGAAGCGTGGGCTACAAGACGCGCCTGGCTCCGCCGGAAATCTAGACCCCGGCCGGAACCTTGTCGGCCGCACGGGCGTCCGTGACGTCCTGCGTTTCGAACGGCAGTTGGTCCAGGTCGATTAGCGGGTTCTCGTCCTGGGTGGCCACCAGTTCCCGGGCTTCCGCCTGGGTGTCAACGCTGGGCATGGAACCCGGCAGCGGACGCTGCGCTGATTCCTTCAGGAAGTAGATAGCCACCGCACCCACCAGGGACGTGCCCATCAGGTAGTACGCGGGCATCATGTCGTTCCCGGTTGCACTGATCAGGGCGGCAACTACGAAGGGCGTGGTCCCACCGAAGATCGCCACCGAGAAGTTGTAGGCGATGCCCATGGCGCCGTAGCGGCTGGACGTGGGGAACTGCGCCGGCAGTGCGGAGGCCAGGTTGGCCACGTAGAAGGTCACCGGGAAGGCGATCAGGGCGAGGCCGGCAAGGGTGGACCAGATTTCACCGATGCCGATCAGCAGAAAGGCCGGGGTTGCCAGGACCACCGTGCTCAGGGCACCGATCCACAGGACCGGCCTGCGGCCAATCCGGTCGGACAGCTTGCCGGTCAGCGGAATGCAGAGGCTCATGACCACCAGGACCGGAATGGTCAGCAGGGTGCCGTGCACTTCGTCGTAGCCCTTGGCCTCAGTGAGGTACGTGGGCATGTAGGAGGTGAGGGCGTAGCCGGCGGTGTTGGCTGCGGCCACCAGGATCATGGCCACGATGATGGAGCGCCAGTAAGCCTTGACGATGCCCACCGGGCCCTTGGCCGCGGCCTCGTCGGAGGCGGCAGCGTTCTTGGCGATGTCCTCCTGGGCATCCAGGGTGGCCTGGAACTGGGGGGATTCTTCGATCCTGCTGCGGAAGTAGATGGCGACCAGGCCCAGCGGACCGGCAATCAGGAACGGGATGCGCCAGCCCCACTCCTCCATGGCAGCCTGTCCCAGGGTGAGCTGGAGGGCAGAGACCAGGGCCGCACCCAGGGCGAAGCCCAGGTAGCTGCCCATATCCAGGAAGCTGGCGAAGAACCCGCGGCGCTTGTCCGGCGCGTACTCGCTGACGAACGTGGTGGCGCCGGCGTATTCGCCGCCCGTGGAGAAGCCCTGCACGATTTTCAGCAGCACCAGCAGGCCGGCGGCCCACAGGCCGATTTGGGCGTAGCCGGGCAGGAGGCCGATCGCGAAGGTGCTCGCGGCCATCAGCATGAGGGTGGCGGCAAGGATCTTCTGCCGGCCCATTTTGTCGCCCATCCAGCCGAAGATCACGCCGCCCAGAGGGCGGGCGATAAACGTGGCAGCGAAGGTTCCGAGCAGGAACAGGGTTTGCGTTGTGGGGTCGGATTCCGGCAGGAAGACCGGCCCCATGGTGGTGATGAGGTAGCCGAAAACGCCTACGTCGTACCACTCCATGGTGTTGCCGACGATGGTGCCGCCGAGTGCTTTTTTGAGCATCGGCTGGTTCACGACGTTGACATCGGATTCCTTGAGCCGGCGGCGTGGCAGCCGCCGGGGCTTCTTGGCAGCCGTGACGGCTGCCTGGTCTGTTCCGCTGGCGTTCCTGGCGCCTGCTGAAGAGTCGGTCATGCTTCGGTCTGTGGGCATTTGGGCAACTCCTGTGGAGGTCATTTGCTTGCGACTTGTAGCTGCCCCGCTCCGGGCAGGCCTTCAATTTTACGGGAAAACCATGGCTTCCCCGCCCGAAATGCCGTAGGATCAGCTCTTTTGGGGCCGTTTGCGCTGACTTTTCCCACATTGTTTTCCCGCCTATTCCCGCGTCATTACAGGGATGGGCCCGCCGGCACAGATCGTTACCGAATTTTTTTGGCTGCAACCCGGTTTGGGATGCTTTTTGCGGGTACTCCGCCGCCAAAAGTGAGCGTCCTCACGCAGTCTCCGTGCCTCCCTTCCGTCCCCGCAGCGGCGTCGTGGCGCGGGCCCCAAGGACCGCCGTCGGCCTTCTTTTCCGTCCTCGGGCCAAGGGGTTCACAGGCGGCTGCTCGGTGCCTATGGTGGAGCAATGGGAATCCTTCTTTTTGAGTAGGCGGATGCGTGCGGCCGGAGAGGGTCCGGCTGTGCCCCGCCCCTCCGGTCAGGCCCGCGCAACACTTGCTGGGCACGGTGCGCATTACAGTCCGCTGGCATTTTCAGCGATCCCCGGACGCCCCCGTGGCGGTAACGGGCAACACTTCGTTTCATCGCGGAAAGGAAGATCACATGGCTGACAAAGTCCGTACATCACACATCAAACCCGAGCTTGCCGACCACCTGGCGGCGGCGATGAACACTCCGGACCTGCCTGGTCCCGCAGTGGCCGGTGCAACCGGAATGCCGCAGCAGAACGCGTGGCCGGATGGCAACGGAAAGCGGCGGCACCCGAAGGAACGCGGCTCCGGCCTTGGCAGGATGGGCCACGAAGCCGCAGTGACGGCCGTTCACCGCACCAGCCGGCCGCAGATGCCGCACTCGTCCTGACCTGGCCCGGACAACCATCGCGCTGGCGACACCCTGAATAACCATCGACACGCAAATCGCCTGGCGACCCCACTATGTGGTGGTCGCCAGGCAATTTCCGCGTCACGGATGAAGGTGTGCGTCGAAAGCCCGGCTCACGCTTCGCGCACCACCTCGGACGGTTCCTTGTCGAGCCGCCAGCCCCGCCATACCGGGTGGCGCAACCGCCCGGGGCCGGTCCACTCGCTGTAGGTCACCTCACCCACGAGCTGCGGGGCAATCCAGTGGGCGTCCGCGGCGTCCGGTCGTGGGACGTCGTGGAACGGTGAGGTTTTCCTCGCGAGGCGCTCCACCGTCTGCCGGAGTTCGGCAAGCTCCCGCGTGCTGAACCCACTGCCCACCCGGCCCACGTACTGCAGTTTGTCCCCTTCAGGGATGCCCACCAGCAGGGAACCCACAGTGTCCTGGCGGCCGCCCTTGCCCGGCCGCCAGCCGCCCACCACCACTTCCTGGGTCTGTTCAATCTTGAGCTTGATCCAGGTGCGGGTCCGCTGTCCGCTCACGTAGCGGCTGTCCGTCCGTTTGGCCATCACGCCTTCGAGGCCAAGCTCCCGGGCGCTTTCCAGGATGTGTTCAACCTTGTCCTCGAGGACAAGGGAAAGGTCCAGCGGGCAGCCGGAGGGGCGAAAGAACTGCTCCAGCCTCTGGCGCCGCCTGGTGAGCGGCAACCGCCGGAGGTCCGTCCCGTCGTCGTACAGCAGGTCGAACAGCACCAGCCGGACCGGGATGGCTGTCCGGGCCTTCGCGACGTCGGCGGGCCGGGTCAGCTTCATCCGGCCTTGCAGCAGTCCGAAGTCAGGCCTGCCGGCGGGCCCGACGGCGATGATCTCACCGTCTGCGACGAACGGCTGCCCGGGCCAGCACTGCCGGTCGGTCAGTTCAGGATAGGTCCGCGTGACGTCGTTGCCGTTGCGGCTGAAGATGCGCACAGTGGTTTCGTCCGCGACCATGATGGCGCGCACCCCGTCCCACTTGAGTTCGAACTGCCAGTTGCTGCCCTGGAGGTCGGCGGTGTCACCTGACGTGGCCATCATGGGCCCGAAATCCTGGGGTGCGAGATTCGGGCGCGAAGCGGCAGCCGGCGCCTCCTTCTTTTCCGGCGCGTCCTCCGGCGCCTTCTTATCCGGCACGTCCTCAGGCTCCTCTTCCGGCACCTCCGCCGGCTCTGGAGGCGGCGCCGCGTGCGGCCGTCGTCCGCGTTGATGCTCCGTGTCCATAAGGTGGATGAGCCACTGCCCCTCGGCGTCCTTGCCCTGCCCGCGGCCGGTGTGGATCAGAGCGAACTTTTTGCTCCCGCCCAGGCCGCCGCCCTCGGACCCGTTGAGCGTGACGATGACCTCGCGGCCGTTGATCCACTTGTGCAGCTCATAGGTGCCGGTGTCCCAGATGGTCATCTCGCCTGCGCCGTACTCCCCTTTAGGGATCGTGCCGTGGAAGGTGAGGTAGTCCATCGGGTGGTCTTCGGTCTGGACGGCAAGGTGGTTCTTGCCGCCGGATTCCGGGACGCCCTTGGGCAGGGCCCAGGACACCAGGACGCCCTCGTGCTCCAGCCGAAGGTCGAAGTGGAGCCGGCTGGCGTGGTGCTCCTGGATGACGAACGCGTCGCCGCTGCCTGCCGCGCCGCTGAACGGTTCGGGTGTCTTCTGTGGGTCGCGCATGGAGCGGTACTTCCCCAGGCGGGGGTTGCCGTCGTGCACGTCACCGCCATGCCCGTTCCCGCCGTGACCTCCGGCGTCGCCGGAAGGATGGCCCGCGGCCTGGACGACGGCGGCAAACGGGTCCTTGCCGTCCTGCACCCGCCGCAGGACTGCTTTGTAATCCAGGTGCTTGAGCCCCGGAGAACTGATTTCCCGCCAGGTGCGGGGCGCGGCGACCATGGGGGTGGGGCGGCCGCGCAGTGAGTAGGGCACGATGGTGGTTTTCGCCGCGTTGTTCTGGCTCCAGTCCACCAGCACCTTGCCCTTGCGGAGGGTTTTCTTCATGTCGCTGACGGCCAGGTCCGGATGGTCCGCCTCCAGGGCGCGCGCCAGTTCCCGGGCGAATGCCGAGATCTGGTCCGAGCTCTGGCTGCGGTCCAGGGCGGCGTACAGGTGGATGCCCTTGCTGCCGCTGGTCACCGGTACCGGGTCCATGCCCACGTCCTGCAGGATGGCCCGGGCCAGGAGCGCCACCTCAACGCATTCCTCGATACCCGCTCCCTCGCCGGGATCCAGGTCCAGGACCAGCCGGTCCGGGTTCAGCTGGTTCCCGTGGGAGTCCACCTGCCACTGCGGCACGTGGATTTCCAGGGAATTGATCTGGCCGAACCAGGTCAGCGTGGCGGGGTCGTTCACCATCGGGTAATGAATGGTCCGGTCTTTATGGGTAATGGCCGCCCGGGGGAGCCAGCCCGGTGCGGAGTCCTCGAGGTTCTTCTGGAAAAACACCTCGCCCGGCTTTTCCGCGGTGCCCACTCCGTTGACCCACCTTTTGCGGGTGGCCGGCCTGCCGGCTGCCGCGGGGATCAGGACGTGGGCGACGGCGGCGTAGTAGGCAAGGACGTCGGCCTTGGTGGTGCCGGTCTCCGGATAGATGATTTTGTCCAGGTTGGTCAGCGTGAGTTCACGTCCGGCAACGCGGACACGCTCCTTACTTGCTGCCATAGGGCTTCACCTCCGGCCCGGACTGATGTTGACTGTAGGAATGAGAGCCATCTGGAAAGGTGCCATCGCGTTTGGCCTGGTCAACGTCCCCGTCAAGGTCTACAGCGCCACTGAAGATCATGACATCAGTCTGCACCAGGTTCACAATGCCGACGGCGGCAGGATCCGCTACCAGCGCCGGTGCGAGGTCTGCAGCCAGGTCATCGACTACTCGGACATTGAGAAGGCCTACGAGGAAGATGGCCGGACGGTCATCCTGTCCAAGGACGAGCTCAAGTCCATTCCGGCGGAGAACAGCCACGAGATCGAGGTGGTGCAGTTCGTCCCGTCCGAGCAGCTGGAACCCATGATGTTCGAGAAGAGCTACTACCTGGAGCCGGATTCCAAGACGCCCAAGGCCTACGTGCTGCTGCGGCGGGCCCTGGAGGACACGGACCGGGTGGCTATTGTCCAGTTCGCGCTGCGGGAAAAGACGCGCCTGGGCGCACTCCGGATCAAGGACGACGTGCTGGTGCTGCAGTCCCTCCTGTGGCCGGACGAGGTGCGTGAAGCCAACTTCCCCGCACTGGACACGTCCGTCAAGATTTCACCCCAGGAGCGCGAGATGTCAGCCGCGCTGGTGGAGTCCATGGCGGCGGACTTCGATCCCGTCTCCTTCACGGACGAGTACCAGGTGCAGCTGCGCCAGCTGATCGAGGCCAAACTCGAGCAGGGCGACGCCCTGGATACGGAAGCAACCTTTGGCGTGGAGGAAGGCGAAGGCGGCAAGGGTGAAGTCATTGACCTGATGGAAGCCCTGAAACGGAGCCTGGACCGGAAGCGCGGTGCCGGGGCGGCGGCCTCATCCGGCGATGAATCCGGCGGGGAGTCCGATGAGGAGGAGGACAGCGGCGAGGAGGAGGCCAAGCCCGCACGCCGGGCCTCCGGAACAAAGACGGCGGCAGCAAAAGCGGGGACCACCTCCACGGCATCAAAGCCGGCCACGAAGTCCACGGCTGCCAAAGCCGGGACCGCCAAGACCACGGCAGCAAGATCCACCGCTGCCAAGTCGGACGAAACGAAGTCCACCGCCGCGAAGTCATCAGCCACGAAATCCACCGGGACAAAGACCGCCGCCAAGGCCACGGCAAGCAAGACCGCCAGCAAGACGGCGTCCGGCAAAGCCTCCGCTGAACCTGCCGCGAAGTCCACCTCCACCAGGGCCCGCAAGCCGGCCTGATCCGGGATCCGGGCAGCACGCGCGCGGGACCAGAAGGGGACTGCCCGACGAGCCCCCGATCCACCTGGGTCAGCCCTGGAAGCAGTGCGATCTTTACAGCGGGCTACTGCGCGTCCACAATGAGTCGCATCGCAGCCTCCGCTGTGCCCACAGCGTGCTGACACCTGAGCGGCCAGTAAAGGAGCGCGGACCATGAACGATCAGACGGATACGGCGGAGGCGGACCGGGCGCTGAAGCAGAAGCACCGGGCCATGTGGGCGTCCGGGGACTACCCGGCCTTGGCGGACGAGATGCTGCTGGAACTGGGCGCCATCCTGGTGGAAGCCTGCGGAATCACGTCCCGCCACCGTGTGCTGGACGTGGCAGCCGGCTCCGGTAACGCGGCAATTCCGGCGGCGATGATGGGCGCCAAGGTGGTGGCCAGCGACCTCACGCCCGAGCTTTTCGAGGCCGGGCGCCGCGAGGCCGCAAACCGGGGAGTGAGCCTGGACTGGCAGGAGGCGGATGCCGAGGCCCTGCCGTTCGGCGAGGCCGGGTTCGACGTCGTGATGTCCTGCCTCGGCGTCATGTTCGCGCCACACCACCAGGCTGCTGCCGACGAACTGGTCCGGGTCTGCAAACCCGGCGGCACCATCGGCCTCCTGAGCTGGACCCCGGAAGGGTTCATCGGCAAGATGTTCGCCACCATGAAGCCCTTCGCCCCGCCGCCCCCGCCCGGTGCCCAGCCCGCACCGTTGTGGGGGAGCGAGGAGCACGTCCGGGAACTGCTGGGGGACAGGGTTACCGAGGCCAAGGCACGCAAGCAGACGCTGGCGGTCCGCAGCTTCCATCAACCGGCCGATTTTGTCCGCTATTTCAAGTCCCACTACGGACCCACCATCTCGGTGTACAAGTTCATCGGCGAGGACCCGGACAAGGTCAAAGCACTGGATCAGGCCCTCACGGAGCTGGCTGATTCCTTCGGGGACGCGCACGGCGATTCGCCGTTCCAGATGGAGTGGGAGTACCTGCTGTTCACCGCGAAGAAGGCGGGATAATGCCGGGAAACCATGTGGCAACGTCGTCCACCGTGATCGACGCTCCGGCGAGCCATGTTTGGGACGTCATTACCGACCCGGGGGCCGTCAAGGAGTTTATGTTCGGCGCGGACCTGGTGACGGACTGGACTGTTGGCGGACCGATGGTGTGGCGCGGCGAGTGGGAGGGCAAGGCCTATGAGGACAAGGGCTACATCCTCGAGGTGGAGCCCGGCCAAAGGCTTGTCCATACCCACTTCAGCCCGCTCGGCGGCGAAGACGACAAGCCGGAAAACTACCACACCCTGACCTGGACCCTCGAGGACCAGGGCGGCGCCACCAGGCTCACCCTGAGCCAGGACAACAACTCCACCGAAGAGGCGGCCGCCCATGCCCAGGGCATGTGGGACATGCTCGTGGCGGACGTCAAGAAGATCGCCGAGCGCGGCTGACCTGCCCGGGCGCGGCGGGATTGACGCGGCGGGATTAAAAGCGGCGGCCGCCGTCGGGCGCATCCCCTGGGGGACACGAGCGACGGCGGCCGCCGGCACGCTGCTGTCACAACGCGGTGCTGCTACTCGGCGTCGTGATCCGTTTCCAGGATCTGGACCAGGCGGTCCAGCGCGGTGTCAGCGCCGTCGCCTTCGGCGCGGAGGACCACCACGTCGCCGTGGGAGGCGCCCAGGCTCATGAGGGAGAGGATGCTGGCGGCATCCATGGCCTCGTCGGCCGGCTCGCCTTCACGGGCGATGGTGATGTCCAGGTCGAACTCTCCGGCTGCCTCGGCAAAGATGGCGGCGGGGCGGGCGTGCAGGCCCACGCGGCTGGCGACGGTTGCGGTGCGTTCTGGCATTGTTGCTCCTTTTGTCTTTCGGCTTGCTGTGCTTCAGCGCCGGATGGGTAGTGGCCGGATCAGACCGTTGCTGGAACGGTTTCCACCGTAGCAGCGGTCTTGGGGGCTGCCCAGCGTTTGAGGGCCACCACGGCCAGGGCGCTGACGATGGTTCCGGCGATGATCGAGATCACGAACATCAGCAGGTTGCCGATGGCGAAGAAGACGAAGAGGCCGCCGTGGGGTGCCTGCGACGTGACGTTGAAGGCCATGCACAGTGCGCCGGTGAGGGCACCGCCCACCATGCTGGCAGGGATGACGCGCAGCGGGTCGGCCGCGGCGAACGGGATGGCGCCTTCGGAGATGAAGGACGCACCCAGCAGCCAGGCCGCCTTGCCGTTTTCGCGCTCGGCGAGGCTGAAGAGTTTCTTGTCCAGGACCGTGGCCAGGGCCATGGCCAGCGGCGGAACCATGCCGGCAGCCATGACGGTTGCCATGATCTGCCACGGCGCCTGGTTGTCGGCGCTGCCGGCGCTCAGGCCGGCCACCGCAAAGGCGTAAGCCACCTTGTTGACCGGGCCACCGAGGTCAAAGCACATCATGAGGCCGAGGATGATGCCCAGGACGACGGCGGACGCGCCGGTCATGCCGGACAGCCAGCCGTTGAGGGCCAGCGTCAGGCCTGCGATGGGGCCGCCGAGGACCAGGAACATCAGGCCGGAGGCAAAGATGGAAGCGAGCAGCGGGATGATCACCACGGGCATCAGGCCGCGGAGCCAGCGCGGCACCTGCCAGGTCCCGATCAGGTGGGCCATGTAGCCGGCGAGCAGGCCGCCGACGATGCCGCCGAGGAAGCCGGCACCCATGAAGCCGGAGACTGCACCGGCAACGAAACCGGGTGCGATGCCGGGCCGGTCAGCAATGGCGTAGGCGATGTAGCCGGCCAGTGCAGGGACCAGGAATCCCATGGACAGCGCGCCGATCTTGAACAGCACTGCGCCAAGATAGGTGGTCAGGCCACCTTCGGGCAGGTTGCCAAAGTTGTTCTCTACAACCACCGTGTCCGCGACTTCGGTGATGTCGTAGCCACCCAGCAGGAAGCCGAGGGCGATCAGCAGGCCGCCGCCGGCGACGAACGGAATCATGTAGCTGACGCCGGTGAGGAGTGCCCGCTTCAGCTTCTGGCCGATGTGCTCGCCCTTTTCCTCGGCGTCGTGCTCGGCCTGTTCCTCGGCACCGAAGTGCGGGACGCGGCGGGCGTTCGGGTTGTCAGCCGCAGCCAGTGCTTCCTGGACCATCTTGGCGGGCTCGTCAATGCCGCGCTTTACGGGGGCGTTGATGACCGGCTTGCCGGCGAAGCGCTCCTTGCCGCGCACGTCCACGTCCACCGCGAAGATCACGGCGTCCGCGGCAGCGATCACGGCGGGGTCCAGCGGCTTGGCGCCGGAGGAGCCCTGCGTTTCCACCTGCAGGTCAACGCCGGCTTCCTGTGCCGCGGCCACCAGGGAATCGGCTGCCATGTAGGTGTGGGCGATGCCCGTGGGGCAGGCCGTCACGGCAACGAGGCGCCTGGGGCCGGAGGAACCAGCCGCTGCACCTGCGCCCGCACCTGCCACTGCCGAAGCCCCGGACTGGCCGGTCGCGTTCAGCGATCCAGCTGCGTCCGCCGGGGCGGCGGCAGCATGGGCGGCCGGCTTGTCGGCGAGGGCGCCGTCCACCAGCTCGACGATTTCCTCCCGGGAGGACGCGGCGCGCAGGGCTGCGGTGAAGTCCTTTTTGATCAGGGAGCGGGCCAGCTTGGAGAGCAGCTTCAGGTGCGCCTGGTCCGCTCCGTCCGGGGCGGCGATGAAGAAGATGAGGTCGGCGGGGCCGTCCTTGGCGCCGAAGTCCACCTTCGGGTCCAGGCGGGCCATGGCCAGGGTGGGCTCCGTGACGGCGGCCGAGCGGCAGTGCGGGATGGCAATGCCGCCGGGGATGCCTGTGGCGGTTTTCTGTTCGCGGGCGAAGGCGTCGGCGAAGAGGCCTTCAACCTCTGTTGCGCGTCCGGCGGCAGCTACCTTGCTTGCCAGATGCCGGATCACCGCCTCGGGCGCGTTGCCCAGGTTCTGGTCGAGCTCGACCAGTTCCGTGGTGATGAGCTGAGTCACTGTCAATCCTTTCGAAGGGCCGTGATGGTTACGGCATCCGGGGTGGTTTGGTGAACTGCCGGAACGGTGGAACCGGGCAGGGAGGCGGCAGCGGCACCGTGGGCCACTGCCTGGCGAAGGCAGTCGGCCGGGGCGGCGCCCTGGCCGTGGGCGAGCAGATAACCGGCCAGCGCGGAGTCGCCCGCGCCCACCGTACTGACCGCGGCGACCGGCGGATGCGTGGCCAGCCACGCGCCGTCGGCAGTTACCAGCACAGCTCCCTTGGATCCGAGAGTTGCCAGCACAGCACCCACACCGGTACGTACGACGGCGGCGGCGGCTGCCGCTGCAGCCGCCGGGTCCGCTTCCAGTTCGTCAGCGGTGGCCGGGGCAAAGCCGGCCGCGGCGGCCAGTTCTGCCAGTTCTTCGGCGTTGGGCTTCAGGAGGTCCGGCATGCCGGCCGCCCCGCCAGTGAGGGCGGCGGCGAGCGGCTGTCCGGATGAGTCGACGGCGATGCGCGGGGCGGCGCCGTCTGCGGAGGAACGGAGGCGCTGGGCCGCCGTTGCGTAGAAATCTGCGGGGAAGCCCGGCGGCAGGGAGCCGGCCATGACCACCCAGCTGGCGCCGCGGGAGCTTTCCAGCAGCAGCTTGATCAGGGCTTCCTGCTGGTTTTCGTCCAGCAGGGGGCCCGGCTCGTTGATCTTGGTGGTCACGCCGCCGGGCTCGGTGAGCGCAACGTTGGTCCGCAGCGGCTCGCCGATGGGCAGGGAGACGAAGGGCACCGCGCTCTGGCGGAGGCCGGCGAGGACCGGATCGCTGTCGGCACCGGGAAGGACCGCCACCGACTCCAGGCCGGAGGCCACCAGGGCGCGGGAGACGTTGACGCCCTTGCCGCCGGATTCCTGGCTGACGGAGACGGCGCGCTGCACCTCACCGCGTTCGAGGGGCCCGGGAAGGGCGACGGTGCGGTCCAGGCTGGGGTTGGCCGTGAAGGTGACGATCATGCGATCACCACATCGACGCCGGCCTCTTCCAGGGCGGCTGCAAGTTCAGGTCCGGGTTCGCTGTCTGTAATCAAGGTGTCCAGATCTTTCAGGGAGGCGAACTGGACCAGGGTTTCCGTGTCCAGCTTGGTGGAATCGGCCAGCACCACAATGCGGCGTGCCGATTGGACGAAGGCTGCCTTGACGGCGGCTTCTTCAGGATCGGGGGTGCTGAGGCCGAAGCCTGCGTGGATGCCGTTGGTTCCCACGAAGGCGATGTCCGGGCGGATTCTTCCCGCGGCGTCGACCGTTGCCTGGCCCACGGCTACCTGGGTGATGCCGCGGACCCGGCCGCCCAGGATGTGCAGGGCAATCCCGGGAACACTGGAGAGCTTCCCGGCGATGGGCACGGCATGGGTGATGGCCACCAGTTCGGGCCGTGGCCCGGCACCATCGGAATGTTCGACGGCGGTGCGCCGGGCGAGCATGTCCGCCAGGACTTCCGTGGTGGTGCCGCCGTCGATCAGGACGCTGCCGGGGGAGTTGCGTGGGATGAGCGCCAGGGCGGCCTCGGCGATCCGGATCTTTTGGTCGGGCCGCTGGATGGCGCGCTCGTTGACGCTTTCCTCGGTGGTGCTGAAGCGGTCGGCCGCAACGGCGCCGCCATGGACCCGGCGGACGGTTCCGGCGTTTTCGAGGGTGGCGAGGTCCCGGCGGACGGTTTCGGTGGTGATCCGGAAGCGCTCGGCCAGGAGGGTCACGCTGACCCGGCCGCTGCCGGCAACAAGCTCGGCAATCTTTTGCTGGCGCTCCTCGGCGAACACGTACCCTCCGTTGCGTAGTGGCTGGGATTGCGGTGGCTACTCGGCGTGACTGGCATCACATGATGTTGAGTTACTTGACTTTATCTTTGATTCTGTTGGTTTGTCAATGGAAACCCACACGAAACAAAATGCCGCTGATTCGGGAGTGCTGACCGCGCTGGTGGAGCAAGCGAAAAGCCGGGCCGGACCATGGTGGTCCGGCCCGGCTTTCGGGCTTGGGGGGCACGTCGTGCCTGGTCACTCCTGCAGCGCTCTCCCGGCGCTTCCGGCCCGGCTAGATTCCGCCGTCCCTGCTTTCGTTGCGCGTGATGCGCTCGCCAGTGTTGGGGTCCACCACGGAGCGGGTTTCGCTGACGCGCCTGCTGCGGCCCGGGGAGGCGAGAATGAGTGAGGCGATGAGCCCGATAACGCCCACGGCCATCAGGATGTAGCCCACCAGGACCTGGTCCACGAAGGGGATAAGTCCTGGCGCTACAGCCCAGGCGAGGATGGCGCCCAGGGCGATGAGGAAGATTGACGATCCGATTCTCATAACGTGCTCCTTCATAGGCCGGAAAGTGCGGCGCCGGTAGGGCATTGTTGGAACGGTCTTGCCTGCGTATCAACTGCTCAGCATGCTGCTGTTAGGCGCCACGCTACAGCCCGGAGTTGCCGGATTCAATGACCCGCGCGGGTGCTCCGGCGGCGGAAAGCCTGGTGCAGGAGGGAAAGCAGTGGCGCAGGGGTTTGCCCCCGGGCTTCAGCGGCGTCGCTAGGCTGGGCGGATGGAAACAGTTGTGTGGTCCAAGCCGGAGGACCAGCGCGCAGGAACTCCCTTGCTGGTGATGATGCACGGTTACGGCACTGACGAGTCCCGCATGGTCCGCCTCTTCGACTACCTGCCCGCGGAATTCACCTTTGCCGCGCTGAGGGCACCGATGCCCATCGGCGACCACTATGGCTGGTTCCTGCTGGACTACTTCCTGGCCAACGATTTCGCCGACGTCATCACCATCACCAGCAAGGTTCACGGCTGGATCAGGTCGGTCAGGGGCCAGCACACCAGTGTCAGCCTGATGGGATATTCGCAGGGGATGGCCATGGCGAGCACGCTCCTGCGGCTGCACCCGCGGGAGTACAAGGCAGTGGTGGGGCTGTCCGGCTTCGTCCTGGACAACGAGCTCCTGGCGCTGACCGACTCATTTGATCCCAAGCCGCCGTTCTTCTGGGGCCGCGACAAGGCGGACCTGGTGATCAATGAGGACGCCATCGCCCACACCGCTGACTGGCTTGAGAAGAACACCCTCCTGACCGCCCGGACCTACCCTGGCATGGGGCATGCCATGTCCAAGGCCGAGATGGTGGACGTCAGTGCGTTCCTCAAGCACTACGCCCTGCGCTAGGACTACTCGACCCGAGATTTCCGTCACATTGGCGCGCCAATCCGGCGGGTTAAAAAAACAGTTGCCAGCCAAATTTGTAAGCGCTTACACTCATCTTCGGCCGTAACAGCGCGGCCCTGAACTGGGCGGACGAGGAGGCCAGTGACATGCAGGCACCATGCAGCGGCCGCAACACCCGCACAGGCCGCCCCACTGCGGGCACGCTCCTGCACGACACCAGCCGGGCGGACCTTGCCCGCCGGGTTGTTCCGTGGTGCCAACAGCCCCATCATGGAAGAAGTATCTTGATCAGCAGGCCCCCGCGCGCCACAGCGTCTTTCGCCGGCAGCCGCCCGCCGCACGTGCAGATCACCCGGGCACCGAAGCCAACACTTAGACCACCAACCCGTCTTCACGGCTGCCCGCCGTCTGAAAGGACAACGTACTGCTGATGACTGCACCCGTAACCGAGACCGCCGCCTGGACCGGGGCTTCCGCCATCCTGTTCGACCTTGATGGAGTCCTCACACCCACTGCAACCGTGCATGAGCAGGCATGGCAGGAACTGTTTGAGGGCTACCTTG
Organism: Arthrobacter sp. RT-1; assembly: GCF_003367205.1. NCBI lineage: Bacteria > Bacillati > Actinomycetota > Actinomycetes > Micrococcales > Micrococcaceae > Arthrobacter > Arthrobacter sp. RT-1. The sequence goes on from NZ_QRGQ01000003.1 coordinate 186,079, forward strand.
CCTCACAGCCCCAGGTGCCCGGCTACAGCGAAAGCGACTACTTCGACCACATCGACGGCAAACCGCGGTTCGACGGTGTCCGCGACTTCCTGGCGTCCCGCGGAATCGTGCTTCCCGAAGGCCCTTTGGATGACGACCCCGCGAACTCCACGGTCCAGGGGCTGGGCAACCGGAAAAACCGGATCTTTAACGACATCGTGAGCGCCGGCGTGGAGCCGTTCGAGGGCTCAGTGCGTTTCCTCAAAGCCGCGCTGGACCGCGGCCTGAAGGTCGCCGTCGTCTCCTCCTCCCGCAACGCCCCCGCGGTCCTTGAAGCTGCAGGCCTCAGCCGCCACTTCGCAGTCGTGGTGGACGGTGTGGTGGCTGCGAAGGAAGGGCTGCCCGGAAAACCCAGCCCGGCCACCTACGACTATGCCGCCCGGTTGCTGGAGTTGCCCAGCGAGGAGTGCGTAGTGGTGGAGGATGCCGTGTCCGGCGTGCAGGCCGGCCAGGCCGGATCGTTCTATTCCGTCATCGGAGTGGACCGTGGCGCCGGACGGCAAACCCTCCTGGACGCCGGGGCAACCCTGGTGGTCAACGACCTCCAGGAACTCCTGCCGTAGCCCGCCCGCCGCCTTCCCCCGGGCGGCACCGGCTGCTACCCCCGGCAGCGCCAATCCAAGCACCTCCCTCCCTACGAATACCCTGTGCCGGCCGTGCCGGTTGTACAGCACACGCCTAAGGATCCCAACACCATGGCCATCATCACCGCGGACCGCGAGCGGTTCCCGAACACCCCTTGGCAGCTTGTGGAAACACGCCACGAGCCGGGTGACGCCGGGACCCTGGAGACGCTTTTTTCCCTGGGCAACGGGCACCTGGGCATCCGCGGTGCCCACTGGGCTGCCGCCGACTCCGACCTGCCGGGCAGCTTCATCAACGGCCTGCACGAGATCTGGGACATCAAGCACGCCGAGAACGCTTTTGGTTTCGCCAGGACGGGCCAGCGCATCCTGTACATCCCGGACGCCAACAACTTCACGGTGATCATTGACGGCGAGACCCTTAGCCTTGCCGAATCCGAGGTGCTGGACTACCGCCGCTCCGTTGATTTCGCCACCGGAACCTACGAGTGCCGGATCACCTGGCAGTGCCGCTCCGGCGCCACCGTGACCACCACGGAACGCAGGGCCCTGGGCTTCGCCTCCCGCGGCAGCCTGGGTATTTCGCTCCAGGTGGCCGCCGACCGCGACGTCGCGCTGGACGTGACGTCATCCGTCATCAACCGCCAGGACCAGCCGGTGGAGGACCACTCCGTCCACGATCCGCGCCGGGCCGGCCGCCACGCCGGCCGGGTGCTGCTGCCGCTGCGGCTCGACGGCGGCGACGGCTCGCTGCGCCTGGCCTGGGAAGCTGCCGAATCGAAGCAGCGCGTGGGCATCGCCGTGGACCACTGGACCTCGGCCGGCTACCAGCCGTTCGACACCCAGGTGGACCAGGACGACAGCAGCGTCCGCTACGTGCTGGCCGTCAGCGCGGACGAACCCTTCACGCTGGAGAAGAGCGTCAGCTATGCGGCCGGGCCGGCAATCCAGGACGCCGCGATCGACGCGGCCGAGGTGGCCGAGGCAGGCCTGCGGTCAGTGCAGGACATTTTCGCCGAGAGTGCAGCGCATTTCCGCGACTACTGGGCAACCTCGGACATTGTGGTTGACGGCGGCGGACCGGAACTGCAGCAGGCCATCCGCTGGAACCTGTTCCAGCTGGCCCAGGCCACTGCACGTGCCGGTGTGGCCGGCATCCCCGCCAAGGGTGTCACGGGCTCCGGCTACGAGGGCCACTACTTCTGGGACCAGGAGGTCTACCTCCTGCCGTACATGACCTACACCAACCCGGAAGGCGCCCGCCAGGTCCTGGAGTTCCGCCACGGCATGCTTCCCGAGGCCAAGATCCGTGCCAAGGAGCTCAGCGTGGACGGCGCACTGTTCCCCTGGCGCACCATCAACGGGCTGGAGGCCAGCGCTTACTATGCAGCCGGCACGGCACAGTTCCACATTGCCGCAGCGATCGCCTTCGCCACCAACAGGTACCTCTGGGCTACCGGGGACACCGCGTTCCGTGACGGGATGGGCGCCGAACTGCTGATCGAAACCGCACGCATGTGGATTTCGCTGGGCTTCTTCGGCAAGGACGGGCTCTTCCATATCCATGGCGTCACCGGCCCGGACGAGTACACCGCCGTGGTCAACGACAACCTCTACACCAACGTCATGGCCCGGTTTAACCTCCGCGCCGCTGCCGCCCTGGAGCATGCCGGCGTCAGCCAGGAAGAACGGCAGCTGTGGGAGGCCGCGGCCAACCTGATGCAGCTGCCGTTCGATGACCGCATGCAGGTCCACTCCCAGGACAACGACTTCATGACCCTGGAGGCCTGGGACTGGACCACACCACGGTCCAAATACCCACTGCTGCTGCACTTCCACCCGCTGGTGATCTACCGCCACCAGGTCCTCAAGCAGGCTGACACCGTCCTGGCGATGTTCCTGCAGTGGCAGGACTTCACCGCGGAGGAAAAGCAGCGGGCGTTCGACTTCTACGACCCCATCACCACGGGCGATTCCACCCTTTCCGCGTGCGTGCAGGGCATCATGGCCGCGGAGGTGGGGTACTCCAAGGAAGCACTGGACCACTTCACCAATGCCGTGTTCATCGACCTTGATGACACGCACGGCAACACCATCGACGGCGTGCACATCGCCTCCACCGGCGGGGTGTGGAGTTCGCTCGTCTGCGGCTTTGCCGGCCTCCGCGACCAGGGGCCCGTTCCCTATTTCGACCCGCGCCTGCCGGCTGAGTGGAACGGGCTGACCTTCCACCTCAAGATCCGGGGCCGGCTGCTGCTGGTGCAGTTGGATTCCGGCTCGCTGACCCTGACGGTGCAGGACGGCGAAACCCTCGAGGTGGACGTCCGTGGCCAGCTGCTGGCTGTTGGGGCCGAGCCGGTCCGGGTGGCACTTGAGCCCGTCATTGAACCGGAGCCCACGGTCTTCCCGAGCGGACTTCCGACGGCGAGCATCCCGGTGGTGCGCGGCCACAGCTGAGCCGCTGCCCACCCCAGCGCGGGCTAAGCGGGGGAGGAGGCGGCGGCGGGCCGCCGCCTCACTCTCCTGCCGCCGTCGTCCGTTCCACCTCGGGTGACCGGTCCAGGGGGTGGGCCAGCTCGTCGTCGGGCATCCGTGCCACGGCCATGGCGACCACCGCCATGACGGGGCAGACGCCGCCGGCCAGCAGGAAGATCAGCCAAATGGGCAGGACCTCCGCCGCAGGGCCGGCCAGGGCCATGGACACCGGCATCAGGGCGAGCGACACGAAGAAATCCAGGCTGGAGACCCGGCCCAGCAGGTGGGGCGGAACGCGCCGCTGGAGCAGCGTGCCCCAGATGACCATGCCCACGCTGCCGGTCACGCCCCACACAAACAGGGCTGCCGCCATGACCCAGAAGTTGTCCATGAGGCCGACGGCGGCCAGCGGCATACTGCCGATTCCCCAGGACACCATCATCACCGTGAGGTAGCGCCGCGGCAGCCGAAGGGAGGCCGTGACGAGGGAGCCCGCTGCCGCGCCGACGCCCATGACGGCCAGGAGGAAGCCGAACATGCTGGAGTCGCCGCCCAGCTGGTCGCGCACCACGAACGGCAGCAGCACCTCGATGGGGCCGATCAGGAACAGCACGGAGATGCACGCCCAGATCAGGGTCCACAGCAGCCACGGCGTGCGCAGTGTGTAGCTGACGCCCTCGCGAAGGTCATTCAAGAACGACTGTTTCCGGTGCTCCCCGGGGCTCTGTTCATGCCCGCCGTGCTGCGTGGCCAGGGTGTGGCGGCCCAGGAAGTTCAGCACGATGAACGCCAGCAGGTGGCACATGGCCACACCCGTCACCGCATGCGAGGGCGAGAGGGCGGCCACCAGGATGCCCGCCACGGCAGGGCCTGCCGCCTGCTGGAGGACCGGCCGCATGGTGCCTTCCATGCCGTTGGCTGCCAGCAGGTCCTCGGCGGGGAGGATGCGCGGCAGGATGGCCGAGTAGGCGGGGAAGAAGAAGGCGGCGCCGACGCCCAGGACGAACGCGCCCGCCGCAACATGCCACAGCTGCAGCCACCCGGTTATCGCCAGTCCGCTGATGGTTGCGATGACGGCCAGGTTCGCGCCTTCGACGGCGATGATCAGCCGGCGCTGCGGGATCCGGTCGGCTGCGATGCCGCCGGCCAGGACGAACGCCACCAGGCCGATACTGCCGGCGGCCGCCACCATGGAGAGTTCAAGCGGTCCACCGCCCAGGTGGATTACCTGGTAGACCATGGCCACGGCCCACATGCCCGAGCCGAAGATGGAGATGGCCAGCGCTGCGATCAGGACCCGGTACTCACGGTGGGCAAAGGGGCGCAGGGCTTTGGGGGCGGGCATGGGGTTAATTCTAGGCTCTGGACCATAGCCGGGGACCGGCCCAATGCTTCCCTCCTAAGGCAACCCGGGGTCACTCCCGGCCCACTATCCGCCGTTCTTTGGGCCTGTTCTGACCCCGCGTTGCTTCGTCTTAGCCCGCGAGGAGGGTGCTGGCTTCCTGGCGGGTGGTGCCGGAGTCCTGGATGCCGTCGGCGATGTGGGCGAGGGCGGCGGGGATGTCGCGGCCTTTTTTGCGCATCGCGGTGGCCCAGAGCCGGCCGGCGCGGTAGGAGGAGCGGACCAGGGGCCCGGACATGACGCCGAGGAAGCCGATCTCGTCCGCTTCCTGCTGGAGGTCCACGAATTCCTGGGGTTTGACCCAGCGGTCCACGGGAAGGTGGCGTTCGGAGGGGCGCAGGTACTGGGTGATGGTGATCAGGTCGCAGCCGGCGGCGTGCAGGTCGCGGAGGGCTTCGGAGATTTCCTCGCGGGTTTCGCCCATGCCCAGGATCAGGTTGGATTTGGTGACCATTCCCAGGTTCCGGCCCTGGGTGATGACGTCCAGGGACCGGTCGTAGCGGAACGCCGGGCGGATCCGCTTGAAGATCCGGGGCACGGTTTCGACGTTGTGCGCGAACACTTCGGGCTTGGAGTCGCAGATCGCGGCGATGTGCTCGGGTTTGCCGGAGAAGTCCGGGATGAGCAGTTCGACGCCGGTGCCGGGGTTCAGTTCGTGGATTTTGCGGACGGTTTCGGCGTAGAGCCAGACGCCTTCGTCTTCGAGGTCATCGCGGGCCACACCGGTGACCGTGGCGTAGCGCAGCTGCATGGCCTGGACGGAGCGGGCCACCTTGGTGGGTTCGAACCGGTCCACGGGGGAGGGTTTGCCGGTGTCGATCTGGCAGAAGTCGCAGCGGCGGGTGCATTCGGAGCCGCCGATCAGGAAGGTGGCTTCCTTGTCTTCCCAGCATTCGAAGATGTTGGGGCAGCCGGCTTCTTCGCAGACGGTGTGCAGGCCTTCCTTTTTCACCAGGTTTTTCAGCCCGACGAACTCCGGGCCCATCTGGACCTTGGCCTTGATCCAGTCCGGCTTGCGCTCCACCGGGGTGGCCGCATTGCGCTGCTCGATCCGCAGCATCTTCCGGCCTTCAGGTGCCAGTGTCATGGTTGTTTCCTTTGTTCGTGCGGGGTTGTTGTGCTCCGGCTGCCGGCAGCGGTTGCTAGCATTCGACGACGTTGACGGCGAGGCCGCCCATGGCGGTTTCCTTGTATTTGGAGGACATGTCCTTGCCGGTTTCACGCATGGTGATGATGACCTCGTCGAGGGAGACGCGGTGGGTGCCGTCGCCCCAGAGCGCCATTTTCGCGGCGTTGATCGCTTTCGCGGCGGCGATCGCGTTCCGTTCGATGCACGGGACCTGGACCAGCCCGCCGATCGGATCACAGGTCAGGCCCAGGTTGTGTTCCATCGCGATTTCCGCGGCGTTTTCCACCTGCGCCGGGGACCCGCCCATCACCTCGGCCAGGCCCGCGGCCGCCATCGACGACGCCGACCCCACCTCGCCCTGGCAGCCCACCTCCGCCCCGGAAATGGACGCCTGTTCCTTGTAGAGCACCCCCACGGCCCCGGCGGCGAGCAGGAACTTCACCACGACGTCGTCGCGGTCCTGCTGGCCGGCCTGGTCCATGCCGGGGGCGAAATGCAGCGCGTAGAACAGCACCGCCGGGATGATCCCGGCCGCGCCGTTGGTCGGCGCGGTCACCACCCGCCCGCCGGAGGCGTTCTCCTCGTTCACGGCCAGCGCGATCAGGTTCACCCACTCCTGCCAGTACTTCGGGTCATGGAAGTCCTGGTCCTGCCCGTCACTGTCCGGGGTGTCAGGTTCCAGGCGTGAGCTTTCCTTCTTCAGCCGCTCGTACCAGTCCGGGGCCCGGCGTCGGACCTTCAGCCCGCCCGGCAGCACCCCCTCACGCTTCAACGAGGTGTGAACGCAGTCCTCCATCACGGACCAGATGTGCAGCAGCCCGGCGCGGATGTCCTCCTCCGTGCGGGAGGCCTTCTCGTTGACCAGCATGACATCGCTGATGCCCAGCCCGGTTTCGCGGCAGTGCTCCAGGAGTTCGGCGGCGGTGCGGAACGGCAGCGGCAGTTCCTTCTTCGACTCCTCCAGCTCCTGCTGCGCCGCGTCCTCCTCACCCTCACGCACGATGAACCCGCCACCGACCGAGAAGAACGTCGCCGAATGCAGCACAGTGCCCTCGGCACCGGTGACGGTGAAGGTCATCCCGTTGGTGTGCCGCGGCAGCACGGTCAAGGGCCGCAGCACCATGTCCTTCACCCCGTAGGGCAACGCCACCGCCCCGGCCAGCTGCAGCACACCGGTCTCCGCTATCGCAGCCAGCCGGGCCTCCACCTCATCGGGCAGGATCAGCTCCGGATGGAACCCCTCCAACCCCAACAAAATCGCGGTCATCGTCCCATGCCCATGACCGGTCGCAGCCAAAGACCCATACAGATCCACCCGCAACCCCGCCACCTCCGCCAGCACCCCGGAAGCCTTCAACTCCTCCGCAAACACAGCAGCAGCCCGCATCGGCCCCACAGTATGGGAACTCGAAGGCCCGATCCCAATCGAAAAGAGATCAAAAACACCAACAGCCATGGCAGGTCTTCCTAACTGAATGGAGAAGGGGAAAGGAACAGCGGGGCCGGGGTTTCGACAGGCTCAACCACCGGAAGGTGACGTACACATATGGGGCCGGCGGAGCCGGACTTTTCGAAAGCGTGCTCCCCACCGTCTCCCTAACCTCGCAAGCTCGGCCAGGGAACCCTGACGGCGTGGGCCCAGGGCACGCGTGAAAAGTCCGGTCCGCCGTCGCGGAAGCAACCGGGACAAGCCACTCAGGCGAGGTTTGCGATGCCCGGGTAGAGCGGGTGGGCTGTAGCCAGGGCCTCGACGCGGTTCCGCAGCCCGGAAAGGTCCGTATCGGCGTCGGCCGTTAAAGCCTCGGCGATGATGTCCGCAACCTCGCGGAACGCTGCTTCGCCGAACCCGCGTGTGGCGAGTGCGGGCGTGCCGATGCGGAGGCCGGAGGTGACCATGGGCGGGCGGGGGTCGAAGGGAACGGCGTTGCGGTTGACCGTGATGTCGATCGCCGCGAGCCGGTCTTCGGCCTGCTGGCCGTCGAGTTCGCAGTTGCGCAGGTCAACCAGGACCAGGTGGACGTCGGTGCCGCCGGAGATCACGTTGATGCCCTTGGCGGTGACGTCGGGCTGGACCAGGCGCTCGGCCAGAATGCGGGCACCGGCCAGGACGCGCTCCTGGCGTTCCTTGAACTCGGCAGACGCGGCGATCTTGAACGCCACGGCTTTGCCGGCGATGACGTGCTCGAGTGGCCCGCCCTGCTGGCCCGGGAACACTGCCGAGTTGATCTTCTTGGCCACGTCGGCGTCGTTGGACAGGATGATGCCGCCGCGTGGACCGGCGAGGGTCTTGTGCGTGGTGGACGTGGTGACGTGCGCGTGCGGCACGGGGGAGGGGTGCAGTCCGGCGGCAACCAGTCCGGCGAAGTGGGCCATGTCCACCATCAGGTAGGCGCCCACCGAATCGGCGATGCGCCGGAATTCGGCGAAGTCCAGCTGCCGTGCGTAGGCGGACCAGCCGGCCACGATCAGCTGCGGCTTGTGCTCCTGGGCCAGGCGCTCCACCTCTGCCATGTCAATGGTGTGGGTGTCTTCGCGGACCTGATACGGAACCACGTTGTAGAGCTTGCCGGAGAAGTTGATCTTCATGCCGTGGGTGAGGTGCCCGCCGTGGGCCAGGTTCAGGCCCATGATGGTGTCGCCCGGCTTGATCAGCGCGTGCATGACTGACGCGTTGGCCTGGGCGCCGGAGTGCGGCTGGACGTTCGCGTACTCGGCGCCGAAAAGGGCCTTGACACGGTCGATCGCCAACTGCTCGATCACGTCCACGTGTTCGCAGCCGCCGTAGTAGCGCTTGCCGGGATAACCCTCGGCGTACTTGTTGGTCAGCACCGAGCCCTGCGCCTGCATGACAGCAGCGGCCGTGTGGTTCTCGGACGCGATCATTTCCAGGCCGTCGCGCTGGCGGCCCAGTTCGTCGTCGATCTTTGCGGCGATCTCAGGGTCCAGCTCGGACAGGTCAGCGTCCAGGGACGGGGAGATGACCTGCTCGAAGGCTGCCGTTGCGGCAGCGGCGCCGCTCACAGCTCGCCGCCGTTGGCTGCGGCGTACTCTTCTGCGGACATGAGCGGGCCTTCTTCAGTGACCGCCACCTTGAAGAGCCAGCCGGCGCCATAAGGGTCGGTGTTGATGAGGGCGGGGTCCGAGACGACGCCGTCGTTGATCTCGACGACCTCGCCGGTGACCGGGGCGTAGAGGTCGGACACGGACTTGGTGGATTCCACCTCGCCGCAGGTTTCGCCGGCAGTAACCGTCGAGCCAACATCGGGGAGGTCCACGTACACAATGTCACCCAGGGCGTCGGCGGCGACAGCGGAAATCCCGACCCCCGTGGGCCCGGACCCGTCACCGGCAACCCATTCGTGCTCGGCGGAGTACTTCAGTTCAGCAATAACTTTGCTCATGTGTAATTCCTTAGGTTCGTGTTTTGAAAGTGATGGAGCGTCGGAGGTTCAAATGGTGACGATGGGGCTGGCATCCGGCAGCGTGCTCCCCACCGTTTCCCTAACCTCGCAAGCTCGGCCAGGGAACCCTGACGGCGTGGGCCCGAGCACGCAGAGGATGTCAGCCCCGGCGTCACTCAACGGGAGTCACTTCGTGCGCTTGTAGAACGGGAGTTCAACTACTTCGAACTTCTCTGGCTTGCCGCGGAGGTCGATGTCCAGGACGGTGCCGGGGGTGGCGAATTCGACGTCGACGTAGGCCATGGCCACGGGGTAGCCGAGCGTCGGGCTGGGCTGGCCGGAGGTGACCTCCCCCACCAGGGAGCCGTCCTTGAGGACGGGGTAGTGGGCGCGGGCTGCGCGGCGGCCGGTTCCCTTGAGGCCCACCAGCTTTTGGCCGACCGTTGATCCGAATCCGGCAGCCTTGATTGAGGCCAGCGCCTCCTTGCCCACGAAGTCGCTCTCCTTGGTGAGCGACACAACGGGGCCGAGGCCCGCGGAGTAGGCGTTCACGTGGCGGGACAACTCGTTCCCGTACAGCGGCATGCCGGCTTCAAGGCGGAGCGAGTCGCGGGCGGCGAGGCCGGCGGGGATCAGGCCGGAGCCTTCACCTGCTTCCAGCAGCGCGTCCCAGAGCCCGGCCGCGTCCAGGTTGCCGATGTAGATCTCGAAGCCGTCCTCGCCGGTGTACCCGGTGCGGGCCACAAGGAGATCCTGGACCGCACCGCTGACGGTGATGCCCACCTCAACGGCGGCGTAGTACTTGAGTTCCGTGACCAGCGGGTGCTGGTGCGCCGGGACGAGCTTCAGCAGGATTTCTTCGGCCGCCGGTCCCTGGATGGCGATCAGCGAAGTGTCGGCAGAGGCGTCCTCGACGGCGACATCGAAGTCCGCCGCCCGCTCCAGGAGTGCCCTGGCCACGACGGCGGCATTGCCCGCGTTGGGAACCACCAGGTACTGGTCCACGCCTTCCTTCGGGGAAGGGCGGCGGTAGGAGATGAGGTCGTCGATGATGCCGCCGTCGGCGTCGCAGATCAGTGAGTACTTCGCCTTGCCGACGGCAACCGCGGAGAGTTTTCCGGCCAGGGCGTAGTCCAGGAACGCTGCGGCGTCGGGACCGGTCACCCAGACTTCACCCATGTGGGAGAGGTCGAACAACCCGGCAGCATTGCGGACCGCGCGGTGTTCCGCCAGCTCTGATGCGTACTTGAGCGGCATCTGCCAGCCACCGAAGTCCGTAAAGGAGGCGCCGGCTTTTTTGTGCTGCTCGAACAGGGCAGTGTATTTCTCGGTCATCAGGAATCCTTACTGTTGCCGGTGGTCGAGCCTGTCGAGATCCAGGTTTCGACAGGCTCAACCAACGGGCGAATTAGTTTTCGAAGTCTTCGAGCGGCGGGCAGGAGCAGATGAGGTTGCGGTCCCCGGCTGCGCCGTCGATCCGGCCGACGGGCGGGAAGTACTTGTCCTGCCGCAGTGCAGAGACAGGGAAGGCGGCCTGCTCGCGCGGGTAGGCGCGGTCCCAGTCAGAGCTGACGACGGCGGCTGCCGTGTGGGGTGCGTTGCGCAGCGGCGAGTTTTCCAGGGTGAAGTCCCCGGCGGCCACCTGATCGATTTCGGCGCGGATGGTGATCATCGCGTCGATGAAGCGGTCGATCTCGGCGAGGTCCTCCGACTCGGTGGGCTCCACCATCAGCGTCCCGGCCACCGGGAAGGCGAGCGTGGGGGCGTGGAAGCCGAAATCGATGAGCCGCTTGGCCACGTCCTCGGCAGTGACGCCCGTCTTCGCCGTCAGCTCGCGCAGGTCGAGGATGCACTCGTGCGCCACGAGCCCGCCCTCACCGGTGTACAGGACCGGGAAAAACTCGTTCAGCCGGGAAGCGACGTAGTTGGCCGCCAGCAGCGCGGACTTCGTAGCCTCGGTCAGGCCCTCGCCGCCCATCAGCTTCACATATGCCCACGAAATCGGCAGCACGCCTGCGGAGCCGAAGCGGGACGCGCTGATGGCCACGCCGTGGCCCTCCTCATGCGCGGCTTTATTGGCGTCGCCCGGCATAAAGGGTGCCAGGTGTGCTTTGGCAGCAACCGGGCCGACGCCGGGTCCGCCGCCGCCGTGCGGGATGCAGAAGGTCTTGTGCAGGTTCAGGTGCGACACGTCGCCGCCGAACTTGCCCGGCTGCGCCAGGCCAACGAGCGCGTTCAGGTTTGCCCCGTCGACGTAGACCTGCCCGCCCGCGGCGTGGATGGCGTCGCAGACCTCGCGGACGTCGGCGTCGTACACGCCATGGGTGGAGGGGTAGGTGATCATGATGCAGGACAGGACGTCCTTGTTGGCCTCGATCTTCGCGGTCAGGTCAGCGTGGTCGATGGTTCCGTCGGCGGCGGTGGCCACCACAACAACCTTCATGCCGGCCAGGACCGCGGAGGCAGCGTTGGTGCCGTGCGCGGACGCCGGGATCAGGCAGACATTGCGCTGGTCGTCGCCGCGGGACAGGTGGTAGCCGCGGATCGCCAGCAGCCCTGCAAGTTCACCCTGGGAACCGGCGTTGGGCTGGATGGACACCTGGTCATAGCCCGTGATCTCGGTGAGGTCGGCTTCCAGGCCTTCAATCAGTTCGCGCCAGCCCTCAGTTTGCGAGTCGGGGGCGAACGGGTGGATCGAGGCGAATGCGGGCCAGGAGATGGCTTCCATCTCCACGGTGGCGTTCAGCTTCATGGTGCACGAACCCAGCGGGATCATGGTACGGTCCAGCGCCAGGTCGCGGTCCGAGAGGCGGCGGATGTAACGCAGCAGCTGGGTCTCGGAGCGGTGGGTGTTGAACACCGGGTGCTGCAGGTAGCCCGAGGTGCGGAGCACCGTTTCGGGCAGCTCGTAGCCCTGTGCGTCCCCGATGGGACCGGCGCCAAAGGCGACGGCAACAGCGGAAAGTGTTGCCGCCGTCGTCGTCTCATCGATGGAAACACCAACAGTGTCTTCGTCGACGAAGCGCAGGTTGATGCCCCGGGCCTCAGCCGCGGTGATGGCCTTGCGGGCCTTGCCGGGGACACGGATGGTAAGGGTGTCGAAGAAGGAGTCGCTGACGAGCTCCCGGCCCACCCTGGCGAGGGCGGTGGCGAGCACCCGGGTGTTGTTGTGGACCCTCTCGGCGATGGCCTTCAACCCGTCCGGGCCGTGGTAAACGGCGTAGAAGGAGGACACGATGGCGAGCAGCGCCTGGGCGGTGCAGATGTTCGAGGTCGCCTTTTCCCGGCGGATGTGCTGCTCGCGGGTCTGCAGCGCGAGACGGTAGGCGGGGGCGCCTGCGTTGTCCTTGGACACGCCGACGATGCGGCCCGGCAGGGTGCGTTCCATGCCGGTCCGGACGGCCATGTAGGCCGCGTGCGGGCCGCCGAAGAACAGCGGAACGCCAAAGCGCTGGGTGGAGCCGACGGCGATATCGGCGCCCTGCTCGCCTGGAGGGGTGATCAGGGTGAGGGCGAGGAGGTCGGCAGCGACGGTGACGAGGGAGCCGCGTTCCTTGGCTTCAGCGATGACCCCCGACTGGTCCCACACCCGGCCCGAGACGCCGGGCTGCTGCAGCACGATGCCGTTGATGGCGCCGTCGGGCAGTCCGTTGGACAGGTCGGCGACCTCCACCTCGAAGCCGAGCGCCTCGGCGCGGCCCTGAACGATGGCGATGGTCTGGGGAAGGCAATCGGCATCCAGGACGGTCTTGCCGTCCTTGGCGTCCTTATTCTTATTGGCCCGGCGCATCAGCAGCACGGCCTCTGCCACGGCGGTGGCTTCGTCCAACAGCGAGGCGTTGGCGACCGGAAGCGCGGTCAGGTCCTGGACCATGGTCTGGAAGTTCAGCAGCGCCTCAAGCCGGCCCTGGGAAATTTCAGGCTGGTAGGGGGTGTAGGCCGTGTACCAGGCCGGCGCTTCCAGGACGTTGCGGCGGATGACGGCCGGGGTGATGGTGTCGTAGTAGCCCTGGCCGATCATCTGGACCGCGGTCTTGTTTTTGGCGGCGATCCGGCGCAGCTCGGCCAGGACCTCAACCTCGCTCATGGCGGCTGCCAGCCGGAGGGCGTTGTCCTGGCGGATCGAGGCAGGGACGGCAACGTCCACGAGACCGTCCACGCTGTCGTAGCCCACGGCTTTGAGCATCGCGTCGACGTCGGCCTGGCGGCGCGCGCCGATGTGCCGGTCGGCAAAAGTCGATGGAAGGGATTGAATCGTCATGAGGAACTCCAGGTCTGGCCGGCCACGGGTGGCACGGCATGGTTTGGGTTCCTCCCCGCTCTGTATTGGACCTGAGAGATTCCGGTGGAGCCTGTTTGTGGCAGGGCCCGCCTTGCACCGTCGGTGAGTCCGGGACCCCTCGTCAAAGGGATGTGGCCGGGCTGCTTTCCAGAGTCGCCTCGCCGTGACGGTACATGGGCCTGAGAGATTCCTGGGGAGGATTTGCTCCTACGGCGCCTGCCCGGTGTTGCTCCGGGAGGACTCTCCCGTCACAGCTCGAAAGGCTTATTCAAATATGGGTGATTCGGCTCACAAGGTACAGGCTGAAGGGCTTCGAAAGCAAATCCGTCCAGTCATGACGGGCGGGAGCAGCGGTTTGGCGACGTTGTTGCGGGCAGGGGTTTGACAATCGTTCGTGACCGGAACCACACTGAACCCGTGATCGGCGCTGCTTCGCAACTGATCATGACTTCTAACTTAAAATGCCTTTGACCTGCGGCGGGAGAGTCCTGCCCGGTACATTCAGCAGGCGCCGTAGGAGCAAACCCTCCCCAGGAAACTCTCAGGCCCCCGTACCGCCGCGGAAAGGCAACTCTGGAAAGCAGCCAGGCAGGTCCTGGCTCACCGACGGTGCAAGCACGCCTTTATGGCTGCGGAAACTCTCAGGTCCTGTACAGAGCGGGGAGGAACCGAATCTTTGTGGCACTTGACGGTGCTGCTTGAACGATGGAGTTCCTCATGACGATTCATCCCCCGACGTCCCCCAGCGGCCAACCACACCCAGGCAAAGCCCCACACCGCGAACCCCCGCACCTGGAGCGGCAGCTCAGCAACCGGCACATCCAGCTCATCGCCATCGGCGGAGCCATTGGCACAGGCCTCTTCATGGGCTCCGGCAAAACAATCTCCGCGGCTGGCCCGTCCGTGATCTTTGTGTACATGATCATCGGGTTCATGCTCTTCTTCGTGATGCGGGCCATGGGCGAACTGCTGCTGAGCAACCTGAACTACAAGTCCTTCAGCGATTTCGCGGCCGACCTCCTGGGGCCCTGGGCCGGGTTCTTCACGGGATGGACCTACTGGTTCTGCTGGGTGATCACCGGCATCGCCGACGTCATCGCCATCGCAGGGTACTCCCGGGAACTCTGGCCCTCGCTGCCGCTCTGGATCCCCGGGCTGGCCACGGTCGCCATTCTCCTGCTGCTCAACCTCGCCACCGTGAAGGCGTTCGGTGAGACGGAATTCTGGTTCGCCCTCATCAAGATCATCGCCATCGCAGCGCTGATCATCGTGGGCCTGTTCATGATCTTCACCGGGTTCCAAAGCGAAGCAGGAGCCGCCGGGTTCAGCAACCTGTGGAGCCACGGCGGTTTCTTCCCCAACGAATTCATGGGTTTCGTGGCCGGCTTCCAGATCGCCGTTTTCGCCTTCGTCGGCATCGAGCTTGTTGGCACAACGGCCGCCGAGGCCAAGAATCCTGAACGGAACCTGCCCAAGGCCATTAACGCCATCCCCATCCGCGTGCTGCTCTTCTACGTCGGCGCCCTGATCATCCTGATGTCCGTCACCCCCTGGACCCAGTTCGCGGCCGGCCACAGCCCCTTCATCGGAATGTTCTCCCTGGCCGGGCTTGGAGCCGCGGCAACCATCGTCAACCTGGTGGTCCTGAGCTCCGCCATGTCCTCCGCCAACTCGGGCATTTACTCCACGTCCCGGATGGTCTTTGGCCTGGCACAGGAAGGCGACGCTCCCGGCATCTTCAGCCGCCTCTCCACGAGGAAAGTACCCAGCAACGCGCTGTTCCTGTCCTGCGTGCTGCTGCTCTCCGGCGTCGTCCTGATGTATGCCGGCCAGGACGTGGGCAAGGCCTTCGAGATGGTCACCACCGTGTCCGCCGTCTGCTTCATCTTCGTCTGGTCCATCATCCTTGCCAGCTACCTCGCCTTCCGGCGCCGCCGCCCGCACCTGCACGCGGCGTCCGCGTTCAAAATGCCCGGCGGCATCCCCGTGGTGTGGCTGATCTTCGCCTTCTTCGCCTTCGTCCTTTGGGCCCTCACCACCCAGCCCGACACCCTAGCCGCGCTGCTGGTCACCCCCGCATGGTTCCTTGTGCTGGGCGTTGCGTGGGCCATCCTGCGGCGCCGGCCGGCACATCTCGCCCGCTTCGCCGTCTTCCAGGCCGAGCTCCGGGCCGATGAGGCTGCAGCGGGCCGCAGCAAGGGGGCAGTGAACGACAGGACTCCCCAGAAAGAGCAGGCGCCGAAGTGATCGGCACGGAACTGACGGGTGCGGCAAGCGAGCGGGTCACCCGGTCAGGCACCAAACCACACACGCGGGCGTCCCGGGAAGTCAGGAGCCTTCCCACCCGGCTGGAGATCATCCCGACGGAGGGCATTACCGCCGGCGTCCGGGCCCACGTTCCTGCGGGGTCCACCATCACCGTGACGTGCCTGCCGCACCATGGCATCGCGCGGACCATGCAGACGGCGCTGCAGCTGGCCGGTATGGGATACAGCGTGGTCCCGCACCTTGCTGCCCGGAGCATCGGGAGCCGCGGGCAGCTGGAAGCCGCGCTGCGGGATTGCCGGGATGCAGGGATCAGGGAGGTGTTCGCCATCGGCGGTGATGCTTCGGAAGCTGCGGGCCCGTACAGCAACTCCCTTCAACTGCTGGAGGACATCATGGAGCTGTCGGGCGGGGACATCTCGGCGGGAGTGGCGGGATACCCGGAAGGGCACCCGCATCACGGCGAGCTCCAGATGCTCGACGCCTTGCTGGAAAAGCAGCACCTGGCATCCGGCGTCACCACCCAGATGTGCTTTTCCGTTCCCCGGATCAGCTGGTACGCGGAAACCCTCCGGCGCGAAGGTGTCCAGCTGCCCATCTGGGCGGGGGTGCCCGGCGCCGTCCCCCGTGCCAAGCTCATTGCGCTCGCGGCAAAGATCGGCGTCGGCCCGTCCCTGAAGTTCCTCACCCGGCAGGGGCCGCTCGGCCGCCGTCTGCTCAGCGGCAGCAGCTACTCGCCCCTGCCGATCCTGGACCAGCTCCGCGATGTTCCGGAGATTGCAGGCATCCACCTGTACACCTTCAACAGCCTGGGCCATGGAAACCCGCAGGCCACGTCATAGAAGTTAAGCATGCTTAGTGTTGATCCACTTAGGATGGAGAAGCACGGCAGCCCACCGCTGCAGGTCGATTTGAATGAAGGTGACCATGGCCAAGAGCAGCAATCCCGCAGTACGAATCGCACAGGAAACCGCCCACAACGCGGTGTTCGACGCCGACGGCAAGCCCAAGCCGGGCGTCCACAACATGCTCCTGAAGGCGGTGGAAATCCAGCGTCCACTGGTGGTGGCCTACATCCGCCGGCTGCAAAAGAAGCATCCTCGCGCCACCGCGGCGCAGCTGGCGGACATCCTGGAACGCGACTACCTCCGTGCCGTCACCGGCGGGGGTGCAGTGGTGGGCGCTACCGCCGTCGTCCCCGGGGTGGGAACGGTGGCGTCGCTGGGACTGTCCGCGGCCGCCACCGTGGGGTTCCTGGAAGCAACAGCTCTGTACGCGACGTCACTGGCGGAGCTGCACGGCATCCGCCTCACCAACCCCGAGAAGGCCAGCACCATGGTCATGGCCATCATGCTTGGCGAAGAGGGGACAGCGCTGCTGGGAACCCTGAGCGGCCAGGCCGCGGGCAGCGGAGTCAACGCCACCAGGGCCTGGGGCAGCATGCTTTCCAAGTCCATGCCCATGCCGGGATTCAGCAGCATCCGGAGCAGGATCCAGAAGGCTTTCTTCAAAAACCTCCTCAAGCGCCAGGGCACAGCACTGTTTGGCAGGGCCCTGCCGTTCGGCATCGGGGCTGTGGTGGGTGGAGCAGGTAACCTCATGATGGGCCGCGCGGTGGTGTCCAACGCCAAGGAAGCGTTCGGCCCCATGCCGGACACCATTCCCGGGGAGCTTAAGCCCACCGCTACCGCTCCGGACAACCTGACGCTGGAAGGCAACACACTTGGATCTCAACGCTGACCTCGGCGAATCATTCGGCTCCTGGACGATGGGAGACGACGCCGCGATGTTCCAGCTGGTGACCAGCGCCAACGTGGCCTGCGGGTTCCACGCCGGGGACCCCATCACCATGCTGGACAGCTGCCGGGCAGCCTACGAGCTCGACGTCACGGTGGGTGCGCACGTCGGCTACCGCGACCTGCCCGGCTTCGGCCGGCGCTCCCTGGACACAAGCTTCGATGAGCTGTTCGGCGACGTGCTGTACCAGCTGGGCGCGCTCGACGGCGTTGCCCATGCCGTGGGTGCCTCCGTGGACTACGTGAAGCCCCACGGCGCGCTGTACAACCGGCTGGTCCATGACGCCGGGCAGGCCTCGGCTGTGGTTGCAGCCGTGAACGCGTACGATCCCGGGCTGCCCATCCTGGGACTGCCGGGCTCGGAACTGCTGAAGCAGGCACAGGAAGCCGGGCATCCGGTGTTCATCGAGGCCTTCGTGGACCGCGCCTACCGGGGCGACGGCACGCTGGTGCCGCGCTCGCAGGAAGGTGCCGTGCTGCACGACGTCGATGCGATCGTTGAGCGCGCAGTCCGCCTGGCAACCAAGGGCGAAGTTGTGGCCGTCGACGGAACAGTGGTGCAGGTCCGGCCGGATTCCCTGTGCATCCACGGCGACACCCCCGGTGCCGTGGAGATGGCCGCGGGCGTCCGGGCAGGACTCGAGGCAGCCGGCGTAGAGCTGGAGCCGTTCGCGTAGGCCGCCCTCCTCAAGCAACGCGGGGTCACTCCTGGCCCGCCGGAGGCCGTTTATGGGGCGTTGCCTGACCCCGCGTTGCTGTGCACAGGAGCTTGCTCACCCGAAAATCAGGTGCGCCACCGTAAAGATCGCCAGCCCCGCCAGGGACCCCACAACCGTTCCGTTGATCCGGATGAACTGCAGGTCCTTGCCCACCTGCAGCTCAATCTTCTGCGAGGTTTCCTCCGCGTCCCAGCGGGCAACGGTATCCGTGATGACCCCGGCAATGTCGGACCTGTACGTCCGCACCAAATAGCCGGCGGCGTCGCCGATCCAGGCGTTGACCTTGCCGGCCAGTTCGGGGTCGTTGACCAGCCTGGAGCCGAAGTCGCGGACGGCTGCCTTGAATTTGATGGTGAGGTCGCTGTCCGGATCCTCCACGGCGCCGAGCAGGGCGTTCTTCACCGTTCCCCACGTGCGCGACGCGAGTTCCCGGACCTCCGGGTCGCCCAGGACCTGGGCCTTGATGTCCTCGGCGCGGGCGATCATCACAGGATCGTGCTGCAGGTCCTGGGCAAGGTCGTTCAGGTACTTGTCGATGGACTGCCGGACCTGGTGGTTCGGATCGGACTGCACGGCACGCACGAACTTGAGGAACTCGATGTAGACCTTGTCGCCCACCAGCCCGTCCACGAACTGCGGCACCCAGGTTGGCGAACGCTCCGAGACCAGCCGGCTGACCGTTTCGTGGTTTTCGCTGACCCAGTCGGCCGCGCGGTCCACCAGCAGGTCCACCAGCTTGTGGTGGTGCCCGTCGTGGAAAATCCGCTCCGCCATCCTGCCCACCGGAGGTCCCCACGGCGGAGTGAGAAGGTGCTTGCGCACCATTCCCTCGATGACGGCCTGGACGTCGTCGTCGTTCAGGACCTTGAACAGGCCCCGGATGACCGCCGCGCCCTCTTTGGCCACCCGGTCGGCGCCGGCCGGTGTGGCCAGCCACTCGCCTGCGCGGCGGGCAATGTTGACGCTTGCCAGCTTCTCCTGCACCACCTGCTCGGAGAGGAAGTTGGTCTCCACGAACTCGCCCAGCGAGGCGCCGATCTGGTCTTTACGTCGCGGAATGATCGCCGTGTGCGGAATCTTGATGCCCATCGGGTACTTGAACAGCGCGGTCACCGCGAACCAGTCGGCCAGCGCTCCCACCATGCCGCCCTCGGCCGCCGCGCGCACGTACTGCAGCCACGGGTACTCCTTCTGCAGCGCGAAGGCGAAGACAAAAATCACCGCCATGACCACCAGCAGGCCCAAGGCCAGCAGCTTCATCTTCCGCAGCGCTGCCGCCTTTTCGGCATCACCGGCACTGAGTTGGCGGCCGACGGCGGCGGCACCTGCCTGTGCGTTGGCCGGCACCGCGCGGGCTGGCTGGGCCGGGGCTTCCTGGGTAGTTGGCTCAGAGTTCACCTGCATGTGCCAAGCCTAGCCCCGCAGCAGGGGTGTGGTCGGCTACCGTGTCTCCATGACAAGTGAGGAGTCGGTGCCGCAGCGGCCCCTGGTCTTTGCGCACCGCGGTGCCAGCGCCGCGTTCGCCGAACACACCCGCGCCGCCTACCTGCAGGCGTTGGCGGACGGAGCCGACGGTGTCGAGTGCGACGTCCACCTCACGCGCGACCAGCACGTGGTCCTCCTGCATGACGCCAACCTGGACCGCACCTCGGACGGAACGGGGCCCGTGGCGGAGCGGACCCTGCGCCAGCTGCGCCACCTGGACTTTTCGTCGTGGAAGGGCGCCCGCATCCCGGAGGTCTACGGGGCACGCTCTGAACAGTTCCTGACCCTTCCGGAGCTGCTCGATATCCTCCGTGGAGCGGGACGGCCGGTAAAGCTCGCCATCGAACTGAAGCACCCCAGTCCCTATCAGCTCAAGCTGGAGGACCGGGTGCTGGAGGTACTCCGGGGCGAAGGCTGGAACGCGGCAGGCTCAACGGTGGACAACATCGCCGTGACATTCATGAGTTTCAGCCCGGATTCCGTCCGGCACCTGCTCCATTCTGTACCGGCGCAGTACATCTGCCAGCTGGTGGACGACATCAATATCCACGAGATCCGCGGTGGGCTGGGCCTGGGACTGATCACCGGCGGAGCCATCGCCAACCTCATGAAGGCAACCCAGCTGGAGGCCGAGCGGATCCTGGACGCGCGGCTGGCAGGCCTTGCAGGCCCGGGCATCGACTACGTGCGCGAGCATCCGGACACAGTACGGCGCTGGCTGGATGCCGGCCGGCGCTTCCGGGTGTGGACGGTGGATTCCGCGGAGGACGTGGCGCTCTGCCAGGAGCTGGGCATCCATGAAATCACCACCAACGTGCCCGCCCGGGTGCTGAACCAGCTGCAGGTGGCCTCGCCGCAGGGAAGGTAGGCATGGCGTGAGCAGGTACCCGGACGACGGCGGCCCCCGCCGCTGGTGGGCAGGTCCCCTGGACGTTGAGGGGCTTGCCCTGGGGGCCGTGAGTACTGCGGCCGCGGCCCTGAACCTCTACGCGGGATCGCCTGGCCGGTTCACCACCACCTCACAGCTGACCGCGGCCGCCTTCGATTCCTCAGGCCTTCTTCGGATTGCCGGCCGGAAGCTGCAGGGGTTCGCGCCTTTGTCCGGGTTCCGGCGCACGCAGGACGGCTGGATCCGGCTCCACGCCAATTACCCGCACCACGAGAAGCGGCTGAGGCAGGCGCTCGGCGCCGGCAGCCCGGAGGACGTCGAAGCCGCCCTCCTGGAGATGACATCGCTGGAGGCCGAAGCGGCAATTCAGGGCCTCGGCGGCATTGCCGCTGCCGTCCGGACGCGCAGCGGCTGGCTCGCCACCGGAATGGGTCAGGCGGCGGGCTCCGGCCCGTGGATCTCCGTCACTTTTCCCGATGGTCAACACGCAGGGCTGGGGCTATCCAAGCCCGGGGCGGGGCTTGAGCTGACCGGGATGGACATCCCACCAGCGCCGGCGCCACACCATGCCACAGATCCCGCAAGACCTCTCGCAGATGTCCGGGTCCTGGACCTCACCAGGGTCATCGCCGGTCCTGTGGCCACCAGGCTCCTGGGAGCACTGGGGGCGAAGGTCCTGCGGATCGACCCGCCCGCGATGCCCGAACTTCCCGACCAGTTCGTTGACACCTGCTTCGGCAAGCGCAGCGCCGAGGCGGATCTTGGCACCCCCGAAAACCAGCGCCGGCTGCAGCAGCTCCTGGCGGACGCCGATGTGGTGGTCAGCGGCTACCGCCGAGGGGCTCTGGACCGTTTCGGGCTGCACGCCGGCGCGCTGCTGGCTTCCCGCCCGGACCTGGTGGTGGTCACGCTCGACAGCTGGGGCGGTGCAGGGCCCTGGAGCGCGCGCCGCGGCTTCGACAGCGTCGTCCAGGCCGCCAGCGGGATCGCTTACCTCTACGGAAAGGGGCACGACGGCGGATGGCGGCCGGGTGCCCTGCCTGTCCAGGCCTTGGACCACGCCACCGGGTACGGCGCTGCTGCCGCGGCTGTCGCCCTGCTCGCCGTCCGCCGGCAGACCGGCCTGGGTGGAGCAGGCCGCCTGTCCCTGGCCAGGACCGCCGAGGAGCTAATGTCCCTGCCTCAGAACCTGGAGGAGGCTGCAGAACTGCCCGGGCCCGAATACCGGACCATGCCCAGCTCCTTCGGGGAGCTGCGCTATGTCCGGCCGCCGCTGTTGATCGACGGCCACCCGCTCGACTACCGCAACCCTCCGCCGCCCTATGGCAGCTCGGGGCTGGCATGGGCCTGACGACGCCCCTGACGACCTGACGCCTGCCGGGAGGAACGACGCATCACGGCGGAGCGGGCGGTTTCAACCACCGGCTGCGCCTGTGATTGAGTGGAGCCATGTCTTCTCCCCGGTCCGACCGGGCTGCCCGGAACCTCTCCGCCGCAGCCATGAGCGCCCTGCTCCTGGCCAGCGCCAGGCAGCATTTCCGGAACCCCGGTTTTTACCACCAGGTGGTTCCCGGCTACCTCTGCCGAGACGACGCATCAGCCGCAGACGGCGCCGCCAGCACAGGCAGCACCGCAGACGGAAGTGCAGGGACGCCCGACGCCGGCCCACGCCATAGTGCGCAGCCTCCACGTCCGTTCGCCGTGCTGTCACGGGAGGAATGGATCGCAGCCAGCGGACTGCTGGAACTGGCCGCCGCCGTCGGGATCCTTGTCCCTCTGACGCGGAAGGCGACCGCCACCGGACTCGCGGCGATGTTCACCGCGTTCCTGGCGGGACATGTGGATGCGCTCCGGCAGGCCTACGGTCCGCACGGTACTCCTGCCCAGCGGAAGATGCATACGGTGCGCCTGCCGCTCCAGGCCCCGCTCATCCTGTGGGCGTGGAGCCTCCGCAGGCCGGCGCCGTCCAGCCTGACAGCAGGGCTGCTGCGGTGAAGCTGCTGGCATCTCCGGCAGTGCGGGTGGGCATCTCCATCAGCATCGCCACGGGTCTGTACGGGGTGTCCTTTGGGGCGCTGTCCGTAACATCCGGGCTCGACATCTGGCAGACCATGGCCCTGAGCCTGCTGCTGTTCAGCGGTGGCTCGCAGTTCGCTTTCATCGGGGTGGTGGGCGGCGGCGGCTCCGGCATCGCCGCGATGAGTGCCGCCACGCTGTTGGGCATGCGCAACGGCATCTACGGGATGCAGTTGAACGCCCTGCTGCGGCCCACCGGCTGGCGCAAATACGTCTGTGCCCAGCTGACCATCGACGAATCCACGGCCACCAGCACCGGACAGACCGATCCTGCGGAGCGGCGCCGGGGATTCTGGGCCGCCGGCATCGGGATCTATGTGCTCTGGAACTTCTTCACGGCCGTGGGCGCGTTCGCCGGAAGCGGGCTGGGCGACCCCAAACAGTGGGGACTCGATGGTGCTGCCGTGGCCGCTTTCCTGGCGCTGCTGTGGCCGCGGCTCAAGGGCCGTGAACCCGTCGCAATTGCCGTGGTGTGCGCCTTGGCCACGGTGATCGCCGTGCCGTTCGTTCCGGCCGGCGTGCCCATCCTGGTGGCTGCCGTGGTTGCCGCGGTGATCGGCTGGTTCAGCCACGGCCGCAGCGACGAGGGCCTGGAGCCGGATGTGGAGCCGTACCGCGAGCATCACGGCCACGACGGCCGGCGGTACACCCATTGGGGAAATGAGGGAGATCAGGGCAGCCAGGAGGATCACGACGGCGGCCGGTACCGCCGCCGGGACGGCACCGTTCCGGGAGCTGACTCATGAGCCTCTGGTTCTGGCTTTTGCTTGCCTGTGTGTTGGCCTACGCCTGGAAGCTGGTGGGCTACTTCGTGCCCGCACGGTTCCTGGAGGACCCGCGGATGTCCCGTATCGCCGGCACCATGACCATCGGACTGCTCGCGTCCCTGACCGTGGTGAACGCGGTGGCGTCCGGTCAGGCGCTGGCCGCCGACGCGCGGCTGGGCGCCCTGGCCGCGGCAGCCATAGCCCTGGCGCTCCGGGCCCCGTTCCTGGTGGTGGTCCTCGCAGGTGCAGGTGCTGCCGCCCTCTTGCGCATGCTCGGGTGGAACTGACACCGAATCCGGGCGGGACGGAAGCATGCGACGTGCCGCGCCGCAATCTGCGTGATGCAGGTCACGCCGGATGCGTGCCTGCGGCTGTACTATGAAACCGGCTGATGCAGTTGGCCGCGGAAGTTCGGCGAATGGCGACAATGGACAATCAGCTGCACGCTGCCGGAGAACGAGCCGGCAGGCCCCACCACAAAAACGCCCGACGGCGGGCGGGGCTGCCCCCCAAACGCTTCTACACCCGCTACGCCGGTTTGTCCGGTGTCCCGCCGGAGGACCTGGAGCAGCTCTCCGAAAGCCTGGGCCACTCGCTTGACCTTGATCCGTCGTCGCCCATTCCGGCGCTTCAGGCCCTGGTGCGGCAGGAGATCCGTAAGCGGGGAGACGCTGCCCGCGGCTGACATCCTGCCAGCATCCAAAAGTCCAACTGTGATGGACTGAAGAAAGGGCCGCACCATGTCACGGCGGCCAGGAGGAGGTACCAGATGAACGAACAGTCACCGCCCGTAGAGACGGAAGACGCCCGGGACGCCGGGGACGCCGGGAAAAAATCCGCCGAAAAGCAACTGCCGGGTATGCCGGCAGGGGAGTACCAGGCAAAATCCCGCACCAGCTATCTTGACCCCCGGGGATCCGAATCCACCCGGGAAATGCGTGATACCGCGCGGCGCCGCCGGGACGCCGAGGAGAAGCTGCAGCAGCATCTCCTGCAGGCGAAGGACCACATCCCCAACGAACACCACCAGCACCCTGAACACAACGGCTCCGGACATCGCGGCTAGCAGGCCAAAAAGAGCCTGGCGGAAAGAAGCCCTGGCTCGCGGATACAAGCCCTGATGCGCAGGGTGGGAATTGCGGGGGCCCAGGGACCGGGGGAGTTGCTATGCCACTCCGTGGGCGGCGCCGTCCGGCGAGACGCTCCTGCGGCAGCTCTCTTCGACGGCCATTTCGTACCAGGCCTCCGCGCCAAATTCCGGTTCGGGAGTGTCCAGATTCTGGTAGAGGCCGTCCAGCAGGTCCGCCAGTTCCCCCGAGGTGAGCGTGGGAAGGACCTCTTCAGGCCCCCGCGGATCGTTGAGGTAGCGCGACAGCTTGGAACTGTTCATCGCACTGCGACCGTTGGGCGCCGGAAATGCAGGAACTGCTTCATGGGGATGGCTCTCCATCTCGAATGTACAGAGGCTGGCTGCGTAACCCTCTAGAAGTCTATGGCACCTGCTGGGCGCCCACAATGGTCGAAGTTGGAGGCTATGAAGGCTGGTACATATCCGTGGGCAGCAAGCTACCCGGGCAGGATACCGGCCGGCAGTGCGGCGGAAGCGGAAGCCGGCACCGGCACGTGGGCAGGAAGCGGCCGGCTTGGCCGCGTGGTCCGGATGGCATCTTCCACCAGAGCCAGCGGACGCTGCCAGGCGTCCGAGCCCGGTTCCATGGTGTCCACCACTCCGATCAGCATGGCGAGCAGGCGGAACATATCGGTCATGGAGATGTCCGCCCGCAGGCTCCCCTGTCCCTGGCCGCGGACCAACAAAACGCTGATGGATTCCATGAGGGAACCCGAAATGCCGGTCAGCAGCTCCCGGCGCCCGGCCACGGCTCCCAGCAGGTTGGCGTCCGCGCTGGCAGCATCCATCAGCGCCTCCAGCACCCGGAACAGGCCCGCAGCGGCGTCGATGTCCGCCAGGGCACCGTCAATCACGGGATCCACGGTCAGCCGGAGTTGCCGGTTCAGCGCGGCAAGGACCAGTTCCTCCTTGTCCGCGAAATTCCGGAAGAGGGTGGCCGGGCCGACGCCGGCGGTCACTGCGATGGTCTGCAGGGGGACATCCGGGCCAAACTCACGGAAGCACTGCCGCGCCGCTGTGATGATTTTGTCCACGTTGCGCGCCGCGTCGGCACGAAGGGGCTTACGGGCGACGGCGAGACTCATGCGAAAAGGTTAGCAACGGAGCTGCAGGCGTTCACCGTTACTGGGGGGTAGGTGCTCATTGTGACGGAAGCACCCCATCCGCCCCTGCACCGGCCCCTGGCGCGTGGCAGACTGGCCTTATGCTGCTTGCTTTTTCCGTTGCCCCCTCCGGCGTTCCCAGCGAAGGTTCCCGGCCTGGTGACGCGTCCGTGCACGACGCCGTTGCCGCCGCGGTGAAAATCGTCCGGGAGTCGGGACTGCCCAACCAGACGGATTCGATGTTCACCACCATCGAGGGCGAATGGGACGAGGTGTTCGACGTCGTCAAGCGCGCCACTGAGGCAGTGGGGCAGTACGGCAGCCGGGTGTCCCTGGTGATCAAAGCTGACATCCGGCCCGGCTACACCGGTGAACTCACTGCCAAGGTGGACCGCCTGGAGGAAGCCCTGACCGACGGTTCCTGAGCCGCAGGCCTCCGGGGAGTTCCAGGACCTGCCAGTCTCTGGACCCGTACGTCGCTCCGTGCCAAACTGTGGCAATGTTCGAGCACAAGCCCCGTCCGGAGTGGATCGCCACCGAAAAGTTCCTGTCTGACGTTGTGGTTCATCCGGACCCTGCACTGCAGCAGGCCATTGACTCCGCCGCCGAGGCGGGCATGCCGGCCATCGAGGTGGCACCCAACGCGGGAAAGCTCCTCAAGCTCCTGGTCCAGCTGTCCGGCGCCCGCCGCATCCTGGAAATCGGAACCCTCGCCGGTTTCAGCACCATTTGGATGGGCCGCGGCCTTCCCGACGACGGCACGCTGGTGACGTGCGAATTCCTGCCCAAGCATGCGGAAGTGGCCTGGGCCAACATCGATGCTGCCGGGCTGGGCGAGAAGGTGGAGATCCGGCTGGGGCCTGCACTGGACACCCTGGCTTCGCTCGAGGAAGAGGACAGGGAGCCCTTCGACTTCATCTTCATCGATGCCGACAAGGAAAACGACAGCCAGTACCTGGAGTGGGCGGTGCGGCTGGGGCGGCCGGGTGCCACCGTGGTGCTGGACAACACCATTTGGGAAGGTGCGGTGCTGGACCCGTCCATGGACCCGGTCAACGCCCCCGGCATCATCGAGGCCCTCAGGCTGCTGGGGGAGCACCCGGCGCTGGACGCAACGGTCATCCAAACGGTGGGTTCCAAGGGCTGGGACGGATTCGCGCTGGCCCGCATCCTCTGACGCGTCTCCGGTCTGGGGCCGGTTTGACTGGCCGCACCCCAATTGTAAGTATGCTGAGCATAAGCGTCCGGCTGACGGGAAGCCGGACAGGCCGCAACGGAGGAAAATGATGAAAGCGTCACCCACCCTTGCCAGCAACCTGCAGATGGTCCTCACCGACCTGATTGAGCTGCACCTGCAGGGTAAGCAGGCGCACTGGAACCTGGTGGGCACCAACTTCCGGGACCTGCACCTTCAGCTCGATGAGATCATTGCTGCCGCACGGCTCTTCGCGGACCAGACAGCGGAGCGGATGCGTGCCCTGCATGCCCTTCCCGACGGACGCAGCAGCACGGTCACGGCGGACAACCGCCTTGAGGAGTTTCCGGAGGGCCTGACCTCCACCAAGGACACCGTCAAGCTGATCACCGGCAGGCTGGAACGCGCCGTGAAGACGATGCGCGACGTGCATGACGAGGTTGATGAAGAAGATCCCACGAGTGCCGACCTGCTGCACGCCGCCATTGAGCGCCTGGAACAGCTGGCATGGATGGTCAACGCCGAAATCATGGCCGCCTCCGCTGCGGTGACCGAACCGTCGTCGTAAGCGTCCGGAACCCTCATCCGGCAAGCCGGACACGAAAAAGGGCTGCTGCGGTAAACGCAGCAGCCCTTGTGCCTGGACCTATTCCTTCTTGAAGGCGTCCTTGACCTTCTCGCCGGCCTGCTTCAGGTCGGCCTTGCTCTGGTCCATCTTGCCTTCGGACTCAAGCGCCGGATCATCCGTAGCCCGGCCCGAGGCTTCCTTGGCCTTGCCGCCCATTTTCTCGGCGGCATTCTCGATCTTGTCATCCAAACCCATGGCATTTCTCCCTTCGGCTGGTGACCGGCGGACCAGAATGCCGCCGGTCATGCTTTTATGCTAGCCAGACGCACAACACTGCAACAGATGCGCGCATGCGCCTGACCTGCAAAAAGCCAGCAAAGGCAGGGCGGGAATGTCAGACCAGGTCAGGAGCGCTGGCGACGATGTAGTCAGCCGCGGCAGGACCCGTCATTGAGAAGTTGTTGCTGTCGGGGTTGATGCCCTGCTCCTGCAACGCTTCCCAGAGGGCTTCGGGAGGTTGCAGCTGGGCTTTGTGGAGCAGGCACCAGCTGGTGTATAGGCCATAAAGCTCGTCGCGTCCGAGGCCCAGTCCGGGCTCCCTGTCCGGAACAACTGCTTCGGCAAGAAAATCTTCAAAGTGGGTAGCAGGCATGTCCGCTCATTAAGGGTCGACCGTGATCCCGCCGTATCTGCTTCAGCGGCCCTGCCGGCACCAAAAGGGCCAGCAGAGTAATCATGAAAGTATTGCAGTACGGATCATTTTGTCCAGTCGTGCCCTCTAAATGTGCCGGGACCCCCGCCGGTTCAACCGGATCGAGGGGGCCGACGGCGACTGGGGGGACTGGCCTCGGTCTCAGAAGAGGCCATCTCACCGCCGGCCCCGCCTTGCCCCGGGCTGCCGACAACCCGGGAAACTTGAACAGGACCTCCACAACAATTTTCCCCCATTGTGGAGGTCCTGCCTAGTCCTTTGGGCTGCGTGCCTAACGGCCGCCGTTTCCCTGGCCGTCGTCGTCGCGCGTGGTGCGGTCCTGCACCTTGTCGCGGACGCGGTCGCGGTGCGGCTGCGTTTCCCGCCCTGAGCTCCGGTCCTCGCCTGAATCGTCAGCCTGGTCGTCATCTGCGCTGTACTTCTCGCGCAGTTCCCGTCCGTGCTTGATGTCCTCTTCTTCCTGTTTCTGCAGCTTTTCGCTCTTCTTGGTGTCACGCGGCGGCAGCTGAATGGTCTCTTCCGCCTCGATACCTGCCTGGAGCTGGCGGCCCCGCTCCATTTCGGCGTCGAACTCTGCGCCGAAGAGCAGCGACATGTTCAGGATCCAGAGCCACAGCAGCATGACGATGACGCCGCCCAGTGCACCGTAGGTCTTGTTGTAGTTGCCGAAGTTACCCACATAGAACCCGAAGCCGAGCGAGGCGAGCAGGAACACGAACAGGGCAATGCCGGAACCCATGCTCATCCACTTGAACTTTGGCTGCTTGACGTTGGGAGTGGCGTAGTAGAGGACCGCGATGATGACGATGATCAGGGCCACCATCACCGGCCATTTGGCGATGTTCCAGACCGTGAGGAACACGCCGCTGAGGCCGATCAGCCCGCCCACGGCCTCGGAGACCGGGCCACTGAGGACCAGCATGCCGGCGAGGAGGGCAATGATCACAATGGCGAGCAGCGTGACTGCGAGCATGGTGCCGCGGAGCTTGATGAACGCCCTGCCCTCATCCACCTCGTAGACGCGGTTCATGGCGCGGCCGAAAGCCCCTACGTACCCCGACGCGGACCAGAGGGCGGTGGCGAGGCCAATGACCAGCGTGAACCCTGCGGCCGGCGCGTTGGCCAGTTCCGCGACGGTGCCGCTGACAGTGTTGACCGTCTCAGCCGGAGCGAAACCACGCACGATCTGCAGGAGGGCGTCGGTGGTTTTTTGCGGATCCCCGAAAATCCCGATCAGTGAAACGAGTGCCAGGATGGCCGGGAACAGCGAAAGCACCGCATAGTAGGTCAGGGCCGCGGCAAGGTCGGGACACTGATCCTTGTTGAATTCCCGCAGGGTCTTCTTGGCAATGTACTTCCAGTTCGGCTTGTCCAAGTCCTTGGGGCTGTCCGGTTTCCGTGAATCATTTGGATCCGGGGCCTGGCCTGCCTTGGCAGTGCTGGTCTCGGATGCGTCATGAGTGGCCATGGGGTGTCCTCTCGATAAGGGTGCGAAAACTGAAAGGCCGGCTCCGCGGATGGCGGGGCCGGCCTCTCAGATGGTGCTCGTGCCTCTTGGTGCCGCGTCCAGTGGCGGGTCAGGTGTTTTGGACGTTGGTTTTGGCGTCGGTGGCGCGGTCCTTGACGTCGGTGGCGGCGTGCTGGCCTTCGGCTTTGACGTTCTGGGCTGCGTCGGTGGCGGTGGCCTTGACGTTTTCCATGGCTTCCTGGGCCGGTTCCTTGAGGTCCTGGACCATGTCCTTGGCGGCGTCGGTGACCTGGGTGGCCAGGGGCTGCGCGGCGGTCTTGAGCTGGTCGGCCGCTTCGCGTTCCTTTTGGCTGGCCGGGATCAGGGAC